>JBITAC010000124.1:0-116623 GCA_044439905.1 Phycisphaerales bacterium JB063 | reverse complement strand
TGGATCGTGCCCTTGACCTTGCGGACATTGCCCTCGGCATCGGGCGGCGGGTTGTTGCCCCCGCGCGTCTCGGGGTCGTAGGTGCAGTGCAGTTCGACCACGTTGCCCGCGCCGTCTTTGATGACCTCCGTACACGTGACCCAGTAGCCGAAGCGCAGCCGGACCTCGCGCCCGACCGACAGGCGGAAGAACTTTTTGGGCGCATCTTCGAGGAAGTCGTCCCGCTGGATGTACAACTCACGCGTGAAAGGCACCTCACGCGTCCCCGCGGATTCGTCCTCGGGGTTGTTGACGGCCGGCATGTACTCGACCTGCCCCTCGGGGTAGTTGGTAATGACGACCTTGAGCGGGTCGATCACCGCCGACCGCCGCATCGCCGACTTGTTGAGGTCTTCGCGCACGCAGTGCTCCAGCAGCGATAGCTCCAGCGTCTTATCACGCTTGGACATCCCCGCCAATTCGCAGAACTTCGCGATTGCGTTGGCGGTGTAGCCGCGACGCCGAAGCCCCGCGATCGTCGGCATACGCGGGTCGTCCCAACCGGCGACGTAGCCCTCCTCGACCAGCGCGAGCAGGTTGCGTTTGCTCATCATCATGCCCGTGACGTTGTTCCGCGCGAACTCGATCTGACGCGGGTGGTGGCCGACGCCCTTGGGCGCAGCACCGGCCTCGTCGAGCTTGTCAACAAACCAGTTGTACAGCGGGCGGTGCGTCTCGAACTCCTGCGAGCACAGCGAGTGGGTGATCCCCTCGATCCAGTCCGACTGGCCGTGCGCCCAGTCGTACATCGGGTAGATGCACCACGCGTCGCCCGTGCGGGGGTGGCTCGCGTGGAGGATGCGGTACATCGGCGGGTCGCGCAGCAGCATGTTGGGCGAAGCCATGTCGATCTTCGCGCGAAGCACCTTCGCGCCGTTGGGGAACTCGCCGTTCTTCATCCGCTCAAACAGGTCGAGCGATTCCTCCGGCGAACGGTCCCGGAACGGCGAGGCCTTGCCGGGTGACGTAATCGTCCCGCGGTTGGCACGCATCTCTTCGATCGACTGGTCATCGACGTAGGCGAGCCCACGCTCGATCAGCACCCGCGCCCACTGGTAGAGCGTGTCGAAGTAGTCGCTGGTGTAGTACTCGTGCTTGCCCCAGTCCGCCCCGAGCCAGGCGATATCTTCCTTGAGCGCATCGATGTAGCGCTGCTCTTCCTTGGTCGGGTTGGTATCGTCGAAGCGGAGGTGGAACGTGCCGCCCAGGTCGCGCGCGATCCCGTAGGACAGGTTGACCGCTGTGGCGTGGCCCAGGTGGAGAAAACCGTTGGGCTCGGGCGGGAAACGCGTGACGGGCGCGGTGTGCTTCCCGCTGGCCAAATCGTCGGCAACGATCTGACGGATAAAGTTCTCGGCCGGGGCGTCGGGCTGTTGGGTGCTGCTCATAGCGGGGCAGTTTAGCGTTCTAAGTCAATCGCAGAGGCCACGGCGTCACAGAGATCACGGAGACTTCCGACCAGCGCTTGGCTGAAGATCGGATCTCAGTGCCCTCTGTGCCTACGTGACCTCTGTGATTTCATTGAGCGGAACCCGCTACAATCCCGCCCATGCCACCGGAAAACACCCCCGAGACATCCGACCGCCCCGTCGTGACCCGCTTTGCGCCCAGCCCGACCGGGGCGCTGCACATCGGCGGCGCGCGCACCGCTCTCTTCGCCTGGGCGTTCGCCAAGAAGCATCAGGGCCGATTCATCCTCCGCATCGAGGACACCGACCTCAAACGCTCCAGCCCCGAGTCCACCAAGGGCATCCTCCAGGACCTCGGCTGGCTCGGGCTCTTCTCCGACGAAGGCCCCAAGTACCCCTGCACCAAGCACGGCTGCGGCTGCGGCAAAGCGGCCGACGACGCGGACTACGACCCCTACGACCGCGACCGCCAACTCGGCGAGCACGGCCCCTACTTCCAGAGCCAGCGCGCCGCCGACGGCATCTACGACAAGTACGTCCAGATCCTCCTCGACGCCGGCAAGGCCTACGAGGACGACGGCGCCATCCGCTTCCGCATGGACAAAGACATCGCGTTCACCGACGCGGTCTTCGGCGACATCCGCGTCGGCCAAGACGACCTCGAAGACTTCGTCATCCGCAAGGGCGACGACGGCGGCAAGCTGCCGACCTTCCATTTCGCCGTGGTCGTCGATGATGCGCTGATGCAGGTCACCCACGTCATCCGCGGGCAAGAGCACCTGAGCAACACCACCAAGCACGCGGCGCTCTACGACACCCTCGCCGAGATCACCGGCGACGCCCAGACGTGGCAACGCCCGGTGTGGGTGCATACGCCAAGCATCATGAACCCCGGCGGCTCGAAGATGAGCAAGCGGGATAAGGCGAAGGCGCTACGAAAATCAATGCTTGAAGAGATCGAGAAACGAGGCCGAGATAGCTTTGTTGATTTTTTAGTCCAAGGCGACGAACTAAGAAAACTCGAGCATCAAGGCTCCGGAGTACTTATCTCACTGGGGCGAGATGCCATTGAGGGTTTCATTGATGCCAAAAACGACGACTCCCTGGTGGTTTTAGTGCTATCAACGGAGTATGGGGTAACGCTCCCCGAGATCGAAGTCGACGACTTCCGCCGCGCGGGCTACCTCCAATCCGCCCTGCTCAACTACATCGCCCTGCTGGGCTGGAACCCCGGCGATGACCTTGAGCACTTCGACCTCGACTTCCTCTGCGACCACTTCTCGCTCAAGCGGATCGGCAAGAGTAACTCGACGTTCGACCGTGTGAAGCTCAAGGACTTCAACGCGACCGCGGTCCGTGCGCTCGAGCCGGGCAAGTTCGTGGACCGGATGACAAAGTACGTTCTCGCGTACCGCCCCGGATGGGCCCAGTCGTCCGTGTTCCAGGACACCGCGAAATGGCACGCCTTCTGCGAAGCGGTGCAGGAGCGGACGCACGTGCTGCCCGACCCGCTGGATGCGAACAGCTACCTGTGCGCGGATGATGATCTAGTCGAGTACGACTTCACCCCCAAGGCGATCCGCAAGGCGATGTTGGGCAATGAGGCGCAAGGCGTCGCGTTGCTTGATGAAATGCTCTCGGCCTTTGCCGACCTCCCTGCCCAGGGGTTCGGGGCCGCGGCGCATGAGAAGATCAACGAGTTGGCCGAGGCCTCGGGGATCAACATGGGCAAGTATGCCCAGCCGGTTCGGATCGCGGTGTCGGGTGGGCCGGTGACGCCCCCGATCGATGTGACGCTGGAGCTGCTGGGCAAAGACGCGACGCTCGAACGGATGCGCCGCTGCGTCGCGGCCGCGCGGCAACACATGGAGGCGTAGCCCCGACCAGACGCTTCGCGGACTCAGCGTCGGCGTGGATTCATGCGGCTACGTCCTCATGCGACCACGTCCTTACAGAGTTAGACCCCAGACCTGAGACCCTCACCCTATGAACTACTGGCTGATCAAATCGGAACCGGGCACCTGGTCGTGGGACGACCAGCTCGCTTCGCCGCGCAAAACCACCGAGTGGGACGGCGTCAAGAACCACCAGGCGAACAACAACCTCAAGGCGATGAAGAAGGGCGACCACTGCTTCTTCTATCACTCGGTCAACGAGAAGTGCATCGTCGGGATCGTCGAGGTCAGCAAGGCCTGGGTGCCCGACCCTGCGCAGCCCGACACCCCCTGGGGCTACCCGTGTGTGAAGGCGGTCGAGCCGATGCCGACGCCCGTCACGCTTGCGGACGTAAAGCAGAACCCAAAGCTCGACGCGATGGTGCTGGTGAAGAACTCCCGCCTGAGTGTGCAGCCGGTGACGGCCCATGAATGGAAGCTCGTCTGCCAGATGGGCGGCTTGAAGTAATGTTTGCTGTGCGAAGCCCGATGTGCGATGTGTCGGGCCTCAAGCACCTGGTTTTTACTCATCGAGCATCGCACATCGGACTTCGAACATGAGCTTGATCGTGACCGGCAGCGTAGGCATCGACACCATTGAAACCCCCGACGGCCAACGCGCCGACGAGGTGCTCGGCGGCTCGTCGATCTACTTCGCGGCCGGGGCGTCGTACTTCACCAACGTCCGCCTGGTCGCGGCGGTCGGTGACGACTTCCCCGACCATCTGCATCAGCAGTTTGCGAAGTTCGATGTGTGTACCCAGGGGCTCGAGAAGCGTGCGGGGTCCAAGACCTTCCGCTGGCACGGGCGGTACCACGAGAACATGAACGACCGCGACACGCTGGAGGTCCAGATCAACGTCCTGGGCGAGGCGCTGCCGCCCGTCCCCGACGACTACCGCGACTCGAAGTACGTCTTCCTCGCCAACACGCACCCCGCGGCGCAGCTCTCACTGCTCGACCAGTTCCCCGACCGCAAGCTCGTCGTCGCGGACACGATGGACCTGTGGATCGAGACCGAGCAGGGCCTGCTCAAAGACCTGCTGAAGCGCCTCGACGGGTTTGTGCTCAACGACTCGGAGGCGAAGCTGCTGACCGGCGAAAACAACATCATCCGCGCCGCCGACGCGGTGCTCGCGATGGGGCCGACGTTTGTCATTGTCAAGAAGGGCGAACACGGCGCGATCCTTCGGCACAAGGACGGCACGGGTGTGCTCCCCGCCTTCCCCGCCAGGGATGTCGTCGACCCTACCGGCGCGGGCGATTCCTTCGCCAGCGGGATGATGGGCTACCTCTGCGAGCAAGACGACGTCTCGGTCGATGCAATTAAACGAGCGATGGCCTACGGCACCGTCGTCGCGAGCTACACGATCGAGAAGTTCTCGACCGATCGGCTCGCAGAAATCAAGCGGGCCGACCTCGACGCACGGCTCGCCGAGTACACGAGCCACCTGCACATCGGCGGCTAAATCGCGGCGCCGATGTCCTGACTTTCAACAAGCCCCAACTGCTCAGTCGTGGCGCAACGCATCGCGCCCCGGCGGTGTGACCGGTATGCACATGCGCTCCGCGGCCGGCACATCGGAACAAGACTTCGACAAGCGCGAGCGGTAAGAGCATTTTGCTTCTCGTCGCGCCAAAAAGTGCTTGGTGTTTGGGCGGCCGCGCGATAGAGTTGAGTCAGACAATCTGAAATGTGTGGGAACAGGTGCGGGCGATCCAATCTCTATTGCCATCTTCATCCCCATCCTTCCCTTCTCTCGCTTCCCCCACACAACCGAGTTTGCCCCGGTCCGCTTGGCGGGTGGTGTTATGCCAACCGGGCCGATGCCGATGGCGGTAACGGGTTGCGGTTGCAATCACCGCGGCCGCGTCCTGCCATCGGCGCGGCCGACCGCATACCCCTCATGCACGGCCGACGGGGCACTTTTGCCTGGGATTTTTTCCCGCGCGCGGTGGCTGCGCCCGCATGTCGCATCGCAGCCCGTGCGTCGCTTGAAAGGATGGTGGACCGTGCCCCAGCCCCCCCACAACACACCCGAATCCGCAACGACCGTGCCCCCGGCCGACCCGAACGGCGAGACGGTGCTGATCGATTCGCCAGGCGAACCACCGACCTCGCCGGCGCCGCTGTGGCACTGGATCATCGACCGCAACCCGCTGTTCCTGCTCAGTGGCGTGAGCATGTTCGCCGGCTGCTTCGCGATCAGCCGATTCATCCACGCCGACGCGGAGAACCCCAAGGCCCTATTGCTGCTTTTGGGCCTGCTCGGCCTGCTGAACCTGTATGAGCTCATGGTGATCGCGCTCGGCCTGCTGCTTGCTCGGAGCGCAGCGCTCGTGCGTGATGCGCGTCACCTGCTCGGGCTCGCGTTGCTGCTGATGATCGACCTGGGGTTTGTGTACCACGAGTCGGCGACGGCCAGTCTGACCGCTGGCGTCGCGATCGGTGTGGTGGCCAGCCTCCTCGGGCTCATCAAGACACTCGCGCTGACGCGCGGGGTCGGCGTACGGCTCAGTCCGGCCGCAACCACGCTCGTCGGGCTGGACCTCGCGGCGGTGTTTCTGATGCCCGTGGTGATGCGGTGGATCGCCGGCGACGGCTTTGTCTCGCCGAGTGCGATGCTCGGGGTCTTCGCTGGGGTCGGTGCCCTGGTCGCGCTGCACGCGCTGCCAGGCACGTGGTCACACTGCAGCGCCGCACCCCACCGGGATTTCCGCCAGCTCCAGTCGCTGGTCCATACCGGGGTCGTCTTTTTGCCGGTGCTCTCGGCCATCGCACACGCCGGCGTCGGGCCATGGGTGTACGGGACGGGCTACCTCTCGGCCTATGTTTCGCCGGTGCTCCTCGGACTCGCTGTCGTCACGGGGCGTCAGCTCGTGCAGCTGGGCTCGCGTCGCGTCGCGACAGGGACGGCGCTGGTGCTCGTGAGCGCGGGGCTTGCCGCAGCGCTGCCTGCGCCGCCGTCGCTTGTCGGGCTCATTGATGTGCCGATCAATCTCTATGTTTCGCCGCTGCGCCTTGCTTTGGTCGCGTCGGCCGGGATCGTGCTCTGGCTTGCGCTACGCGATCGGGTCTGGTGGATGCACCTCGTTGCCCTGGGCCTGCTTGGGTGTGCGTTGCTTGGGCATACCCCGCTCGCGATGCTGCACCGCGCGGCCCGTGGGCTCCGTTCCGGGTGGGACCTCTTACGGGACGTCACCCCCGACAGCCAGCTCGAGTGGGGTGTCCTGGGGGTGGGCTCCGCGTTTGTGTTGCTGGCGATGGGCGCGGCGGTCAGCCTTTGGCGATACCGCCGAACAGCCCGGGCGATATCGGACCTCTCGGACGGCGGCGCGGCATGACGACGCCGACCCGCGGTTTGGATGAGTGATCGTCAAAACGCCGCACGGCCCGATGGTGAGGGCCGCGCGGCGATGCCAAATGCCTGGTTGTTGGGCAGCGGTCAGCCCGCAGTCACGTTGGACTGGTTCACGACCTCTCGGCCCACGGAGTAGTACGAGAAGCCGTCTTCGCGCATCGCCTCGGGCCGGTAGAGGTTTCGCCCGTCGAAGATGACGGGGTGGTTCATGCGGGCACGCATCTGGTCGAAATCGGGCTGCTTGAAGCTGGGCCAGTCGGTGCAGATGATGAGCGCATCCGCGCCGTCGAGGACGTCGTAGGGGTCGTCGACGTAGGTCACCCGGTCGCCCATGCCGTGGTCCTGGCACGATTCGTGCGCGACGGGGTCGTGGGCGGTGATGGTGCCACCTTGCTCGAGCACGGCTTCCATGACGGTGAGCGACGGGGCCTCACGGATGTCGTCCGTGCCGGGCTTAAAGGCGATGCCCCAGATACCGATCTTCTTACCCGCCAGCCCGCCGGGGCCGAAGTGGGTGTCGAGCTTCTGGAGGAAGCGGTCGCGTTGGGCCTGGTTGACTTTGTGCACGGCGTCGAGGAGCTGGGTCGGTCGGCCGCAGTCTTCGCCCATTGAGATGCAGGCGAGGACGTCCTTGGGGAAGCACGACCCGCCGTAGCCCAGGCCGGGGTAGAGGAACTTGTTGCCGATCCGGCTGTCGGTGGTCATACCGCGCCAGACTTCATCGACATCGCTGCCGTAGGCTTCACAGAGGTTGGCGATCTCGTTGATGAACGAGATCTTGGTCGCGAGCATCGCGTTGGCGGCGTACTTGACCATCTCGGCCGAGGGGATGTCCATCACGAACACGGGGTTGCCGTTGCGGACGAACGGGTCGTAGAGCTTGCGGAGGCGTTCGCCGGTGCCCTCGTCCTGGGCACCGATGACGACGCGGTCGGGCTTGTTGAAGTCGTTGATCGCGGCGCCTTCTTTGAGGAACTCGGGGTTCGACCCCATCTTGAAGGGCTTGGTGGTGTGCTTGGCGATCTCGGCCTGGACCTTCTTGTTGGTGCCGACGGGGACGGTCGATTTGACGACGATGATCTTGGCCCGCCGTTCCTGCTCTCCGCCACCGGTCGCGCCGGGCGCGGCCTCGATAGCTTTGCCGATGTCGGCCGCGGCGGCGAGGACGTACTTCAGGTCGGCCCGGCCGTTGGCGTCGCTTGGAGTGCCCACGCAGATAAAGATGACTTCCGCCGACTGGTAGGCGGGGGCGGCTTCGGTGGTGAAGTTGAGTCGGCCGGCCTTGTGGTTACGGCTGATCATCTCGTCCAGGCCGGGCTCGTAGATCGGCGAGATGCCGTTGTTGAGCTTGTCGATCTTCTTCTGATCGATATCCAGGCACGTCACGTCGTTGCCGACGTTCGCGAAGCACGTGCCCGTCACCAGGCCCACATAACCGGTCCCAACCATCGTAATATGCATCGAAACGATCTCCCTGATCTGGCCCGTATCTCGGGCAAGGCGACATCTTATCACCGTTATCTTCGGCCAGCAGAGCCCGCCAATGCAGTATGACGCGTTTTTTCACGGGATACCCCTTAGTCGATACGCTTGCCCCGGTTTTTACCCGCTCTACAATGGTTCGTTTTGCCCGACCCGGCCGATAACCCCGGAGCTACTGCCCCATGGCCCCCGCCAAAACCCCCGACCTCAATCTCCGCACGCCCGACGACCAAATCAACAAGGTCGAAAAATATAAGCGCGACTCCAACGGCGTCGTCGGCGCGCTGCCCGAGCATGTCCGTGACCTGGACAACGGCAACATCGCCGAAGACTCCGAGCAGCTCGCGAAGAGCCACGGCATCTATCTCGAGTACAACCGAGCGCAGACCGGCCGCGAGAAGGACTGGCTCTACATGGTCCGCGTGACCGTGCCCGGCGGCGGGTCGTTCACCGCCGACCAGTGGCGCGTCTTCGACCAGATCGCGGACAAGTACTGCGACCACAACCCCGACGGCGGGCCTTCGCTCCGCCTCACCACCCGCCAGAACATCCAATACCACTGGCTCAAAAAGCCCGACCTGGTCAACCTCGTGCAGGACGTCGCGACCACCGGGTTCTACACCCTCAATGGCTGCGGCGACAATGTGCGCAACGTCATGGGCTGCCCGCTGAGTAAGTTCAGCCCGATCTGCGACGCGAACAAGCTCGCGCATGACTACGGCGACTACTTCCGTCTGCCCGCCGCGCCGCACATCCAGGTCTTCGCCGTCGACCCGAACTGCATCGACGACCCGGCCCAGCAGTACAGCTACGGCAAGCAGCTGCTCAACCGCAAGTTCAAGATCGCCTTCGCCGCCGTGACACGCGACGCCGAGGGCAACGTGGTCGGCGACAACTGCGTCGAGGCCCGCGCCTGCGAGATCGGTGTCGCGCCGGTCGTCGAGCACGAGAAGGTCGTCGCATACGAAGTCTTCATCGGCGGGGGGCAGGGCGAGAAGAACGGCAAGCCGACCTTCGCCGGGATGGCCCTCCCCTTCGCCCGGGTGTCGCCGGAGAACCTGTTCCCGACCATGAAGGCCATCGTCGACGTCCACAAGGAATGGGGCGACCGCCAGAACCGGGTCTGGGCCCGCATGAAATACGTCGTGCAGAAGCAGGGCATCGCGTGGTACCAGGAGCAGGCCCGCGCGCTCGGTGCCGAGTTTGAGCAACCCGACCCCGGGTTTGACATCGGCCCACGGCACATGCACCACGGCTGGCAGACCCTCGAAACGACCGGCAAGCTGGCGTTTGGCGCGTATATCGAGAACGGCCGACTCATCGACGTTGACGGTGCCTCGGGCAACGGCCGGCAGAAGGCGATGGTCCAGCCGCTGCTGGACAAGTTCGGCTGTGAGCTGATGATTACCGCGAACCAGGACCTGCTCTTCACCGGCATTGAGCCCGACGCGAAGGACGATTTCGACGCCGCGCTGGCCGAGTATGGCTACGGGAAACGCAAAGGCAATAGCTTCTCCTCGCTACGCGTTCTCTCTGGTGCCTGCGTCGGCCTGCCGACGTGCCGGCTTGCGTACACCGACTCCGAGCAGTGGGAACCGACCCTGATGGACGAACTCGAAGCCCTCGGTTACGGCGATATGCAGGAGTCCATCGGCGTCACCGGCTGCGAACGCCAGTGCTTCCGCCCCGCCACCAAGACCATCGGCTGGGTCGGCCAGGGCCCCGACCAGTACGCCCTGAAGCTCGGCGGCTCCGAAGACGCCCGCTACCAGGGCCAGTGGGTCACTGGGCTCAACCCCGACAAGCCCGAACGCGGCGAACAATGGCTGCTCCGCCGCGTCAGTAAGAAAGACGCCGTGACCGTCACCGCCGCGCTGTTTGACTACTACAAAGCCAACCGCGAGCCCGGCGAATCCATGGGTGCGTTCCACCGCCGAGTCGGCAACGACGCCCTCGTCGCGCACCTCCGCTCGCTCGACGCGACCAGCACGCTGCTGACAAAAACGTTCCCCGCGCCATTTCAGCCGTATGACATCGACGGGAATTGCGTCGATACCGCAGACTAACCCCTGACCCCCACCGGACCCCGTCATGAAACACGCGTTTGCCCAGGCCCTGCTCGTCCTTTTCCTCTTGGTGGCCTGCCCCGGCACGGCGTGGGCACAGGGCAACGAGCCCCGGCCCCTTGAGGTCGAGCTCGACACGACGCAGGTCCAGGACAAGCCCGAGCTGGTCGCCTGGGGTGAATCGGCACGCGACCTGATGATCGAGTGGCACCCGCGGCTGGTCAACATGCTGCCGACCAAGGACTTTGAAACACTCTACGAAGTCCGGCTCGTGATCCAAAACTCCAACGAAGGCGTCGCCTACGCGCAGGGCAACCGCATCGTCGTGTCCTCGCACTGGATCGAATCCCACCCCGAGGACATCGGGCTGGTCATCCATGAGCTGGTCCACATCGTCCAGCACTACCGCGGGCGAACCCCGTCGTGGGTGACCGAAGGCATCGCGGACTACCTGCGCTGGGCGATCTACGAGGGTAAGCCGCAACGCTGGTTCCGTCGGCCAAACGAGGAGCGCGGCTATCGGCAGGGCTATCGCGTCACCGCCGGGTTCTTCCTCTGGCTCGAAGCCGACAAGGCGCCGGGCATCGTCGTCCGTCTCAACACCGCCGCACGCCAGCGACGCTACAACGACGACATCTTCGAAGAAGTCACCGGCCAAACACTCGACGAATTGTGGGACGAGTACCGTGCAAGGCAGTAGCACGCAGCCCGGCGTGGATCTTTACACGAAGTAGTCAAAGAGCAGCCAGGTCGACCAGAGCACCGGCACCGACGCGATCGCGACGCCCACAGCCGAGAGCGTTCGGCCCGAGCGGTGCCTCAGCCGACCCACCAGCTCGCAGATCAATACAAACACGAGCACCAGCACAAACTTGTAGACGATCATGCCCTCGAGACTAAACCGACGAATCACCCACTCGGCGATCGCATTGACCTCGCGTCCGCCTTTGGTGAGGATCACCCAGGTCAGCATGATGTCCAGCGCCGAGAACAGCAGCAGCCAGGTGTAGGCGTTAGGGAACAGCATCGGGCGCGGCCCAAAAAGCCCGCGCACCGCCTCGCCCGCATCCATCGGCATGGGCTCGTCCAGCACGGGCGGATCGGCCGCCTCAATCACCTTCGGCGACGAATCCATATCAACGTTCGCGGTGGAATCAATCTGTTCGCCCTCGGTCATGCAATGTCCCTGGCTAGGTTTCCGCGGAATCGGTGAAGCTGAAACCCCCGAGGGCTTCAAGGGCTTTCGCCATCGCCTGCGTCCCTAGTTTACCGCCGCCGTGCGACGCAACGCTGCGGAAATACCCCTGCGCTGTCGCGGTCCCGGCAATGGGTAGCCCAACGCTCTGGGCCGTGTCCTGCACGATACCCAGGTCCTTGAGCACCAGATCAACCATAAAACCCGGGGCGTGGTCACCCCGGGCGATCTTCGGCCCCAGGTGACTGATCTGCCACGAACCCCCCGCCCCGCCGCCGACGACTTCGATCATCTTGTCGACATCGAGCCCGACCTTCTTCGCCAACGCCGCCGCCTCGCAGACACCCAGCAGCGCGTTAACCACTGCGATCTGATTACACGCCTTGCACGCCTGCCCCATCCCCGGGCCGCCCAGTCGCACCACGCTCTTGCCCACCACCTCAAGCAGCGGCCGCACGCGCTCGAACACCGCCTCGTCCCCGCCGCACATGATGCTCAGCGTGCCCTGCTGCGCGCCGACATCCCCCCCCGACACCGGCGCATCGATCAGCGTCACCCCGCGCTCGGCCAGCCGCTGCGCAAACCCCTGCGTCGCGAGCGGCGCGATCGTCGAGTGGTCCACCACAACCAACCCCTCGGCAGCGCCGTGGATCAAGCCGACCTCCGCCGCGAACAGGACGTGCTCGACGTCCGGCGTATCGGTGACATTCAGAAACACCACACCCTCGCCACCAACAGACCGCGCGACCTCCGCGGGCGATGCCGAACGACGCGCCCCCGCCGCCACCAGCGCGTCGCCCTTCGCTGCCGTGCGGTTATAGACAACCAATCCGTAGCCGGCCTGCATCAGGTTCCGCGCCATCGGCTCGCCCATGATGCCCAGGCCGATGTAGCCAAGGGTAGGGGTCTTCGTATCGGTAGGGGTGTTCAAGGCAGGGCTCCAAGTGTTTCCGCATCGTTGTACTGTTTCGTCCGGCGTACAATCGGCCGCGACATTGGCGTTGTGGCGACGCGCCTCGCGTCGGTCGCTCGCGAAGCCATGCAGGCCCAGCGCCAACCCGATACACGGTATCAGGTCAGGTCGAGCGGCTCGATCCGCGCATCTCCCCTCATCGCCTGCCGCAATACATCGTCATCCTGATTCGGATCGATATCGATCAGCGCAAAACGCGCGGGCGCACCGGGCCGCAGCGTCGCGGTCGTAGCCGGCATGCGGAGCGCGCGAGCGCCATGGACAGTCGCCATCGCGAGCAACGTCGCCGGGTCGGTGCCGTCTCGGCGGTACAACGCACGCATCGCACCGAGCAAACCCAGCGGCTGTGGATCGTCCGGGTCGGCGCACACGATCGAGTCCGTGCCGAGACAGACGTTGACCCCCGCCGCGAGCATGTCGCGGTAGCGGTGTGCGGGCTGGCCGCCGTGCGGATGCCCGAAATACGCGCTGGCGACCGGGCAGTACGCCACCGAGGCGTTCGTGTCGGCGAGCAGCGCAATGTCATCATCCTCAACGTAGTTGCAATGCGCGAGCAGCCAGCCACCCGCCGGCGCAGCGCGTTCGAGGTGCGGGCGCATCCACTGGACCGGCGACGCGCCCCTGCCGTAGCCCGAGGCGAAACGCTCCTGCCACCGGCCGATCGATCGGACAAAGTCCATCTTCGCGCCCGAGAGCGACGCGACAAACGCAAGCTCGTCCAACGTTTCCGCGAGGTGCGTCGCGACAGGTCGGCCAGACGCCGCAGCGGCCGCATACAGCGCGGGCCCCGCCGAGTATGGCGCATGTGGCTGGAGCCCCTCGCCCCCCAGCGCGGCCTCGGCCAACCCCTCCGCATCGTTGGGCGCCCCCAGCCCGAAGGCCTCGACATAGGTCACCCCCGCCAGCCCAGCGGCGCGCCGTACCTGCGCGGTCTGCGCGACACCGCTGATATCGCCCACCGCCTGAACGCCTGCCGCGAGCGACATCGCCGCCCCCGCCCTGGCCGACGCGGCAAGCCAGTCCGCCTGCACCCGCCCGCCCGACCCGGCCTCGCCGGGCAGGTGCGAACGCAACATCTGGACCCAGCCAACAAACCCCCCCGCCGGGTCGTAAGGCCTCGGGCCCACCGACGTCAGGTCCAGGTGCGCATGCGCATTCACCATCGCGGGCAAGACCAACGCCCCGGGGAGTTCGATCCGCCGCGCCTGCTCCAGCACCGGGGGTGGGACGACGCGGGGTGGTCCGCTTGCGACAACTTGTCCACGCTCGACCCACACCACCCCGGGCCGGGCGTCGACCCCCGCCGCGTCGCGGACCGCCCCGGCCTGTATAACTGTCGGTGGACCTTGTTTCATGGCTGCCCCATCGCGGACCCGATAATCGACAGGCGGACGGCCGCCGACACGCCGATGCCGGTTTTCCATGCGGGCCAACTGCCGCTAAACTCCACACCGGAGGCGGTGATTTTAGCCGTACCACGACCCGACCGCTTGGGCCCTGAACGCCCAGGCGTCGGCTTCTCCGACTCTCTGTCGTTCATGGATCGAACTCATTGACCGCCCCGGATCCGCCAGCCGACCGGGCCCCCACCGGAAGGAAACCCCGATGACTGTCACCCGCCTGCTCACAACCGCCACCCTCCTCGCCGCCGCCGCGCTCTCGACGGGCTGTGTCGCCAACTCCTCGCTCGACGATATGACCGAGATCAACCGCCGACTCGAAGAGCGTGTGGTTGACCTTGAGGCCCAGATCGCCCGCCTACGCTCGACCCTCGCCCAGAAGGACGAGACCATCGGGATGATGCGTGGCCGGGGCGATGCGACCGCTGCCGCCATCGCCGACCGTGACCGCGTCCAGCTCGCGCTCGACAACGCCCTGGCCGAACTCGCCCGCGCGAACATGCAGCTCGCCGAAGCCGCCAACCAGCAGCCCGAGATCATCATCCGCGACGTCCTGCCGCCCGAGGTCAGCGACGCCCTGGCCGAGCTCGCCCGCGCCAACCCCGACCTGATGACCTTCGACGAGGCCCGCGGCATGATCCGCCTGCGCAGCGACCTGACCTTCGCGCTCGGCTCGGCCGACGTCAACGAAGGTGCCAAGGACGCGCTGGCCCGACTCGCCCGCGTGCTCAACGACGGCCAGGCCCGCAACTTTGACATCATGGTCATCGGCCACACCGACAATGTCCCCGTCACCTCCGCGCAAGGCCGCCAGCTCCACATCGACAACCGCGGGCTTTCGAGCAACCGCGGCGACGCCGTCGCCCGCGTCCTCGAAGCCAACCAGATCGCCGCCGCCCGTCTGACCTCCGGCGGACGCGGCGCGACCCAGCCCATCGCCGCCAACGGCGAACGCGGCAACCAGGCCAACCGCCGGGTCGAGATCTTCCTCACCAAGGCCGGCGAACGCCCCGCCGTCAACAACGCCCCGGCCCCCGCCGCCCCCGTCCGTGGGGACGTCGAAACCGCCCCACGCCCCGGCGTGGTCGAGGGTCGGCCCGCGGTCGAAGACGACAGCGTCTTCAAGTAAAACGCCACAAAGGGCATCGTGCCCAACCCCGCAGCCACACACACAGCCCGCCTAAGCGGGCTGTTTTTCTTCCATCCCCACGCCGCGTGTGCTACATTGGTTTTCTCGAAGTCTCCAGGAAACCGCTATGTCTACTGTCACGCTCAGCTCTGTCCGCAAGGTGTACGCCGGCGATGTCGAAGCCGTGAAAGGGATCGACCTCGACATCGCCGACGGCGAGTTTGTCGTGCTCGTGGGCCCCTCGGGCTGCGGCAAATCAACGACGCTGCGTATGGTGGCCGGGCTCGAAGAGATCAGCGGCGGGACCATCGCGATCGGCGACCGGGTGATCAACGACGTCTCGCCCAAAGACCGCGACATCGCGATGGTGTTCCAGAACTACGCGCTGTACCCGCACATGACGGTCTACAAAAACATGGCCTTCGGCCTCAAGCTGCGCAAGACCCCCAAGCCGGAGATCGACCGCCGGGTACGCGAGGCCGCCGGGCTGCTGGGCATCGAGGCGCTGCTGGACCGCAAGCCCAAAGCGCTCTCGGGCGGCCAGCGCCAGCGCGTCGCGGTCGGGCGGGCGATCGTCCGCGACCCGGCATGTTTTCTCTTTGACGAGCCGCTCTCCAACCTCGACGCAAAGCTCCGTGTCCAGACCCGCGCAGAGCTCAAGCGTCTGCACCATCGGCTCAAGACCACCACGATTTACGTCACGCACGACCAGGAAGAGGCCATGACACTGGGCGACCGGGTCGTGGTGATGAGCGACGGCGAGATCCAGCAGTGCGATACCCCGCTCAACGTGTTCCATCGGCCGGCCAACCGCTTTGTCGCGTCCTTCGTCGGCATGCCCCCGATGAATCAGGTCGAGGGCGAACTCCAGCAGCGCAACGATGGCATCTACTTTGTCGGGGGCGGGATCGACCTCCGGCTACGCGACGACAAGGCCGACCTCGCCGCGGGGCACGTCGGCCAGGCGGTCGTTCTCGGCGTCCGTCCGGAGGGGCTCCACCTGCACCCGACCGGCAGCGCCGACGATAGCCGTGCCACGATCAGCGCCAAGGTCGGTGTGACCGAGCCGCTGGGCAGCACGATGGACCTGTTTACCACCACCGACTCGGGCGAAGCCATCGTCGCACGCGTCAAGGCGGAGCTGCTCGACCCCGGCACCGCCATCACGCTCTACGCGGACGCCGACCAGCTTCACATCTTCGAGCCCGACACCTATGGCCGAAACCTCACGCTCGCCCAGCCCGAGACGGCACTGGCCGCGGGCTGATCGACACGGGGCTGGACTGGGCGGGACTATGCGAAAAACTGCGGCGCGTAGGCGACGGCCTGCTTGATATCGCCGATGCGGTCGTCCCCTGCCTCGCGCTCGATGACCATATCGCCGCTGTAGCCCGCATCTTTGAGGACGTTGAAGAAAGCGTCCCAGTTCACCTCGCCTGTGCCAACGGTGACCTCCGCGCCCCAGGCCCCGGGCTCAGGCGGTCTGGTCGCATCCTTGAGGTGGACCTGCCGGATGTGCGGGAGCAGGTGCTTCATCGCGGCGATGGGGTCGCCCATGCCGTAGAGGATCATGTTGGCGGGGTCGAAGTTCACACCGAGGTTTTTGTCATCGGCGTGGGCGAGGAACCGGCCCAGGGACTCGGCGGTCTCTTGGCCCGTCTCGAGCAGGAGCGATGCACCGGCGGTGTCGTGGAGAATCGCGGCAAGCTGCTTGAGTCGATCGGCGACACGGTCGTGAACGGCTTGGTCGTCTTCGGGGATGAAGCCGGCATGCAGCGAGACGTAGGGCAGCTCGAACTGCTTGGCAACCTCGGCGACCTTGCGGAAGTTCTCGACGTTGTTATCCCAATGCTCATCGGGCACGACCCCGCCGGTCGCCTTGATCGTCGCGGGCGTGGTGTAGTCTTCCCCGAGGGGGGTGAACATGCCGGAGATCACGCTGATACCCGCGTCGTCCAGCGCCGCCCGGGTGTCGGCCCACTCGGGCTGGAGCGCGACGGGGTCGAGGTGGAGCTGGACCCTTGAGAGCCCGATGTCGGCAGCGCTCTTGATGAGGCACTTAGGGCAGTTGGGCTGGGTCGACCAGGAGCAGAAAGCGAGTTTGTTAGCGGACAAGGGCATGGTGGGTTTCCGGGGAACGTCGGGACAGAGCGCGGTAGTCTAGCGTGATTCGGCCATCGCTTTGGCAAGTGCGGCGGCGCCGATGTACCCGGCGTCGTTGCCGAGGGTCGTAACCTGCAAGGTGGGCTCGCAGGCGCCGGCGATGTTCCAGGTCTGGTCATAGAACGCCTGACGCAGCGGCGCGGCAAGCGCTTCGCCGGCGTTGGCGACCCCGCCGCCGATGACGATCATCTCGAGATCGATTACACGGCAGAGGTTGATGCACGCGATCGCGAGGTACTTGGCGGCGTCTTCGATGAGCCGGTTGGCCATGCGGTCGCCCTGCTCGGCCGCGGCGAAGACGTGGCGGGTCGTGATCTTCTCGCCGGTGCTCAGCGCCTGCGCGAGGAAAGAGCGTTTGCCCGTCGCGATGAGCTCGGTCGCGTCGCGGACCATGGAGGTCGCGGAGGTGTACTGCTCGAGACAGCCGCGTTGGCCGCAGGCGCACAGGTGCCCGCCGGGGACGACGACCATGTGGCCGACCTCGCCTGCCATGCCGCCCCCGCCGTGGAACACCTGACGGTTGAGGACGATGCCCGCGCCGACACCGGTGCCCAGAGTGATGAGGGCGAGGTGCTGGAGCTCGGGGGTGTGGCGCATCGCGACGGAGAATTCGCCGTAGCTCGCGGCGTTAGCGTCGTTATCGACGATCACCGGCTTGCCGATCGCCTCGGCGGCGAGCTCACGCAACGGGACGTCGTGCCAGTCCTTCAGGTTGACGCACGCCTTGACTACCCCGGTCGCGCTATCGATCAGGCCCGGCACGCCGATGCCGACTGCCGCGATGTCGTCCATCGGCACCCCGGCCTCTGAGGCAACGCCACGCGTGAGGTCGGACATGTGCTGCACGACCGAGCCCGGCGTGCTGTCGACAGGCGTATCGAACACGGCTGCAAGAAGCACCTTGCCCTGCGCATCAAGCAGCCCGGCCTTGATGTGCGTGCCGCCCAGGTCGAGTCCGATGTACTTGCGCTGTTGCGCCTCATCTCCCGCCCGCCCAGCGGTGGGCGGGTCGGGTTGCTCGGTGGCTTGGACGTTCAAGGCGGTCTTCTCCGGGTACACGGGTCGCCCCGCCATGATAGGCGTGGGCTGGATCTCGGGGCCAGGCGATGCCGGGTCAACCCAGCGTCACGGTCCCGCCGGTGCCGACGCTCTCGACCTCGGCCTCGACGATCCGGACGGCATTTGCCGCGTCGGTCATTGTCACACGCTCGGGCGCGGTCCCGTTCTTGACACACGCCATGAAGTACTCGATTTCGTACTCATAGCCCATCCCCTGCTCCAGCTCGATAAACACGGGCTCCTTGCCTTCCTCAACAAGCCGGAGCGGGGTGTCGCCCGGCTCACCGAACGTCGCGGTCGCCTTCTCGAAGTTCACCGTATACCGCATCGAGAAGCCAAAGCCCTCGGTCAACGCCCACGAGCCCTCGGCCACGACCATCGGCACGCCGTCGTAGTGGTAGCGGGTGATGATGTGGTCGACCGCATCAGTCGGCTTCGAGTAGCCGACCGAGGTGACAGCCTTGGGCATGCCAAACAGGTGCTGGATGAAGTCGGTGTCGTGGATGTGCAGGTCGAGCGCGGCGCCGCCGGAGGCCTCACCGCTCTGGTAGAACGCGCCCTGCGGGTGGGAGGAGACGCGGCGGAAGTTGGCCGCGAGGACCTTGCCATAGGTCTGCTCGTCGACGGCTTTTTTGAGCCAGGTCCACCCAGGCCAGAACCGCATACACATCGCAGGCATCGCGAGCTTACCGCTCTTCTGCGCGGCGTCGACGAGCTTCTGCGCATCTTCACTAGTGCGGGCGAGGGGCTTTTCCATCAGCAGGTGCTTCCCGTTCTCGAGCGCCAGCAGGCCGAAGGGCACGTGCGCCGGCGTGGGCAAACAGACATCGACGACATCGACGTTGGGGTCGGCGATGAGTTCGGCGGCGTCGGTGTAGCCCTTGACCTTCGAGATGTCGAAGCCGCCCTGGGCCTGCCCTTCGATGTTGCCCCCGGGCCGTTCTTTGCCGGTGAGCCGATCGGTCGCTCGGTCGGCGACGGCGACGACCTCGACGCCTTCCAGCTTGGCGTACACATCCAGGTGGGTCCAGCCCATCATGCCAAGTCCAACGACACCTACTTTGATTGCCATGCGAAACGATCCTTTATCTGAGTGCGAACGGGGTGTTGAGTGTGAGGAAGTCTGTAGGTGATACTGACAAGCACCGGCCGAATCAAGTGGGCGGGGGCAGACCTGTAAGGGATCAGCGCTGAAAAATCTCGTCCATCGCTTGCGAAGTCTGTGTCAGCAGGTCGTCGGCATAGGGCATCATCTCCGCGATCACCGTCCCGTCGTAGCCGATACGCCGCAGCGATGTCATGACCTGCCGCCAGGGGATGTCGCCCTCGAGCAGCCGACAGAACTTCCACGCGCTGTTGGCGGAATCAAAGCGGAAGCCCTTGATGTGGACACGCTTGATGCGGTCGCCCAGGAGCTCGATCCAGTGCGGGGGGTACTGGTGGTAGCCCACGACGTTGCCGACATCGAAGTACGCGCCGCAGTAGGGGCTCGCGAACTGGTCGAGGAAGTCGGCGAACTCGATGGGTGAATAGAACATGCCGTTCCATACGTTCTCGATGCAGACCTCGACCTCGAGTTGTTCCGCGGTTTCGAGCAGCTCGCCCACCAGCCGGGTCGCACGCTCGAGCGCGAGGTCGTATCGCACGGCCTGGTTGATGTTCCATGGCGTACACGCCACGCCTGGCACGAGCAGGTACGACGTGCAGCCGAGCCAGGCGGCGCGTTCGATCGCCTGCCGGTTTTGTGCGATCGCGAGGGCCCGTTCGCCTGGGTCGTCGCTCACGGGGTTGACCTTCCAGCTCATCCCGCTGGCGAGGGTCTCAACGACGAGGCCCGACTCGTCGCAGTAGGCGCGGATGTCGCTGCACTGCTCCTCGGTCGCGTCGATGGTGAGGTGGCCCTGGGTGCCGATGGCGAGTTCGAGGGCCTCGAAGCCCGCCTGTTTGGCGTCGCTCAGGGCGTGCGCGATGTCGGCTGAGCCGTCGGCCCCGCCTTTCAACGACCAGTAGCTTATCCCTTTTATCACGCGTGACCTCGCTTGTTTTCGCTTGTGCGGAGCGGCAAGTGTAGGGCGGAAACGTCGGCATTGCACCCATCGCGGATGCCATAGACCTTTTGCCAGTCCCAATAGGGGTAACCCAGGTGGTGGCACGGGATCGATTTGCGTGGTTATAATCGAGCCGCAGGACCAACCGGTGTAACCCACACCCCCTACCGTGCGTCCTGTGATTGGCTGGGTGGAGCTGGCCAAACCCTCTACAAGGAATCACACGATGTTCGAACCCAGCTCCTACCGGATGCCCACCCATCTTACGCGCCGCCAAGTCATCCAGGCCGGCCTCGCCGCCGCCGCGACGATGCCCCTGCTTGGCCCACGCATCACCCACGGCATGCAGGCCAACGAAACGCTTAACCTCGCCGCCGTCGGCGTCGGGGGCAAGGGCTGGTCCGACCTCATGCCCTCCAGTGAAGGCGACAACGTCCGCGTCGTCGCCCTCTGCGATGTCGACACCAACAACCTCGGCAACGCCGCCAACCACTTCGAGCAGGCCGCGACCTACTCCGACTACCGTGTCATGCTCGACGAGATGGGCAACGACATCGACGCCCTGCTCGTCTCGACACCCGACCACATGCACGGCCCGATCGCCATCGCCGCGATGCAGCTTGGCATCCACGTCCACGTCCAAAAACCCCTGGCGCACAACATCGCCGAGCTGCGCACCATGATGCAGCTCGCCGAGTCGAACAACCTCGTCACGCAGATGGGCACGCAGATCCACAGCGACGCCGCCTACCGCACGGGTGCCGCCATGATCCGCGAAGGCGCGATCGGCAAGGTCAGCGAAGCGCACCTCTGGGTCAGCAAGTCCTGGGGCGGGCCCCCCGAAGGCCGCGCCGACCGCACCGACGCTGTGCCCGAGCACCTGGACTGGGAAAACTGGCTCGGTGTCGCGCCCAGCCGGCCCTTCGTCAACGGCGCCTACCACCCCGGCAACTGGCGCGGTTGGAAAGACTTCGGCTCGGGCACCCTCGGCGACATGGGCTGCCACATCTTCGACCCCGTCTTCTCCGCCATTGACCTGCAGACGCCGACCCGTGTGATCTCGCGCGGCCCACAGCACCACCGCGAGACCTTCGCGCTCGACAGCGACATCAGCTACCAGTTCGCAGGCACCCCCTTCACCACCGACCAGCTGTTCTTCCGCTGGACCGATGGCAACCGCGGCAGCCGACCCGACCACACCCGGGCCCAGCTGCCCGAGGGCGTCAACCTGCCGGGCGCGGGTATGTTCCTCGTGGGCGAAGAAGGCGTCATGGTCCTGCCCCACTGGGCGATGCCGAGCTTCTACCGCGACGGCGAACGCATGGATATCCGTGTCGAATCGCGTGGCAGCAACAACCACTACACCGAATTCACCGATGCCTGCCGAGGCGTTGGCCAGACGTCGACGCCCTTCTCCTACTCGGGCCGAGTGACTGAGGCCGTGCTCGTGGGCACGATCGCCGGCCGGTTCAAAGACCGCGAGCTGGCGTGGGATTCCGAAAACATGCGCTTCGACCACGACGCCGCGACCGCCGTCGTCTACCGCGACTACGCCGACGGCCGAGAGCCCGAAGGCCTCGCGGGACGCGCCGGCCAGAACTAAGAAGTAGCCAACATGAACCGCCGGCGGCCTACAAACGCCGGACAACTCGTAACGTAGGGTGGGTGGAGCGAGTCCACGAGCGAGACCCACCATCTCAACCAGAGACCGGCGTGCGTAGGCCGTCGGCTAACCAACCGTGGCGCAGACAATCCTGTCTGCCGTTCGGCGCAGCCGAAAACGAAACCCCAACCCCTGATCCTCACCATGCTCAATTTCAAGAAAACCCTCCCCGCCCTCATGCTCGCGGCCCTCGCTGCTGTCGGCAGCGCGACCGCCCAGGAAAACAATAACCCGCCCGAGGGGTTCACCGCCCTGTTCAACGGTGAAACCATCGACGACGGCTGGACCGGCGGCACGACCCGCAACCCCAAAGAAATCGATGCACTCCCCGATGACCAGCGGGCCCAGTGGTATGAACAGCAGAACCGCGGCGTCGCGGCGCACTGGTCGGTCGAAAACGGCGAGCTCGTCTCCGACGGCCACGAGCCCCACCTCGTCACCGTCAAGGACTACGGCGACTTCGAGTTCTATGTCGACTACAAAATCCAGCCCGGCGGCGACAGCGGCATCTACCTCCGCGGCTGCCCACAGGTCCAGATCTGGGACCCCGAGCACGTCCCCGCCCACCGCAATGGCAGCAACCGCGGCTCCGGCGGGCTCTGGAACAACAGCATCGACGCCAATAAGTGGCCCAGCGAAGTCGCGGACAACCCCGCCGGCGAGTGGAACCGCATGTACATCAAGATGGTCGGCCAGTACGTCACCGTCATCCTCAACGGCACGAAGATCGTCGATAACGTCCCGCTCGAAAACTACTACGACCGCAGCCGACCCGTCTTCATGACCGGCCCGATCCACCTGCAGACCCATGGCAGCGAAACCCGCTTCCGCAACGTCTTCATCCGTGAGATCGACGCCGAAGAAGCGAACGAGTACCTCGCCAACCTCAGCAACGACGAAGACACCTTCACCCAGCTCTTCAACGGCGAAGACTTCACGGGCTGGACCGGCGCAGTCGCCAACTACGAGGTCGTCGACGGCGCGATCCGCTGCAAGGCGGGCCACGGCGGCAACCTCATCACCGAAGACGTCTACGACAACTTCACCGTCCGTCTCGAGTTCAAGCTGCCCCCAGGCGGCAACAACGGCCTCGCGATCCGCACACCCAACGCGGATGTCGATCCCGCCCACCAGGCCATGGAGCTTCAGGTCCTCGACAACACCGCCCCCCAGTACGCCGAGCTCGCACCCTACCAGTACCACGGCAGCGCCTACACCATCGCGCCCGCACACCGCGGCTACCTCCGACCTGTCGGTGAGTGGAACTACGAAGAAGTCGTCGTCAACGGTGACCACGTCCAGGTCTTCCTCAACGGCTACAAGATCCTCGACACCCATACCCGTGAGGCCAAACCCGAACACCCCTTCAACACACGTGACGAAGGCCACTTCGGCTTCTGCGGACACAGCGACCCCGTCATGTTCCGCAACATCCGCATCCGCGAGATCGAAGAGTAGACACCCGTTACCCACGCAAACTCAAAACGCCCATCCATACGGATGGGTGTTTTTTTATCATGATGGTTTCGCTGAAAAAATCGCGGCAAAGCTACTCCGGTCGTATGCGACTGCGCTTCCACACGAGCGTTTCAACACGCGTTCCTAACATGGCGATGTCATGATGATGCCCTTGGTTTTCGCCTCAATGAGCCCTTGGCGTAAAATCGGGGCAAACATCCGCAGGCCCTTGGAGAAAAGCCATGCCGATCGACTTCCGCCTCACCCGTAATCTACTGGCCGTGCTCGCCGCGTCTGCGGTACCCGTGGTCGCCGCGGCGCGGCCGGACCTGCCCGAGGACATCACGCTCTACGCGGGCGGCGATCTCACCTTCCAGTTCGCCTCCCGGATCACCAGTGGCGGGGTCGTCGCCGGCGGGAACATCGCGCATCAGGGCAACCTGCTCTACGCCGACTCGCTCATGGCCGGCGGCGGATTCACGGCCCAGCCCGCGGCTTTCCAACTCATCAGCGGAGATGTCCTCTTCAACGGCGACATCGTTGGCTTTGGCGGGCCCGGCTCCTATGTCGGCTCGGTCACCAGCACGCAGGGCAGCATCGATTTCCTCGACACCTCGCTCACCGTCAATGGCGACGTCTCCGCACAAGGCGATGTCGAACTCCGCTTTTCGTTTAGCCAGTTCAACGGCAACGTCACCGCAGGCGGAGCCATCGATATCACCGGCACTGTCGCCGGCAGCATCCATCCCGGCACCAGCCCTAACCTGCCCGCATTCTCGCCCGCCCCCCTCCCCGCGGGGAGTATGCTGACGCCGGGCACACAGGACATCACCCTTTCGCACTTCGAGGACCTCACACTCGCCCCCGGGGCTTACGGCACGCTCGCCTTCGCCAACAGCAACACCGTCACCCTCTCGTCCGGCAGCTACGTCTTCCAGGACATCACCAGCAGCTTCAATCTCAACCGGCTGGTCTTCGACACTTCGGGCGGCGCGATCGATATCTACATCGCGTCCGAGGACTTCACCTTCGACATGATCCAGGAGGTCGGCGGCGGCTCCACGATCGGCGCGAACCCACCGCACGCACAGGCCGCACACGACGTGTTCCTCGAAGCTGCGGGCGATGTGACGCTCGGCTCAACGTTCTATGGCACCGTCTTCGCGCCCCATGGCGACCTCACGCTCGAGCACGCCGTCGATATCGTCGGCCGCGCGTACGCGGGCGGCGATGTCAGCCTGTTCAACAGCGACGTCGGCGGTTTCTTCGAGGGCGACGTCAACGGCGACGGCACGGTCAACGCCCAAGACCTCGACTTTATTCTCGCACACTGGGGGCAGGCAGTGCAGTACGGCGACCTCGATGGCGACGGCCTGATCGGACAGGCCGACCTCGCCCAGGTCATCGCCCACTGGCCCGGTAATGCATTGCCAGCCGGCAGTGTCGCCCCCGAGCCGGGCAGCGCGATCGTGCTCCTCGGCCTCAGCGTATTCTCGCTGCGGCGACGAGGCCGCTGAAAGCCAGCCACCGCTCCCAAGCCGCCGATCGTAATAAAAAAGCCCGCGACGTAATCCGTCGCGGGCATTGGTGATGACTGTGAGACGAGTCGGCTAGATCACCTAGCGGATCGGCATGTAGACGATCCAGTTAAAGTCAGTGCGGAAGGAAGGGACAAGTTTAAGTTCATCGTAGCCGGTGTGGTTGTAGTTGACGTTGCCGTAGGTCTCGACCGAGCCATCGGTATGGAGGTAGTTCTTGTCGATGTTACCGCGGCCGGTGCCGTTCCAGTTGTTCCAGCGGGTGTATGTCAGGTTGGACTCACCATCTTCGGGGGCATTCCGCATGCTGCCTCCTTCGAAGGGGTGTGGCCCTTCGGAGTAGGACTGGCCCGGGCTAATCGTGTCATAATCCATCGCGAGGATGTCGAACTCGTCGTCGCGGTAGGTCATGACATCGTCCTGTTTTTCCAGGCGCTGGTGCGTGTACGAGCTCACGTCCTCCCACTTCCAGTTCCAGTAGAGGCCGTAGGTCGTTTCGATGAGATCGGTGGTCGCTTGATCGTAGTCAAGCTGCCGAGGCGCGAGCGGGCACTGGACGAGGTTGAGGTTCGCATAATCACGGAGTGTTTCGCGAAGGTCGAACCACTCGCCGGTAAGGTTATCAAAAGCTCGGATATCTGTGGGCTTACCCCCAGGCGAAGTCGGGGGGAGCACGTCCTTGTTGTCTGCGGCGAAAGCGAGGCCGCCGATGCCGACCTGGTGGAGGTTACTTCGGCACTGGGTCATCTTCGCGGCGTAGCGGGCCTTACCCAGCGCGGGCAGGAGGATGGCGATCAGCAGCGCGATGATCGAGATCACCACAAGCAGCTCGATCAGGGTGAAGCCACGGCGGCGGGGGCTCAGGGTTCTCATGACAGGACTCCAAACAGAAGGGGGAGGGTTTACACAGTGGGCTGTGCCCACGCACGGGAAAATGGCGCCCGGCCACGAAGCCGAGCACCACTGAAGGAGGAAGGCAGTGTTATCGACGGCGACGCCCAAGGGCGAGGCCACCAAGGCCCAGCAGCGCAAGCGAGCCGGGTTCGGGGACGGTGCGAACGATCAGCCCGGCGATGCCGGGGTCAGTATCGCCATAGACTTCGATGAGTTGCGTCGATCCGTCGGCGGTGAACGTGCCGATGGCCGAGCCGCCGGTCGATCGGGTGAAGGACGGGCCGGTCTGATTGCCGTTGCCGTCGCCCAGCGTCGAGACCCGGGTGCTGCAGCAGCCGCGCAGGTCGTGGACCGCAATGTACTGGACCTGATAGAGGACGCCCGGCGTCAGGCCGGTGAGGGTCTGGGTGTAGGGCCCGTTAGGTCCCGCGAAGTTGTCGTGGCTGTCGAGGATGTCGTCCAGGCCCGCGTCGCCGGTGGGGGTCGCCCAAAGGTTTGCATCGAAGAACGGGCCGGGGTCGAGGACATCGCTGAACACGACTCCGTTGACGGTGGGCGTACCGCCGCCCATGCTGTCGGCCAGGAAATGGGAGCCGGCGTTGCTGATGTCGGAGGCCGAGGTAATCGAGAAAGCAGAGCCCCACGTAATGGTCGCGGCGTTCACGCCGCTCACCAGCCCCATCGCGGCGATTGCGGCGAGCCCGAGTTTTGAGCTGAAAACAGTCATCTTGATTCCTCCAAAGTGAAAAAAGAAATGTTCGCGTAGGCTACACAGCCAACGCATTAGTCTTGGCTGGGCCGACCGACTTGATACATCCGGGTGATCTCTTCCCGCGACATCGCACGGTCGAGGATCACGAACTCGTCGATATCGCCCATAAATGCTTCGACGGCGCTGGTGCCCTCAAAGTTGGGCATATACGGGTCCATACCTAATCGTAGCGCGGTTGTCGGCCTAGTCACCGCGAGCGGCCCCATCGAAGACGCCCGGCTCACAAACGCGCCATCCATATAGAACGAGGTGCCGGTCGGCTCGTAGACCACGACGGCCAGGTGCCAGTCGTCACCCGAGACGGAACGCTCGCCCGAATAGGCGAAGTTATCGTTCGCGCTATCGACGACCAACTCGTTACCCGTGCCAAACTGCATCCGGTTGGGGTAGGGGTCGCTGCCCAGAAAGAGCGAGAACTGGAACGACATATGCCGGACCGGCGAATCGCGGAGGGAAACCAGCGTGCCACCGCCCGAGGAAGAACGGCCCGGCGGGGTCTTGACCCACATCGCGATCGTAAGCGTGTCGCCCAGCGATCGCCCGCCGAAGCCCTCAATGAGGACGGTCTTTGCACGCATGCGGTCGACGATGCCAAAACGCAGGGCGCGTTTGTCGGGGAAGCGCCCCTCGACCCAGCGTGGGACCGTCATCGCGTCGTTGTCTTGGCCGAGCGTGCCATCGAAATCACCGGCGGTCCGGACCGCGCGGTTGGGGAGACGACGCGACGAATCATCGCGAGGTTCAAAGGTGTAGTAGGCGAGGACACCCGGGTCGCGACGCAGCTCGTAGCTGTAAGCGAGCCAGCGGCTGTACGCGTCCCCATCAACCGCGGCTTCACGAATGCCGAACTCTTCGCTGCGGACAAACTCACCCATGTCCGCGCGGACCACTGAAACACCCCCCCCTAGAGCGTTCGCACTTGAGCCCGCGCGGACGTGAGTGAGCGAGCCGGCAGATGCACCCGCCAGTTCCCGCGTATCCACGGTGATATCACCACCCAGCGCGACAGCTCGGGTCCCCGCCCTTGGGCTGACATGCACCCCGAAGTCGGCGTATTCATTGGTCACGACCATGTCCGGCGTGTCGACTCGGAATCCGCCCGCCCCTTCAGGCGACGAGGCGGAGAGCCGGCCAGACACCAGCCGGAGCGCACGCGGGCCGGTCGGCTCGATCTTGACGGGGCCCTCAAGGATCACCGAGGCACCATCGCGGAACTTGACCTGGGCCAGGCCCGCTTCGAGAAAGACTGATTCGCCGGCCTTGAAGGTCAGCTCGCTTGAAAGCGTGCTGTCCCATCGCGCATCCACGCTGCCGCTGACATAGGCGACGGTCGAGGCCGACGCGAGCGGATTTGCCGGCATCACGGGACGCTCGCCCCGCGCGAGCGGACGCGGCGTCGGCGACTCGTCGAGCGTGGTCCCGATCCAGACCGCGAGCAGCAACGCCGCAGCCAAGGAACCCCACACCACCCACGCGGGCGCACGGCGGGCATCCGAAGAACGCTCGGCCTGCAACGCCAGCGCACGCCGCTGCTCGAGCTGCTTCTCTTTAAACCGCGAGGCATCCAGTTCACGCTGGGCCCGCTCTTCGACTTCCTGCAGCCGACGGGCACGCAGCGCTTCTTCGATCAGCGAAGTCATCACCGACGCACTGCCATCGACCTCGTCCTCCGCCTCCGCATCATCCGCGGCAAGGAGCACGACATCAGGCGAAGGCGCCAGCAGACGATGGGAAATCTGGTCCTGCAGGCAAATCTCGACGAAGACGCGTCGCAGCGCGGCGTCGCGGCGCATGGCGCTGTCCATCGCGGAGCAATCTTCTTCCGACAACGAGCCGTCGAGATACGCCTCCACCTGCTGGCGGAACGCACGCTCGTCGAACGAATCTTCGGGGGCGAGTTTGAGGCGTGGATCAGCCATCGTGTTCGACCCCCATCTCGCCGGTCTCGACGCATTTTTTGAGAGCCACACGCAGACGCGAGAGCGACATATACACCGAAGCGGTCTTTCGGCCGATCTTCTCCGCAATGGCACTCCCCGAAAGCCCGTCGCGATACCGCATCTGAATCAGGCGGCGGCCCGACTCGGGCAGACGATCGACGCAGTACTCCAGCTTGCGGACCTGCTCGGCCATGTCGAGTTGCTCCACCTGATCCCACTCGTTTTCGAGGAGGTCGAGCGTCTGCTGGCTCAAGGTGTGGACGCGGTTGACTTTCTTCTGGGCGGCGTTGAGTGCCTTGTGACGCGCGGTCCGACGCAGCCAATGGCTCAGGTGCGACTCCGAATCGAGCTGCGATCGGGTCTGCAACGCCAACACCGAGATGTCTTGGAACACGTCCTCGGCCAGGTGCTGGTTCGCGACGATCGAGCGGATGTACGCCAACAGCCGGGGCTGTTCACGCAGCAACACTCGCATCAGGTCGGCTTCAGCAACGGGCATTTGAGGGTCCAGCACGCGGAGTGAGACGGGTCTACCTCTCTATACCGGCCAGACGGAGAAACCTAACACCCTTTTTATAAAAAAAAGAAGCCCCGGCGGATAGCCGGGGCTTCTCTGGACATCCAAGCGAGGGCGACGGGACTCGAACCCGCAACCTCCGGCGTGACTGGCCGGTGCTCTAACCAATTGCGCTACGCCCCATTAGGGGCCGCTTGTCTCGGCGGCGGTTTGCCGTCGAGCGGAGTAATTTAGCCGCTTGGCGGGGTGTGTCAAGTGGGCAGACACCAAACAGGTTTCCCACAATGCCTCGGCCCTCCGGCGGTCGGCTGCTCCGCACCACCCAGGCCGGGCCAGGTGCTATTTCACCTCGGACAACGGCACCGGGCAACGGTTACGGGCCGACTCGATCGCCGCGTGCAGCACACGCTGGGTCTGGTACGCGTCCGCAAAGTCGCAGACCGGCACAACCGGTTTCTTCTTGGCGATGACGCTCATCATGTCTGCCGCCTGGTTCACGAAGCCGTGCTCGTACCCGATGATGTGCGACGCGGGCCACCAGTTGCCGACGTAGGGGTGGCCGTTGGCCGTGCCATCGCCGCGGGTGACGTTGATGGTGCTCCAGCCCTGCATCTTGTCGGGCAGCGTGTTGTCGTACCACTCGATCTCGTTCATCCGCTCGAAGTTGAAGCGGATCGCCCCTTTCTCGCCGTGGATCTCGAGCCGGTTGGCGTTCTTGTCGCCCGTCGAGAGCCGGGTGGCCTCGAAGGTTGCGACCGCCCCCTTCTTGAAGCGGGCGAGGAACAGCACCGCATCGTCCACGGTCGATCGGCCAAAGCGTTTTTTGCTCGATTTCTTCGAGCCCTTGCCGGAGATCTCGCCCCCCGCCGACTCGACGATCTCGCGTTTCTTGATGAAGGTCTCTTCAATCGCGCCGACCACTTCGGTGATCTCGTCGCCCGTGACAAAGCGTGCCATGTCGATGACGTGAGCGTTGAGGTCGCCGTGTGCTCCCGAGCCGGCCTCCTTGCCCTTGAACCGCCAGGACAGCGGGGTCTCGGGGCCGCCCCAATCCTGGAGGTACGCGGCGCGGACGTGGTAGATTCGGCCGAGCTTGCCCTCGTTGACCAACTGGTGCGCAAACGCCACGGCCGGGACACGGCGGTAGTTGTACCAGACAAAGGTCTTGGACTTGCGGGCGGCCTTCGCGGCCTCGACCATCTGGCGTGCGTCATCAAGCGTGCCCGCCAAGGGCTTCTCGCAGGCGACGTGCTTGCCCGCTTCGAGCGCGGAGATGGCCTGCTCGGCGTGGAGGTGGTTGGGTGTGCCAACGTCCACCAGCCCGATGTTTTCGTCCTCGCACACGTCCTGCCATCGCGTGGTGAACTTCAGCCAACCCCAGCGTGGGGCGAACTTGGCGAGGTCTTCCGCGTCTCGGGCCGCGATCGTATGCATCACCGGCGTGATCGGCACATCGAAAAACTTCGCGACGTTGAGGTACGCGTTGGAGTGGGTCCGGCCCATGAACTTGGAACCGATGAGCGCAACGTTAAGAGTCTTGGGCATGAGAGGTACTTGGGTTTGGAGACAGGGATTGTGAAGAGGCGGCGCGTGCCAAACGGAGGGGCCGGCAAGCCCTCCCGGCGGGGTCGGGCACGCTAGACCGGCATCCCGGTGATCTTGGCCTCAAAGACCAGCCGATCGCCGACGATGCCCTGCGCGTTGCAGATCGATCGGCGGGGCTTCATGTTGGTGCCCTCGATGAGGATGTAGAGCCGGTCGCCGGGCACCACGGTTCCGCGGAACTTGACGCCGTCGACCCCCGCGAAGCCGAGAAACTCGAGGTCTTCGAACAGCCGGAGTGTCAGGTAAGACGCGAGTTGGGCCGCCGCCTCGACCATCAGCACCCCCGGGAAGATCGGCCGGCCGGGGATATGGCCCGGGACCCAGAACTCGTCGTCACGGATGTCCTTGTAGGCGATCGCCCGGGACGTCGGGATATCTTCCCAGATGATGCCGTCGAGCAGCCGCATGTCCCCGCGGTGGGGGTTGACGGACTCAATAAAGGCGGCATCGTGGAGCTGACGCTTGAGGTCGTGCTGCGAGAGGTCGTAGAGGAGTGGCGGGGCCATAGGCGTGCTACAGGGCGACCATGCACGGAGGCCGTACGGGTCGATCGGGACGTTTGAGGTGTGATCCGGGGAGTGGTTCCCTCGGTCTGGGCGGATTAGTCGCTGTCGCGTGCCTCGAGGACCTTCTTGCGGAGTTCCTGGGCGGCGTTCTTGACTTCCTGCATATGCTTGCGGACGCGGGTGCCGGCGGCCTTGTTGCCCCCGGCGGCCTTGCGGACGTCGTCTTCGATGCCTTCGATGAGGGTCTTCAGCTGTTCGTATTGTTCAAGCATGGGGAGCTCCTTGGTTTTGATAGGTGCGGAAATCCAACGGAATGGTGGCGATAGCGTACCGCGACCCCCCGTAGGGGGCAACATAGGGGGGCAGGGTGGGCATTGGCCACCCAGAACGCGTGGATTCAGCCCGGGTTCCCCGCCAAGGCCTGGATCAGCCCGGAGACGTCATAGGGCTGGGCCTCGACGGCCGGGGGGTAGCCGGCGGCGGCGAGCGTCTGCGTCGTTTTGGGGCCGATCGAGGCGAGTTTGCAGCGAGACAGGTGTGACGCGTCCTCGCCCAGCAGCGCGATCAGGTTTGATGCAGTCGACGAGCTGGTGAAGGTGACCCAGTCGACCGTGCCGGCCCGCAGCGCCTCGACCACCGCCTCGGGCAGCGATTCCGCGGGCAGCGTGCGGTAGGCGGTGACCTCGTCGAGTTCGGCCCCGGCATCACGCATCCGCTGCGCGATCGCGGGCCCGGCGATGTCGGCGACCGGCAGCAGCAGACGCACGCCGGCCAGGTCATGCACCTCGGGGAACTCGGCGATGAACGCATCCGACACCGCCCGGCTCGGGACAAAATCGGCATCGATACACAAGGAACGATGCAAACGATCAGCCGTCGCACCACCGATGCACGCGAACCGTACGCCCGCCAGCGATCGGCTGTCCCGCCCCGCCGCCCGCAGCGTCTTTGCGAACGCGTCCACCGCGTTCGCGCTGGTCAGGATCACCCAGCCGTATGGCTCGATCTGCCCCACCGCCTCCGCAAGCCGACGCGACTCGTCATCGCTGGGCTCGGCGATCTGGATCGTCGGCGCCTCAAGCACCTCGGCCCCCAACAGCTCGAGCCCCTCCTTCAAGGCGGACGCCTGCTGACGCGTACGCGTCACGACGATCCGCTGGCCAAACAAAGGACGGTTGGTGAAGTAGTCGAGCCCGGGCTCATCGATCGCCGCGACCTCGCCCACCACGATGATCGCGGGTGAGGAAAGCCCCGCGTCTTCGACGCGCTGCCGGATGTTGTCGAGCGTGCCCGTGACGTGGCGTTGCCTGGGGAGCGTGCCCCACTGCACGAGCGCTGCGGGGGTCGAGCGTGCCAAACCGTGTGACGCGAGTTCGTCGCAGATCGATTGGAGCCGGCCGACGCCCATGTAGAAACACGCGGTCCCGCCCCGCTCGATCAGGCGCGCCAGCCCCTGGTAGTCGACCGACGTCTCGCCCTTGGTGGGGTCCTCGTGGCCCGTGATGATGGTCACCGTCGACGCGATCTTGCGGTGGGTGACGGGGATGCCCGCAGCGGCGGGCGCGGCGATGCCCGCGGTTACGCCTGGCACAACCACGACCGGCACGCCACGCTTGGCACAGTAGGCCGCCTCCTCCGCGCCTCGGCCAAAGAGGTACGGGTCGCCCCCCTTGAGCCGGACCACGGTGCCGCCCGCGCCGACCCGCCGAGCGTGGTCAACCATCATCTGGTTGGTGTCTTCCTGCTTGACCAGGTGCTTCTTGGCGCGTTTGCCGACGTTGATCTTCTCGCAATGTGCGGGCGCTTCGTCGAGCAGGACGGGGTTCGCCAGCGCGTCATAGAAGAGGACGTCCGCCCGGCGCAGCGCGGCGAGGCCGGCCACGGTCATCAGCCCCGGGTCGCCCGGCCCGGCGCCGACGAGGACGACCGTCGCGGCCCCGGCCGCCGAGGAAGGGGCCAAAGTTTGTGAGGAATTTTCAGTTTTTGCGGGCGGAATGCTCATGTTGGGTAAACCCTGCCGGTCGTCGGGCCGATGCCCATGGACGTAGACCATGCCGCGGGCGGATCGGCCACGCGGAACAACGCATTGTACGGCCCCCCCTTTTGGAGCGTAGCCATGACCCAGCCCCTCCGCCTCGCGACCGACGCCAACGAGCACTCCGACTCCTTGTTCTTCGAACGCCGACGCGCCGCACGCCGACGCGCATCGGGCAAAGTCACTGCGGTCTACCAAGCCACCACCGACGCCGACGGCCCGCAACGCCTGATCACTCTCCAGCTCAACGACCTGTCGGACACCGGCGTCGGTGTCACCGCGCCCGAACCGATCTCCGTGGGCAGTAAGATCACCCTCTTCTTCCCGCCCCACGGCAACGAGCCGGGCTTCGACCTCTCGGGCTCGGTCGTCCGATGCCACAGCGTCGATGACAAGCACCGTCTGGGCATCGCGCTGAACATGGCCGGCACCAAGATGGCGGGATAAACGACGCTCGCGCACAAGACGTTTGAACGTGCAACGCCCGTAGGTCACACTACGGGTTTTTCCATGCGCGCACGCGACCCTAAATCCAGCCCTTTTTTGGTCGCGGTCATTTTGTAACGCTAGAGTGGACGCGCTCGGCTAGCCGATGGTAGCCGGGTAATGGGGGCTGTAAGTGGCTGGCGACAGCCGAGTTCGATCAGGGAATGTCAATGGCTCCGCAATGGATCGTCTTACTCGCAGTACTCGCACCGGTCGCGGTCGGCCTGGTGACGCTGTTCCTGCCCCGCCACTGGATCGAGCCGCGCACCCTGCTCGCGACGCTGGGCCCCGCGGTCGCGTTCGCGTTGCTCGTCGGTGTCGCACTCGACAGCCGTGATGCGCTGCAGGCCCAGCATAACGCCGCCCAGGCGCAGGCGATGGCGCACGACGAACATGCCGGGCACGGCAACGACCACGCTAAGCCGCAAGCGGTGGGACATCCCGAAGCATCTGAGACACACGCCCAGCACACCGCCGCACCCTCGCCGCCCACCACCGGCACCATCGAGTGGATGCCCTCGCTCAACATCAACATCGCCTTCCTCACCGATGGGCTGGGGCTGTTCTTCGGCCTGCTGGTCAGCGGGATCGGCACGCTCATCATGCTCTACGCCCGCGGCTACTTCGGCCGGGCCGGGCCCACGAGCGCGGACGACCTCTACCGCTTCTACCCCACGCTCGGGTTCTTCACCACCGCGATGCTCGGCGTCGTGCTGGCCGACTACACCCTCCTGACGCTGCTGTTCTGGGAGATGACCTCGATCAGCTCGTTCCTGCTGATCGGTTGGGACCGCTACGACAAGAAGGCCGTGAAACTCGCGATGCAGGCGTTCTTCACGACCGGGCTGGGCGGGATGGGGCTGTTTGGCGGCATCCTCGTGTTCGGCAACGCGACGGGCTACTGGCGTTGGAGCGAGATGCTCGCCCACAGCGACGAGCTGATCGCGCAGTTGCAAAGCGTTGGCGACCACCCGCAACTGCTCTGGGCCTTTGTACTCATGTTCATCGGGGCCGGCACCAAGTCGGCGCAGTTCCCGTTCCACTACTGGCTACCCGGCGCGATGGCGGCACCGACGCCCGTCTCCGCGTTCCTGCACTCGGCGACGATGGTCAAGGCCGGCGTGTTCCTCGTCGGTCGGCTGTTCCCCGTCTTCGCCGCCCTGCCGCTGTTCCCCAAGCTCATCATCCCATTGGGCGCGGTGACCATGCTCTACGGCGGCGTCGTCGCGCTCCAGCAGCACGACCTGAAACGTATCTTCGCCTTCACCACCGTCAGCCAACTCGGCCTGCTCATGGCGATGTACGGCGTCGGCGCGATCCAGTACCACGGCCAGGCCGCCATCGACTTCGACATCACCCAGATCGCGAACCACGCGTTCTACAAGGCCCCCTTGTTCATCACCGCCGGGGCGATCGGGCATGTGCTGTCGCGCGACATCACCAAGCTCAACGGCGCGTTCTACAAACACCCCGCGATCTGTGGCACGATGATGCTCGCCGCGCTCGGCCTCGCCGCCCTGCCCGGGACCATCAGCTTCCAGGCCAAAGAGCTCTTCCTCTACGGCGTGTACCACGGCATCGGAGCCGGCAACGCCGGGCTGTGGATCGTCCTCGCGATGACCGTTGTCACCGCCATCTGTAACGTCGCCATCTGCGTCCGGGTCTGGACCACGCTGCTCGGCCTACCCGGCGGGATGCGCGAAGAACACGGCGAGCCCGACCACGGCCACCACCATGAACACGCCCACGAACACGGCCTGCTCGCGCACCTGATCTGGCTCCCCGGCGCCCTCATCGTCTCGCTCCAGTTCATCGGCGGCATCTTCCCGACCCTCGCCTGGTCGCGCGTCCTGGGCCTGTTCGAGCAGCCCGCCACCGCACACAACTACTTCGCGACGCACTACGAAGGCATCCCGAACCTCGCCGACATCGCTGGCAGTCTCGCGCATCCGACCACCCCGCTCATCTGCTCAATGATCGCGATCGTCCTCGGTGTGATCGTCGGCCTGGCCAAGCCGTTTCGCGGCTCGGTCGCCGACTTCGCCGACCGCATCTACCCCGCGATGTACTGGCTGGCCGTCACCGGTGGCGGGCGGTGTTTCCGGATGGTGCAGACCGGCAACCTCAAGCACTACCTGCTGTTCGTCCTGGGCGCACTGCTGCTGGGCTTCGGCTGGGCGGTGCAGGTCGACCTGACCAGTGACAACCCCGGCATGCTCGAGGCGCTCACCGGCGACGCCGCGGCCAACGCCTTTGAGTACTGGCCCGGCATCCTGCTGGGCGTCATCGTCTGCCTCACCGCGATCCTCATCCCGCTCACCGAAGTCCGCATCGTCCGCGTGCTCTTCCTGGGCGCGTGCGGCTTCGCTGTCGTCGGGCTCTACCTCGTGTACCAGGCCCCGGACCTCGCGCTGACCCAGCTCATGTTCGAGATCATCTCGGTCATCCTGTTCGTCATCGTGCTCCGCCTGCTGCCGCGCGAAAAACTCGTCGCGATCACGCTGAGCAACAAGGCCTGGCGCGTCGCCGTATCGTGTGCGGTCGGGCTGCTCTTTGGCTGGATGACGCTGATCGCCGCGACCACCGACCGTACCCAGTCCAACCCCGGCGCCCAGCCGCTGGGCCACACCCTCGCGCAGCACAGCTACGGCAACAAGGCGGAGATGCAGACCGCGCTGGGGTCGGCAGACGCCCCCAACACACGCGGCGGCGGCGGCAACAACATCGTCAACGTCATCCTCGTCGACTTCCGCGGCTTCGATACCCTCGGCGAGATCACCGTCCTCGGCATCGCCGCGATGGGCGTCTGGTCCATGCTGCCCCACCGACGCCGACGCGTCGCCGGCCAAGTCGTCAACGATCCACACACCGCCAAGGGGGTCGCACTATGAGTTCACTGATCCTCCGCAACGCGATGTCATTGATCTTCCCGCTTACGCTGATCTTCGCGATCTACATGGCGCTCAAGGGCCACAACGAGCCGGGCGGCGGGTTCATCGGCGGGCTCATCGCGGCCACCGCGCTGGTCATGATCCGCATGTCGCACGGCAAGGACGCGATGGCACGGCTCATGCCCTTCCACCCCCGCGTCCTGATCGCGGGCGGTATCGCACTCGCTGGCCTCACCGCGGTCGTACCCATGGCCTTCGGCCTGCCGCTGCTTACCTCGCGTGCGCCCTACATCTACCCGCTGGGGCACGAAATACACGTCCCCACCGCGATGTTCTTCGACCTCGGTGTCCTGCTCGTCGTCGTCGGCGTTGCCTCGGGCATGATCTTCCGCCTGGGCGAGGAGGTCCAAGAGGGATGACGTTTATCCTCGCTATCTGCGTCGCAGTCACGTTCGGCGTCAGCATCTACCTGATGCTCGGACGCGAGCTCAAGGGCATCGCCATGGGCGTCTTCCTGCTGGGCCACGCCGCGAACCTCTCCATCATCGCGATGAGCGGCTCGCCCGTCCGCCCCACGCCCGACCAAGCCCACGCCGACCCGACGCTCGCCGCCGAGTTGCTGCCCGTCGCGGTCAAGGACCCGCCCGTGCTCGCGGACCATGAACCCCTGACCCAGCCCCTGGCGCAGATGGTTGACCCGCTGCCCCAGGCGCTGATCCTCACCGCGATCGTCATCGGGTTCGGTGTCATGGCCTTCCTGCTGACGCTCATCGTCGTCACCAGCCGAACCGCACAGACGATCGAGATCAACGACCTGGCCAACGAGCCCGGCCAACCCGCACCCGACCAAGGAAACGCCCAAGGATGAACGCCAACCTAATCATCCTGCTCTGCGTGATCCCGCTGGCCGCGGGCGTGATCAACGTGTTCCTGATCAACCGCAGGACCGCGTCCCGCGTCGTGGGCATCGTGAGCTATCTCGGTGTCCTCGCGCTCGCGATCCGCTTCCTGCTCCACACCGCGCCACTCGACGGCGCCGCCTCCATCCTCGTCTCACAAATGGGCGACTGGAAGGCACCCTTCGGCATCACGATGGTCTTCGACTCTTTGTCGGGGCTCCTCATCGTCGCGGCCGCGACCGTCGCGCTGTGCAGCTACATCCACAGCTTCTCATCGCTCGACCCCGCGGTCGAACGACGCTACTACCACCCGCTGATGCAGATGCTGCTGTTCGGTGTGAACATGAGCTTCCTCACCGGCGACCTGTTCAACCTCTTTGTCGCCTTCGAAGTCATGCTCATGTCGAGCTACGCCCTGCTGGTCATCGGCACCGGGCTCAAGCAGATGCGGCAGGCCTACAAGTACATCCTGCTCAACGTCCTGGCCTCGACCGTCTTCCTCATGGCGGCCGGCATGGTCTATGGCATGTTCGGCACACTCAACATCGCCGACCTCGCACGCATCGTCGCCGAGATCGAGGCCGACCCCGCACGCACCCTGCCCACCGGCTTCACCGCGCTCTCGGTCCTGTTCCTCCTCGTCTTCGGGCTCAAGGGCGCGTTCTTCCCGCTCTGGTTCTGGCTGCCCGACACCTACTACACCATCCCGATCGCCATCGCGGGCCTCTTCGGCGGCCTGCTCACCAAGGTCGGCGTCTACACCGTCGCACGCCTCTTCCCGCTCATCTTCGCGAGCAACGGCACGGGCGCGATGGTCGATGGCGTCTACACCGGCGGGATGTCGCAGACCATCCAGATCATCCTCATCGTCGCCGCCGCGTTCACCATGTTCCTCGCCGTCCTGGGCGCGGTCTCGCAGCACGAGGTGCGACGCATCCTGTCGATCCACGTCATCAGCCAGGTCGGCTACATGGTCTTCGGCATCGCCGTCATGTCCGGCAACGCACTGGCCGGCTGCGCGTTCTACATGGTCCAGCACATGGTCGTGAAGTGCGCCCTGTTCCTCTGCTGCGGCGTCATGGAAAAACACGCCGGCACCGATGACCTCGACAAGCTCGGCGGGCTGCTCAAACGCGACTGGAAGCTCGGCGTCCTCTTCTTCATCGCCGCGATGTCGCTCGTCGGCCTCCCGCCGCTCTCGGGCTTCTTCGGCAAGATGGTCATCATCCGCGAAGGGTTCTACGAAGGCCAGTGGTACCTCGGCGTCGTCGGCCTTGTCACCGGCGCGCTCACCCTGCTCTCCATGCTCAAAATCTGGAGCTACGGCTACTGGAACCCAACACCCAAAGACGGCTACCCCGCGAAGACCGAGCCCGCGATGGTCCGCACCGGCAACCGCGCCGCGTATGCTGGCATCGCGCTGCTGGTCACCGCCGCGCTGTTCCTGGGCTTTGGTGCCGAGCAGGTCTACACCGTCGCCTTCAAGGCCGGGGACCAGCTCCAAAACCCCAAGCCCTACATCACTGCGGTCCTGGGTGAACACGCCTACGACCACGCCGAGCACCTGATCCTCGTACACCACGAAGCCCCGCTTTCGCCTGAAAACACGGCCGAAACCCGGGCGGACGTCACGGCCCAGCCGCAACCGGCCGATACCTCCGAAGACGCCCGAGCGGTCGACCGCATCGCCCGCGCGAACACGACGGAGGTGACCCCATGATGCTGCGTCTGCTCCTCAACTTTGCGCTCACGCTGCTTTGGATGCTGCTCTGGCAGAGCGCGTCCCTGCTCAACGGGCTGCTGGGCTTCATCGTCGGCGCGCTGGTGATCACGCTCACCCTGCGTGTCCTGAGCGACCCCGCGAGCCAGACCGAGCAGGCCGCGCCCGCGACCCACACCCGCCCGCTGCGCGGTGTCGGTTATCTGCTCCGCCTGTTCAACATCCTCCACTTCTCGGTCTACTTCATCTACATCCTGATCCGAGCGAACCTCGACGTCGCGTGGGAGATCATCACGCCCGGCTACCGTATGAAGCCCCGGATGATCCGCTACCCCGTCGCCGGCCTCACGCCGATCCAGATCACTACGCTCGCCAACGCGATCACTCTGACGCCCGGCACGCTGAGCGCGGACGTCGACGATGCGGGCACGTGCCTCTACATCCATGCGATGTATGCTGAGCATCGCCAGGACGCGGTCGACCAGCTCGACGAGCTGCGCGACAAGCTCATGTGGCTCGTGTTTGGCCGCCGGCCCGACGACTTTGAGACCGACGCCCTCCCGACTACCGCACCCACGCCATGACCCCGACCCTCGCCCCCATCCTGATCGCTGCGGCTGACACGTCGCACGCCGCCGCCGAGGCCGCCCCCCCGAGCGCCGCCCAGCCCTGGCTGATGCTGCTGGTGCAGATCGGTGTCGGCGTCCTGGTCCTGTCGATCCTGCTGTGCCTCTGGCGGATGATCCGCGGGCCCCACCTGGCCGACCGTGTGCTCGCGGGCGACACGATGGCGATGCTGGTCGCCGGCCTCGTGATCGTGCTGGCGATCAAGCTCGACAGCGCACTCTTCTACGACGCCGCGATCGTCGTCGCGATCCTCGGCTTCGCGAGCACGGTCGCCTTCGCGCAGTACATCGGCGCGAAACACAAGACCAGCGACCGCGACACCCCGCGTGGCGACGCGATCCACAACCAGCCCGGCCTGCTCCGGCCGACCGCCGGGCCCGGCCTGAACCGCGGGGGGGATGACTAATGCAGCTCGTCCTCGACATCCTGGCGATCGCCTCACTCGCGATGGGTTTGTTCTTCATGCTCGTCGGCGCCGTCGGCGTCGTTCGTCTGCCCGATGTCTACCACCGCCTGCACGCGGCGAGTAAGTGCTCGACGCTGGGCCTGCTGGGCCTGGTCGTCGCGGCGATGCTGCATGTCGGGACGCTGGCGGTCGTGACCAAGTCGATCGCGGTCATCGCGTTTGCGTTTGTCGCGGTCCCCATCGGCTCGCACCTGCTCTCCAAGGCGGCACACCGCGATAAGGCCCCGCAATGGAAAGGCACGCTCAGCGACGAGCTCGCCAACTGCGAAGAGGACGGCGCATGCAACGCCGACTTTGACGCCGAGCCGGCGGACAGCCCCGCCTCAAAAAAAAAGCGTAAACACAGCGCCGCGTAAGTAGCAACATCTCACGTGGTTTCGCGGTTACATCAGACAGACTGTTTGCCACCACACTCGGGGCAGGTGACGGTTGCCCCCTTGGGGTTGGTGCCGCGCAGGTCATAGCCACACTGCCCACACAAACCCTCGCGTCTCCGTTGCTGACGTAGCGATACGAAGCTTGTGATCCAGATAAACGCAAAGGGTAAGCCAAAGAAAACCACGATAACGAATGCAGGCATCAGCCATGAACGTATCTTGGTGGGCAATGCCACACCGATTAGGTGAAGTGTCACCAGACTGACCACAACAAGCAAGACAAGAATCGCGATGTCACGCCAACGCCCAGCTGTTGCCTTCACAACGCTTTCCTTCACTTGTGGCCTCTACGCCGAGTCGCGTTCGATCACGCGGTAGTCTTCGCGCTCGCCACGGCCCTTCACGGGGTAGTCCTTGCGCAGCGGGTGGGCGGGGTACTTCTCCCACGTCAGGATACGGCGGTGATCGGGGTGCTGGTCGAAGTGGATGCCGAACATGTCAAACACCTCCCGCTCGAGCCACTCCGCGCCTTCCCACAGGTCGGTCACCGAGCAGATGTGCAGCGCGGGGTCGTCCTCGATGCCGTCGGTCGGGAGTGACGGGCTGAGCATCGCCTTGATGAAGATGCGTTTGCTCTCGGGGCCGTTGTGCCCGGTGCCCAGCAGGTTGTAGACCACACCGAATCGGCCGGTCGGCATGCCCTCGGGCTGGTTGCGCGGCGCGGGGTAGTTGAGGTAATCCACCGCCGTGATATCGCTCAGGAAGTCGTATCGGCACGCCTCATTGAGCTTGAGGAAGGTGAGGACATCGTGCGCATCGTCCTTATTCACCAGCACTGTCGTTTCGCCCCGGAACTCTGTCGCGAAGAGCTTGCGGTCAGAGAAGGCGGCTTTGATCAGCGGGATCGTGGGGTGGTCGAGGTTCATAGGGTGTGATTTTAGATTGACGATTTTAGATTGGGAAGCGCAGGCTAGCGGTGTGTTAGCCGTCTGCCCCTTCGATGTGTTGCACGAGCGCGCCCAGTGCGGCATCCCAGCGCTGAGTCGATTCGGGCCATTCGTACGCAAGCGCATCGGCGAGCGAGACGTGGTCGTTGGATTCGATCTGTGCTTTGAGCTCGACCAGACGGGCGAGCAGCTCCTGCGTGCGGGCCGCGACGGTATCGCCCTCGACCCGGATCGCGGTGAGGTCGAGGCCAAGCAGCTCCGCGACGGCGGTCACGGCCTGCTGCGCCTGGATCCAGCCCTGGATCGAGGCGCCGACCTGATTGAGCGCCTGGGCGGTCTGGTCTTTCTGCAAAAGCTCGGCCGCCTGCTCCTGCTGCTGGCGTGCGGTATCGATCATCGCACGGGCCTGCTCCAACGCACCGACTGCAAGCTCGGTGGGCTTCGCGGAGTACACCTGCACGTCGGCGGTGCTGAAGTCGGCGGGGGTGTCGCTGTCGAGCGCTTCGTCAACGATCATCTCGCCGTCGACCTGCACCTGCACCACCATCCGGCCCGCGGGCGCAAGGTGTTCGCGCGCCGCGGCGAGGAGCGAGCGCAGGGAGTTTGCCTCGAGGGCAACCGGTTCGTCGTCGATACGGACAGCCATCGGGGCATGATACGCGATCGCAGCGGGTTGATTGCGTGCCCTGTCGATTGGGGCTTTGGGTTTGGGCTGCCGTGTCCGTGATACGATGCGTGGCAGAGCATCTGAAAGGGCCCGATGCAAGACCTGACCGGCTACCAATCGATCCTGATCTTCGGCGGCAGCTTCGACCCGCCGCACGTGGCCCACGCCCTGCTGCCGAGGTGGGTGGCGCATCAGCTCGGGCTCGAGGCCGTGGCCTACATCCCCGCGGGCCGAGCGCCGCACAAGCTCGACCGCGAGCAGACCGACCCGCAGCACCGGCTGGCGATGCTCCGGCTGGCGCTGGCCAACACGTCCGACGATGTCGCGGGACTGCCCGAGGCCATCGTCCTCACCGACGAGATCGACCGCGCCCCCGGCGAACCGAGCTATACCGTCGAGACCCTCGCCAAGCTGCACGAGCGTATCGACGCGGGCACCACGCTGCGTCTGCTCTTTGGCGGCGACCAGTTGCAGATCTTTGACCAGTGGCGCGAGCCCGAACGGGTGGTCGCGTTGGCCGAGCCCGTGGTGATGGTCAGGCCGCCGGACACCATCGCCTCGCTGTTGGCTGGCCTGCCCGATGACGCGGCGCGGGCGCAGTGGGAGCCACGGCTGATTGAGGTCCCCCGTATCGACCTCAGCTCGACCGACCTGCGCCGGCGCATTGCGCAGGGCAAAGACACGGATGGCCTTCTCGCTCCGGCCGTCGCGGCGTACATCGACGAGCATGGGTTGTATCGCGAACCGTAAGAAGCCTGCGGTTACGGGAAGATGCCGCGGATCGCGTAGACCTCACCGATGTGTTCCTGCGCAGAGCAGAACGCGGCGGTCCGCATATCGCACTTGAGCTTGCGGGCCATCTCCTTCACGCGGTCCGCCGCGGCGTGCATGTGGCGGCGCAGCTCGTCGTCGATATCCGCCGCCGCCCAGCGTTCGGCCTGACGGTTCTGACGCCACTCGAAGTAGCTCACCGTCACACCGCCCGCGTTGCACAAGATCGCGGGAAGCACCTGGATGCCCCGTTCTTCGAGGATACGGTCTGCCCCCGGCGTGTTGGGGGCGTTCGCGCCCTCGGCCAAGACCTTCGCATTAATAATCTGCGCCTTCTGGCTGTCGATCATCTGCTCCAGCGCGGCGGGGACCATCACGTCTACCTCCGTCCGGTAGAACGCATCCTCACTGATCTCGTCGGCCTCGGCGTAGTCTTTGATCCCGCCGGTCTTGCGGACATAGGCCGCGAGTTTCTCCGCATCGATCCCGTTGTCGTTGCGGATCGCGCCGGTGTGGTCGAACACAGCCTTGAGCGTTGAGCCCCGCTCCTTTAACAGCCGAGCCGTCCACGAACCGACGTTACCAAACCCGACCACGCTGTAGGTCATGTTGTTGAGTTCGATGCCCATCTCCGGGAGCAGCACCTCGACGACATACACGAGCCCCTGGCCGGTCGCTTTCTCTCGGCCCTCGGAGCCGCCAAACGCGATGGGCTTACCGGTCACAACCGCGACGCCGTCGCGCCGCTGGATGCGCCCCGTGATGTTGATGTAGGTGTCCGCCATCCAGCCCATGATCTGCGAGTTCGTGCCGACATCGGGCGCGGGGATGTCGTAGCTGGGGCCGATGTTGTCGCCCAGGGCGCTAATGAAGCGGCGGGTCATACGCATCAGTTCACCCTCGGTCAGCGCACGCGGATTGACCTGCACGCCGCCCTTCCCGCCGCCAAAGGGGAGGCGGATGAGCGCACACTTCATGGTCATCAGCATCGCGAGTGTTTTCACGTCATCGAGCGAGACGTCTTCGTGATAGCGGATACCGCCTTTGTACGGGCCAAGCAGGTTGTTGTGCTGCACGCGGTAGCCCTTGAACAACCGGTAGCTGCCGTCGTCCATACGCACGGGGTAGTGCACCATGATCTCATTCTTGGGCTGGGCCATGATGAGCTGCAGGTGGCGTGGCAGCTTGAGCAGCTCGGCGGCGTTGAGGACCTGCGTCGCGACCTGCTGGTACAGGTTGGACGGGTCGTAGCGGAAACCGAGCTCGGAGAGGATGCCAAGAGAGGTCGTGTCTGCCATGCGCGTGATCCTTTTGCGAGGGGGGACAAGCCGGGCATGACCGGCCGCCACACAATCGGTCGGCCGGGTCGCGAAGGATAATCCCCTAAACCTCGCGCGTCGAACGCCTCCAAGCACGCTACACTCCGGGCATGATTGTCTACTGCTGTGCCGACCTGATTTTCGCGACCAAGATCCAGTCCACGTGCGACGCGCTAGGCCTGACCGCGCGCCCGGCGCGGAACGAAACGATGCTTCAAAAACGCCTGGACCGGGTGGAGGACGGCAAGCCTAACGACGCCGTCCGCGCGGTGCTGATCGACCTGGATAAGGGGGAGGAAGCCATGCCGCTGATCACGCAGTGCAAGGCGCATGCGACGGAGCCGACTGTTGTTGCGTGGGGGCCGCATGTGCTGGTCGATCTATTGAAGCAAGCCAAACAAGCGGGAGCCGACGAGGTAATGACCCGCGGGACCTTCTCCGCGAACCTGCCCGCGCTGCTGCAGCAACTCTCCAATGCGTCAGCGTAAAAAGACTAAAAAGCTCTATCGCCAAAGTATAAGTGCGATAGAAAACGCGCCGAAACTTTAGCCACACAACAGCACAGAATTACACAAATTAAACGGTTTTTTGTGAATTCTGTGCTTTTTTGTGGCTACGCCGCCTTGGCGGGTCTCTACGCCCCCTTGGTCCCTTAGCGCTAAGAAACCAACTCACCCCGGCAACTCGATCACCCGGATCACGACCGGCTCGCCCTGGATCGCTTCGAGCTGCGCGATCGCCTTGGCCGCGTCCTGGACATCGCCCCGGCGGGCGGTGTGGGTCGTGACGACGAGGGACACGACCTCGCCGCTGCGGGACTCGTGCTGCAGCACCGCCGAGAGCGAGATCCCCCGGTCGCCCAGCAGGCGTGTCACCTGCGCCATGACGCCGGGCCGGTCGATCGTCTCCATCCGCAGGTAGTACGCGCTCTCGGTGTCGGCCGGGTCCACCAGCGCAACGGGCTCGGCAAGGTCCGGCGTCAGACGCATCGCGCTGAAGGCGGCCAGCGCGCTGCCGTTGGCCACAGCGATCAGGTCCCCCACAACCGCGCTGGCCGTCGGCAGCTGCCCCGCGCCCTGGCCATAAAGCAGGACATGCCCCACCGCGTGGCCGTGCACCGACAAAGCGTTGTACGCGCCGCGCACCTGCGCCAGCTGCTCGTCCTTCTTCACGAAGCACGGCCGAACCTCGGCGTTGACCCAGCGCTGCCCGGGCCAACGCTCCGCGCTCGCCAGCAGCTTGATGTCATAGCCCAACTCACCCGCCGCCGCGATGTCGCCGGGCGAGAGCTGCTCGATGCCTGTGGTCGGCACCTGCTCGCCCGTCAGCCGAACACCAAACGCCAGCGACGCAAGCACCGCGAGCTTCTGCGCCGCGTCCGCACCCGACACATCCATCGTCGGGTCCGCCTCCGCAAAGCCCGCCTCCTGTGCCTCGGCCAGCGCGGCCTCGTACGTCTTCCCGCCGCGTGTCATCTCCGTCAGGATGTAGTTGCACGTGCCGTTCAGGATGCCATAGAGCCCGTCGATCTGGTTGGCCATCAGCCCCTGCGTCAGGGCGGTGACACACGGGATGCCCCCGCCGCACGACGCCTCAAACGCGATGCACACCCCATGCTCACGCGCGAGCGCAAACAGCGCCGCGCCGCGCTCCGCAAGCAGCGTCTTGTTCGCGGTCACCACGTGCTTGCCCGCCCGGAGCGCACGCTCGACAAAGCCGCCCACCGGGTCGACCCCGCCCGCAACCTCGACCACCACATCGATCGTCGCGTCGGCCAGCAATTCATCAATCGAGTCGGTGACCTGCGACGCGTCGACCACCCCGGCCGAGCGGGCCTTCGCCACATCACGCACGCAGACCCGGCGAAGCTCGAGCCCACGCCCGCACCGCCGGGCATACAACCCCGCCTCGTCCCGCAGCAGCGCAGCGACCCCACGCCCCACCGTGCCCAGCCCGATCATCCCAACGCCCAGCGGCTTGATAGACACAGAAAATCCACCCATAAACGGTCAACGAAACGGCACAGCACAGCCCGCGCCAAACCCCACAAGATACCACGAAGCACACCCGCTGCATCCTACCGCCCCCGACGGGCCAAACCGCGACGCCAAGCCGCGGCCGCAATCCGCTGGCCGCCCTACAATGCCCGCATGACCGACACCCGCCAACGCCCCGCCGGAACCTACCCCGTCACCGCCGTCAACGAGGACGACGGGCTCATCCTCCCGATGTGCGCGATCTTCCGCCGCTTCCTCAAACGGCAGGGCCTGAAGTTTACGACCGAGCGCGCATTGATCCTTGATGCCGTGCTCAGCAAGCAAGGCGTGTTCGAAGCCGACGAACTGCTCGCCGAGATGAAAGAGGCCGAGCACCGGGTGTCCAAGGCCACGATCTACCGCACCCTCAAGCACCTGCTCGAGGCAAAGATCATCAAGGAAGTGCTCATCGACTCGTCGCGTGCCCACTACCAGCTCGCCTTTGGCCGCAAAGCCACGGGCCACCTCGTATGCATGGAGACCGGCCAGATCATCGAGTTCCCGACCGAAGAGCTCAACGCCCTCATGGAACGCATCTGCCAGGAGCACGGCTACCAGCCCCTGAGCCACCGCTTCGTCATCTACGGCTCAAGCCCCGCCGCACAGAAAGTCGAACAGGCAGAGGCGGGGGATGAGGGGTGACAATCGTGACCGGATGTTTCGCTGATGTCGATCCCTAAACATTGCCAAGCTCAACAAGTCTCCCCACGAGATAGACGAAGCCGACAAGGGTCGCAATGAAAACAGAAAGGGCGACACACGCCCCCATCTGCGCTCGCCTGCGCCAATAAAGCACCGCTCCGGGGAACGATACCACCAGGGACAAGCCTGCCGTGACACCCATCGTAGGCAGCAGTTTCGGCCACGGGACGATCAGGAACGGTGACGCGGTGGCTGCGATCGCTTGCGCGGTGTAGATGCCTACCGCCGAAGAGACAAGTGAAATCAAGACCGCAAACAAGCACGCAGATACACAGCGGCTACCGAACGGCCTCCAGTAATCACAATAGGAAGACGCTTCTGAGCAACTGAACTCTCTTCCGCATTCCGGGCAGGCACCACCGTCGGTGTGGCTCAGGTCATATCCACACGACAGACAAAGCATTCGCACGACCTTCGACATCCACCTCCCTTGAGCCAACTCCGCCCTCTACATAGACAACCCCACCACACTCAATCCACCCCCTCCTCCAGGTCGCGCTGCTCGATTGGTCGGCTGATCTTGTACGAGCCGTCGGTCCAACGTCCCAGATCGATGGTCTGGCAACGCTTCGAGCAGAACGGGTAGTGCGGGCCGGTCTGGTCCGTGGCCGCCTGACAGATCGGGCACTGCGTCTGCACGGGGTGGGTGGTTTCGTTCTTCATCGCTCGGCTCCTTGTGCGCCTCGGCGGTGCCGTCTCACAACGCAAGGGCACGGCCGATCTCAGCCATTCTAAGCACCCACCGGCCACGGGCAATCAGGCCGAGGCTGCGGCCGACCGGCTCGTGCTCGATGCGGACCGCGAGGTGGTCATCGGGCAACGCCTCCCCCAATAGCGAGGCCCACTCGATCGCGACGACGGTACCCTCGCGCATCGCCGAGCCGTCCCCCTCCCACCCGACCGAGGCCAGATCCTCGGCCGAACGAAGCCGATACGCGTCGATATGGATCAACGCCTCAACACCGCCGACCAAAACGCCCCCGGCCCCGGCGGTGTCGTACTCCTGCACGATCACAAACGTCGGGCTGCTCACCGCACGGGGGTCGAGCCCGAGCCCCTCCGCGAGGCCGCGTACAAACTGCGTCTTGCCCGCCCCCAGTTCGCCATCGAGCGCGATCACATCACCCGCGACGCAGCACCTGCCGATCGCACACCCGATCCGCATCGTCGCGTCCGCGTCGGCCGAGTCCAACTGCAATGCTTCGCCGATGTCAGTCATCCGAGTGCTCCCAGCCCAATCCCGCAAGGTCAACCACGCTACCGGCGTGCGTGACCACGAGCCCGCCGTGATCGGTTACTCGGCCGATGCACGTCAGTGCCAGCGCCGCGCTCGACCGCGCCTCCACCGCCGCACGCTGCGCCGGCTCGACCGCGAACAACAACTCGTGGTCCTCACCGTCTCCCAGCGCATGCCGATACGCCGGCTCTCCGGACAGCGACGCCGCAGAGTGCGCCGCGTCCGCGAGGGGCAGGTCCTCGGCAGATAGCGCGGCATGGGCCGTGAGGTGGCGGACATCGCGTGCCAGCCCGTCGGACAGGTCGATCATGGCACGCGGGCGAGTCCCCGCGTCGCCCGCGAGTTGGCGTGCGATCGCGAGCCGGGGCTCGAAGTCGAGGTGTTTCGTGGAGCCCGCGTGTTCGATCTGTGTCCCGCCGAGTTGGCCCGAGACATAGAGCAGGTCGCCGGGCTGCGCGCCGCTGCGCGTGACCGGCGCGACGCCGCCGGGCTCGGCGAGGACCGTAACACTCAACGCCAGTGGGCCATCGTGCATCCCTGTGTCGCCGCCGACGAGCGGACATCCGTAGCGTTCGCCTGTTGCACGCACCGCTTCGAGTAGTCTGCGTGCCGTCTGTTCGTCCATGGATTTGGGCAGCGCGACACAGCAGACCATCCCACTGGGCAACGCCGCCATCGCCGCGACATCCGAGAGGTTGCGGCAGACCGCCTTCCGCGCAACCTGTGTCATCGGCGTCGTGGCCGGGTCGTAGTGCACACCCGCGATGACCTGATCGACCGCGACCAGCACGTCGGCCCCGCCGATGCGCACCACCGCCATGTCGTCGCCCGGCGGCACCAGCACGTGGCCCGGCAGGTTCGCGTTACACGCCACAACACCAGCGATCAGGTCAAACTCTTTCACAGCGGTAGTGTAGACCGACCGGGTGACAAAGTGTGTCACCCAGAAGGCCCGGGCTCCCTTACTTCGCCAGCTTCGCGATCAGCCGCCAGACCGCGTGGTGGTCAAGTTCCAGGCCTGCCTGCGCATTGAAGCGCGTACAGACCTGCTCGAAGCCCGGGGTGTAGATGAGTTGATCACGCTTGGAGATCGCCCCGACCTCTTCTTCAACCAGCGACACCAGCAACGCCTCCTGGTCCGTGTTGATACGGGGCCGCTGCCCGATCGCCCGCCCCAGACGCGGCAGCTTCCCCGCCTTGCGCAGATTATGCAGCCGGTGGAACACCTGCGCCCTGGTGGGCTGGTGGGCGGCGTCGGCGTCTTGCTCCGGTGCGTCGGCGTCGCCGTACATCGAACGGTAAAGCGTCTCGAACTCCTCGGTATACGGCAGGTCGTCGAGCGTGCGCCCCTGCTTCTGGTACACGCTCGTGAGCAGGTCGTCGTCAGAGGTCGGGAACAATGTCGGTTCGGGCATCGCGTTCTATCGTAAACGGGTCGGCGGCTCGGTTACAACACGGGCTCAAGCTCGCGCTTGGGCTTGGCCTCGGCTACAGGTTCGCCGTGCCAACGGATCAGCCCCGGCTCAGTCACGCCGAGCATCAGCTCCCCGCCGGGCACCACACGCAGCGCGACGCCAAACCCACCGCACCGATCGGCCGGCAGGTCGAGCAGGTAGCGTGCGTGCCCTTGCTCGCTATCGGTGTAGGCCATGTTGATGCACTTGGCGTCCTGGATCGCACCCGCATCATCAACCGTGCCCACCATCGCCTGCACCCGGACATCTTGCGGTGTCAGCCCCGCCAAAGCGACCGAGGCCTCGACATGCATTGGCTGGCCCTGCTGTACGGGAGCGTCGGCCGGGGTGTTAACACTGACAAACCGGACGCCCGGCCACGCCGCGCGGAGCTTGTCCTTCTGCACCGAGCGAGCGATGGACTTGCTCAGCCCATCCGCCATCAGTGCGTGCTGACGGCGCATCGCGGGCAGGTAGAACTGCTTGGCGTACTGCCCGACCATCCGGCTGGTGTTGTAGTCTCGGCCGAGCTTCTCGATGCAGTCTTTCATCATGCCGACCCATCGCCGCGGGATGCCGTGGTCATCGCGGTCGTAGAACAGCGGGATGATCGTGTTCTCGAGCAGCGTGTAAAGCGAGCGCGACTCGATCTCGTCGGCGACGTCGGGGTTGGGCTGGTCCTCGCGGTAGCCGATCGCCCAGCCGACCTCGGGGGTATAGGCCTCGTCCCACCAGCCATCGAGGATCGAGCAGTTGAGTACGCCGTTGAGCGCGGCCTTCATGCCGCTGGTGCCCGAGGCCTCCATGCCGCGCCGGGGGTTGTTGAGCCAGACATCGCAGCCCTGCACGAGGTAGCGGGCGACGTGCATGTTGTAGTTCTCAAGGAAAACGATCCGTCCCGCGAGGCCGTGCTCGTGGGTGAAGCGCACGAGGCGCTGGATGATCGCCTTGCCCCCGCCGTCCGCAGGGTGGGCTTTGCCGGCGATGATGAACTGGATCGGGCGGTCGGTATTGCGTAGCAGACGGACCAGGCGGTCCGCATCGCGGAGAAAGAGGTCGCCGCGTTTGTAGGTCGCGAAGCGTCTCGCGAAGCCGATGGTCAGGGCGTTGGGGTCGAGGTCGTTGTCGGCGTGTCGCACGGGGCCGAGTCGGGCAGGCCGGACGGGGTCATCGCGTTTAGTGAAGTCGACCAGCTTGCGCCGCCGGTCCTGGTGGATTGACCAGAGCGTTTCGTCGGGGACCTGGTGGATGCCGGCGAAGCGTTTTTCTTCAGACGCCTGGGAAGGGCTGTCGTCGGGCTGGCCCTGCTGATCGAGCGCCTGCGCGATCGGGCGGGCGAGCCAGGTGCCGGTGTGCACGCCGTTGGTGACGTGGCCGATGGGGACTTCCTGTGCGGGGACGCCGGGCCAGATCCGCTGCCACATGGAGCGAGAAACTTCGCCGTGCAGCGCGGAGACACCGTTGCACCAGTCGCTCGTGCGGATCGCGAGGGTCGCCATCGAGAACGGCTCATCTTTGTTGAAGACGTCGTCACGCCCGAGCGCGAGCAGGCCTTCCATATCCAGCCGGAGCGACGTGTGGTACTCGGCCATGTACGTGCGGACCAACTCGGCGGGGAAGCGGTCGATGCCGGCGGGCACAGGCGTATGTGTCGTGAACACGTGGCTCGCCATCGCGGCCTGACGCGCTTCGTCGAAGGGCAGGTTGTGTTCCTCGATCAGTCGGCGGATGCGCTCCAGCGCGAGGAAGGCGGAGTGGCCTTCGTTCATGTGGCAGACCTCGGGACGGATGCCGATCGCCTCAAGTGCGCGGACGCCGCCGATACCGAGGACGACTTCCTGCCGGATACGCATATCCATGTCCCCGCCGTAGAGCTGCGCCGTAATCTCGCGGTCGGCCGGCTCGTTCTCGGGCAGGTCCGTGTCGAGCAAGTAAAGCGGGACGCGCCCGACCTCGGCCTTCCACACCGCGATCGCGACGTCGCGCTTGGGCAGGCGGACGGTGACACGCACCGGTTCCCCCTTGTCGTCGGTCACGGCGGTGACGGGGAGCTTGTCGAAGTGCTGGCGTGGCCGATCCTCCATCTGCCAGCCGTCGGCGGTGAGGTACTGCTGGAAGTAGCCGTTGCGGTAGAGCAGCCCGACCGCGATGAACGGGAGCCCCAGGTCGCTGGCGGACTTGAGGTGGTCGCCCGCGAGGACACCCAGGCCGCCGGAGTAGATGCGGAGGGATTCGGTCAGTGCAAACTCGGCACAGAAGTAGGCGATGGTGCCCGCGCTGTCGTCGCCTTCGTTTCCCGTGCGCTGCATCCAGCCCGGCTGCCACCGGTGTTTCTCAAGCCGTTGGAGCGTCGCGTCGATCGCGGCGCGGTAGACAGCGTCCTGGGCCAATGCGTCCAGGCGGTGCTGATCCACCAGTTTGAGCATCGCCGACGGGCAGTGCCGTGTGGTGCGCCAGAGCGTGGGGTCGAGCTGGATGAAGAGGTCGACAGCGTCACTATGCCAGGACCACCAAAGATTGTTGGCGATCGTGTGTAGTCCCGCGAGCTCTTCGGGCAGTCGGGGCTCGACATCAATCCGTTCGACGCGGGCGAAGTCGGGGGTGGACATAGGTCTTTTCTCGTGTGAGCGTTGTGTGTGTTGGGGCGAGGTCGACGCGATGCACGGGGCAGCGCGGAGAGGAGAGTGGCGGGCCCAGTGCACAGCGCATCACCACGCCGGGCCTCCCCACGCGATTCAGTATATCGGTCTCATCGGCCGGTCGGCCTAAGCGGGATTAGTCGTCGCGTGGGCCCGTGTCGGCACCCAGGCCGCTGGCGGCGAGGGACTCAAGCCGGGAGAGCGAGCGCTCGACCTGCCCACGGAAGAGGTTGTAGGGGAAGAGCGTGATGAGCGCGACGACCAAGCCCGCCGCGGTGGTGATGAGTGCTTCGCCGATATCACCCGAAAGCAGATTGAGGTCGAGTTGCTCGCGCCCGCCCGACAGGCGGTCGAACGCCCGGACGATGCCGATGACGGTGCCCAGGATGCCAAGCATCGGCGCGGCGGTGATGATGGTCGAGAGCGTGGGCAAGAATCGCTCAAGCCGGGCACGCTGCAGCTCGACGACCTCGACGGCCCCGGCCTCGCTGGGCGGCTCGTTGAGTAGGCGTTTGACCGCGTCGCCGTAGACACTGGTATCAGCGTTTGCAAAGGACGCCGCGCCGGCCCGGTCGCCCTGACGCAGCTTGCGTGAGACCTCGATCACCTTGCCCCGCCGGCCCGGGCTGTTGGTCCGCATGAAGAACCATGCCCGCTCCAGGATCAATGTCAGCGACACGACACTGATCGTAAGCAGGACCCACATCACCGGCCCGCCACGTGACATCAGCTCGGGGAAAGTGAGGGCGATTGTGAAAGACATCGGCGGGTCCGTTGCGGGCAGTCGTGTGACAGAGCGGCAGGTTGAATACGCGGAGCCGGGCGGCGTTAGACCGGGGCGGCGTCGAGCATCGCGATGGCTTTCTTGGCGATGTCGTCGGCGCTGAGCCCGCAGTAGCGCATCAGGTCGTCGGGGCTCTTGCCGGACTTGGGGATGCGTTTGACAAACATCTGTTCGACGCTGAAGCCGTCCCCGCTTGCCGCGACGGTGCTGGCGACATGGGCGCCCATCGCGTTGCCGTAGTTGTCTTCGACCGTGAGCACCAGGCCGTTGCACTGGTTGGCGAGGTCGAGGATCGCGTCTTCGTCATAAGGCAGCGAGTAGAGGTCGACAACCATCGGCTCGATGTGGACGTCGTCGAGCTGCTCGAGTGCCTTATTGACCTCGTGCACCATGTACCCGCTGGCGATAATGAGCAGGTCGGTGCCTTCCATCAAGACCTGATGACCGCCGAGCGTAAACTCGTCGTCCTCGGCATAGAGGAACTCGGTCTCGGGCCGGAGCGTGCGGAGGTAGACCGAGCCATCATGCTCGGCCGCGGCACAGGTGAGTGCGTAGCACGAGTAGGCATCGGACGGGGTGAGCACATACATGCCGGGCTTGTCGTTGGCGTTGTGCCGCATCGTTGCGAAGCTGCTGAACCAGGCGACATCGGGCAGCGCCATCTGCGAGGGGCCGTCCGCGCCCAGCGAGATGCCCGCGTGGCTGCCAGCGATCTTCAGCGGGCAGCCCGAGTTAATCGCCATCTCGATCTGGTCATAGCCCCGGGTGACAAACTTCGCGAAGGTCGAGCAGAACGGCGTCTTGCCCGCCGCCGAGAGCCCTGCCGCGACGCTGAACATGTTCTGCTCGGCGATACGGCACTCAAAGAAGCGGTCGGCCAGCGCGTCGTCCTTGACGAAGGCCTGCGCGAAGGTGGAGTTGTTGACATCGGCATCGAGCGCGACGGCCTGGGGGTAGGCGTGGCCGATCGCACGGAGTGCGACGCCGTAGGCCTTGCGTGTCGCGAACTTGCCGCTGGTGAACGCGCTCTCCTGGCCAAACGCCTGCATCGCCTTCTCAAAAGGGAGTGGCTTGCGGGCCTCGGGCTTGGCGCGGTCGGGCCGGGGCGACATCGTGCCGACCTTGAGCGGGGTGTCGGCGATCGCCCCTAGTTCGCGGGCGGCCTTGTCGAGCTCATCAAGCACGGCCTTTAGCGCGTCGCCCTTGACCGCCGTGCCATGATGGCCGTTGCCCTGCTGCGACGCCGCCCCCCAGCCCTTGACGGTCTTCGCGACGATCGCGATCGGTGCGGCGGCGGAGTCATCCTGTGCCGCGGCGTGTTTGTCGAGTGCGTCGACGATTTCGCTGGGCTTGTGGCCGTCGATCACGAGCGCCTCGTACCCTGCGGCCTCGAGTTTCTTCGCGGTTGCTTCTGCCGACTGCTGCGGGCTGACCTGCTGGGTCTGGGCGTAGGCGTTGCAGTTGAAGATCGGACAGACGGCGCGGAGATCGTGGTCACGCAGGAAGTCGACCGCTTCCCAGACCTGCCCCTCACGGGACTCGCCGTCGCCGATGATGCAGAAGATGCGTTTGTCCAGGCCATCCAGCCGGGCGGCGAGCGCGAGGCCCGCGGCGCTGCTGAGCCCCTGGCCCAGCGAGCCGGTGGCGGTATCGAAGAACGGGAAGCCCTCGATCGGGTTGGGATGGCCATCGATACACGAGTCCAGCTCGCGCAGAGTCATCGCGTCGTCACGCGTCATTGGTTTCCAAGCCGACTTGTCTTTGCCAAACGCGACCCCCTTATCGGCACACGCGGCGTAGACGATCGGCACGGCGTGCCCCTCGGACAAGACCAGCCGGTCGGCCGCGGGGTGCGCCGGGTTGGTGGGCTCGTAACGCATGTGCTTGTACATCAGCACGGTCACGAGGTGCGCGAGCGACGCGGCGGTGGTCGGGTGGCCCGAGCCGGCGGCAGCGGTCATTTCGTATGCGAGTTTGGTGAGGTCAACGGCCTTGGCGTGGATGGTCGAGTCAAGCGACATCGGAAGCACCTTCCTTGGTTCTGGGTTGTTGTAGGATGCCCCGGCGGACCACACATCATAACTGATCCCACGCCCCACGATTCGCCCGCCTCCGCCATGACACCCGACCCCCCGCCGACCATCGAACGCCACGCCGCACGCATCATCCTCCTGGACCGCGAGGATCGGCTGCTTTTGTTCCGCTGTCAGGAGCCCGGCGCAGAACGGTCGTTCTGGATCACCCCCGGCGGCGGCCTCGAACCGGGCGAAACCCACGAGCAGGCCGCCCGCCGTGAACTCCGCGAGGAGACCGGGCTGATCGCCGACGACCTGGGCCCCTGCGTCTGGACCCGGACGCACACCTTCCCCTGGCTCCAAAAGACTTACCGACAGCACGAGCGGTTCTATCTGCTGCGGTGCGACAGCCACGCGGTGAACCCGGCCGAGCAAACCCGCGAGGAACTCACCGTGCTCACCGCGTCGCACTGGTGGCGGGCGGACGAACTCGCGCAGGCGACCCACGAGCGGTTCGCCCCACGCGGGATCGCGCACTGGCTGGAACGCTTACTGCGTGAGGGCGAGCCCGGCGAGCCGTGGGACGTCGGGGCCTAACTAAAAACAACCCCCGCGGTGAGGCGGGGGCTGCTTGCGTTTCAAGTCATGCCCCACCGTTGGGGCCTGTGGCACGGCTGCTTACTCGGCATCGTCACCGAAGAAGCGTTCCAGAGCGCCCTGCAGCATCTGGCCCATCTGCGAGTCGGGATCGACAGCGATGGCCTGCTCAAGCACGACCTTCGCGCCGGCCTGGTCTTCAAGGACGAACATCATGATCTGCGACTTCATCGCGAGGGCTTCCTGCCGGATGGCGGGGACGAGCGCGTCGTCTTCGAGGAAGGCGTCGATGCCGTCGATGGTGCCCTGCGGGTCGCCCTGGACGTCGCCGGACATCAGCGCGTTGAGGCCGGCACGCTGCTCCTCGGCGAGCGCGATGGCTTCGTAGTGGCCCTTGAGGCCCGCTTCGTTGTCGGCGTCGATCGTCATGATCTCATCAACGACACTGGCATAGTGCTTCACAGCCATGTCGTCACCGAGCACCTGCATCGCGTCGTGCAGACGCTGAGCACGCTCGATGCCCTCGGCTTCTTCGGCCGCGGCGAGATACTCGTCACGCTGGACGCGCTTCTGCTTGAGCTCTTCGAGGTGAGCGACGTAGGCCTCGGGCCCGCCCTGCTGGTAGCCGGTCTGGGCGTAGGGCCGGCCCTGCGCGTCGGCGAGGATGATGGTTGGGAAGCCCTCGATGCCGAACTGTTCTTTGAGCACTTCGTTCTGGGCGACGATGTCCTCGGGCAGCTCTTTGCGGGCGGGGTAGTCAAGCTCGACCAGGACAAAGTTCTCACCGGCGTAGGTCTTGAACTCGTCGTGCGAGAAGACCTCTTCGTTCAGCCGGATGCACCAGCCACACCAGTCCGAGCCGGTGAAGTCGAGCAGGACGTCCTGCTGGTTCTCCTCGGCGAGCGCGAGGGACTCTTCGTAGTTGTTGTGCCAGTTCTCGCCGCCGGCGAAGGCGGAAGTCGCGAGGACAGAGGCGGCAGCGACCGCGGTCAGACTGCGGGAGAGGGAGATCGTCATCATGTACCTTTCGGTGGGTGGAGTGTGCGGGCGGCCGATTCAGCGGTGCCCAAGGTCGGGGAGCAGATGATACGCCCGTGGTGTGATTAAAGTTCGTTCATGTGCTGCAAAAGCAGATTGGCCCGGGCAGAAGGACGCGACGCCGCGTTGCACGATACGGCAAAGCCCGCAAAAAATGGCAGCTCAAGCCGCTCAACTGCATGATCTGCACCCGCCGCCGACTTGGGATTGCCAGAAGGATTGGCTTGCGCTAAGTCGTGGATCGACCCGGCTTTGAGACCAAACCCCCAAACCGGGGTATCATACGTCTCGCGTGGCCGGGAACCGGCCTCCCTCACCGGCCCCGCCCCGGCGGCCGGCAACCTTGGAGCCCCCGTCCCTTGAAGAGCCGTATCCTTGTCGCTGTATCGTCCCCGTGGGCCAGTGAGAAACTGGTCGGCCCGATCGCGGACATGGCCAACCGGCTTGACGCCGAGGTCTTCGTCGCGCACGTCGCCACCCTCCAGGAAGCCGACGAGCACGAGTCCGACGCCACCCAGCGCGGCGAACAGACGCTCTCCCTCCTGACCCAGGGCCTCCACGACGCCGGCGTCACCGCCGAGGGCATCATGCTCTTCTCCGACGACACCGCCAAGGCCATCCTCAACACCGCCCACGCCCGCAACTGCACCCTCATCGTCCTGGGCCTCACCGGCAAAGGCGTCCTCAAACGCCTCATCGCGGGCGACGTCCCCGCCAACATCATCCGCGCCGCAGACATGCCCGTCATGCTCTGCCCCGCCAACTGGGACGGCAATATCTGACATCGCCGGCAATCCCCCTTGCCTTCCGCCGTGCCCCCTCCATAATTAGAACCGATACGCAGGGCCAACCCGGAGTACGTTTTCCCATGCGCTTCCGCCCCACCCGCCAACTCACCTTCGCCGCCGCCGTCGCGTTCTCGCCCCTGCCCGCGATCGCCGACGTCGAAATCAACGCCACCGGCCAGAGCCAGACCGGCGTCTCACACGACAACATCCACGAACTCAGCGGCATCACCTTCCTCGGTGGCGACCAGTTCCTCTTGGTCAGCGACAAGGACGGCCAACTCGTCCGCGCCACCATCGCCATCGACACCGCCACCGGGCTTTTTGCCTCGGCCCCCACGCTCGACTCGGCGACCACTCTCTCGTTCATCGGCGGTGCCGACCTCGAAGGCATCGCCTACGACCCACGCGACGCCAGCATCCTCGTCAGCAACGAAGCCGACCACACCATCACACGCCACAACCCCGACACCGCCGCACTGCTCGGCTCCGTCGCCGTCCCCGCCGTCTACCTGCAGGCCGCCAACAACCGCTCGCTCGAGTCGCTCTCTCTGGACCCGCGCGGCGATACGCTCTGGACCGCCAACGAAGAAGCCCTCACCGTCGACGGACCGTTCGCCACCGACACCGAAGGCACGCTCGTCCGGCTCCAACAATTCGACGTCGACGGCGAACCCATCGCCCAATTCGCCTACCGCACCGAGCCCCACCGCACCTCGGGCGACAGCCGGGCACGCAACGGCGTCGCCGACCTCATCGCCCTGCCCGACGGCCGAGTCATCGTCATGGAACGCGACCTGGGCGGCGGCATCCTCACCTTCCAAAACCACTTCTACCTCGTCGACCCGACCGACGCGACCAACACCTCCGACCTCGACGGGCTCATCGGCGAAACTATCACCACCGCACAGAAGACCCACCTCTTCACCTTGAACGCCGGCTTCTCAAACTTCGAAGGCGTCACCCTCGGCCCGCGGCTGGACAATGGCGACTACGCGATCATCCTCGTCTCCGACGATGGCGGCGGCTCCGGGTTCAACGGCCAAAACCTCATCACCCTACGCCTCTCGGGCATCGCCTTGCCCGGCGACCTCGACGGCGACTGGCTCGTCGGTGCCGCCGACCTCGATATCATCCTCGCCCACTGGGGACAGGCCGTCGACGCAGGCGTCCTCCTGCAAGGCGACGCCGACGCCAACGGCACCGTCGACCAGCAGGACCTCGATATCGTCCTCAACCACTGGGGACAAGGCGATCCCCCCCAGGTCGACATCCCCGAACCCGCGGGGCTCCTCGGCCTGGGCGCGGGCCTCATGTTCTGCAGCAAACGCGTCCGTTAGTGGGATAGGATGCCATCCTGCCAACCGGCAGGATGCCTGGTCCACCCGTTGAAGCAGACCGCACGCCAACGCCGATACCATCCCCATGCACGGTCCCGACTACATCCTCAACATCAACGGCCTCACCCCCATCCCCCACAAACCCGACGCCACACCCAAGGCCCGCGCGTGGATCGCCGTCAACTGGACCTGCTGCTCCGTCTACTCCCGCATCTACAAACACCGCGACGGCGACCGCTACGAAGGCCGCTGCCCCAAGTGCATGCGCCAGGTCACCGCGCCCATCGGCCCTCGCGGGACGAACAAACGCTTCTTTGAGGCGGGGTAGAATTGTTTTGTAGATTCACATCGGGAATACAGGCGTAACATCGTTGTTATGGATTCCAGCTACCAGACCCCGATGATAGTTGGCCGGGCGCGGCCTACAACACTTTCAGACCCATTTCACGACCATCGCCTTCTTGATGTGTCTGCTTTTCTGGCTAAACCCGAGGTCGCTTGGGACTGGGGCGACTACCAGACCGTACTAGGACCCTATCTTCCCGCGGGCACATACAGTGAAAGTGTCTACTTTCTTCCCGGTGCGTTTGAGTATATCTACACCCATGAAGACGATGCACTAGACTTGGTGTCGCCAATCATCGGTTTTGTGTCCATTTATGCAAGAGAACTTGAAAAGGACGGCCTCCTGGAGTCATGCCGCTCTCGTATCCGTGAACTTCTAGAGCATTGGGTCTCATCGTTTCGGGTAGTACATTTTGACAAGGCGGCATGCAAAAAAAATGGGGGGATCCATGACTATTTTGATTACGTGAAACAAAGCGAAGTGGTCTGTGAGGCGACCAGCGACTTAGTGAAGTTTGATGTCCATGCCGATCTGGCGGTCGATTTTTATCAAGACTTAGCACGATTCGGCCTGTCCCCTTTCAAAGCAGCTTGGCTTCTTGAGCTATCGCGCGCGCAAGCCACTCATGTCTATCACCCGCCGATACACCCCGAGATCGGCTCAGCATTGAATGCCCCCGAGAGTCTTCTCAACGCCTACCGGGCCGTGCAAAAAACACTTGCCACAACCGAGTCCTCACCAACCTATTGGCGTGACCTAATCGCTCGGTTTGACTATCTCGAATAGCATCGCCGCGAACCTACATCCCCAACGTCTCATCATCGTGATGCTGGCTCGCCGTCTCTTCGGCGGCGGCCTGGTTGAGCACAGCCCGCAGTTCGGTCGCGTTGGTCGCGGCCAGGCAGCGGGCACGGACGATCTCGTTGTCAAACGTCTTGGCCACTAGCGACAACAACTCCAGCTGCGTCTCGGGCTGGTCCGTCGGCGTGAGCAGCAGGAAAATCAGCCGGGCGTTCATGCCGTCGGCCGCGTCAAAGTCCACCCCTCCATGCGAGCGGGCGAGGATGACCGTCGGCTTGTTCAAATCCTTGAGCCGGGCGTGTGGCACCGCCAGCCCGTGCGGCAGCGCGGTATGCATCACCCGTTCGCGGGCCCAGACCTCGCGGTAGATCGACTCCGCGTCCAGCCCCGTGACCTCCTTGGCCCGAGCGGACATCGCCCGCAGCAGCGACTCGATATCCGAGACCTCCGGGTCGATCAGGATGTGCCGATCCGTCAGCATGTCGTTGAGGTGCCGCTTCGTCTTGAGCTGCAGGATCCGCTGCATCACGGGCCCGGCCAGCAGCGACGTGCCCAGCGCCATGATGACGATCGCGACCATGAGCTCTTCGCTGATGAGATGCGCCTGGAACGCGAGCTGGCCCAGGATAATGCCCACCGCGCCCTGCGCCGCCATGCCAAAGCCCACCGCCCAGGACTCGCGGTGACTCATCTTCGCGATCTTGGCGCCGAGGTAGCAGCCGTTGACCTTGCCGATCAGCGCGATGGTGCAGACGATCAGCACGGTGTGCCACTCAAAAGCGTCGTAGAAGTTGACGCGCAGGCCGATGGACGCAAAGAACAGCGGCGCGAAGATGTTCATGATGAACTGATGGATCGTATCGCGCGTGCGTTGGCGGAGGTGGTGTGAATCGCCGATGACGACGCCGGCGATGAAAGCCCCAAAGATCGAGTGGATGCCCAAGAACTCGGTAAACGCGCCGCAGACCATCGCGATCACGAAGACCAGCGAGATCACCCCCCCGGGCCATGCCCAGCGTGCCTGCACGAAGGGCAGCACCCAGTGCGCAACCCATCGGCCCAGCGTCAGCATCCCGCCGAGGAACAACAGCGTCACGACGATCGTGCCGGGGACCCCAAGCCCGCTGGCGCTCTCGCCGGTGGAGATCAGCGCAAGCACGACGGCAAAGCCGATCCACCCGACCAGGTCGTTGCACATGGCCGAGCTGATGACCAGGACGCCCATGTCCGACCGCGAGAGGTTGAGGTCGAGGAGGATCTTGGCAATCACGGGCAGCGCAGTAATGGACAGCGCGAGGCCGACGAAGATCGCAAAGGCGTAGGGGTTATTGGCGGCGGTCTCGCCCGGCCCCAGGAGGTTGGGCGCGAAGTAGGCGATCGTGAAACCGATGGCGAGCGGGATGGCGATACCGAACGCGCTGACCGAGACCATCGCCTTGCCCTGGCGGATCACGGCCGAGAGGTCGACCTCCAGCCCGACGACAAAGAGCAGCAGCGCGGCCGAGAGCATGACCAGCCCCTCGGTCGCGATAAACGTCGCGCCGTCGGGCGGAAACAGCCAGTGGTAGCCGGCCGGGGAGATGGACTCGAAAACCGTCGCCCCCAGCACGATGCCCGCGAGGATTTCGCCCAGGACCGGCGGCTGGTTGTACTTGCGGCAGAGCTCGCCAAAGAGCCGGGCAAAGCCCAGCAGCGCCGCGATCGCGAGCAGCAGGCGCGTGATCTCGCTGGGCTGTAGCGCGGCGGCATCGGAGCCGGCGGCGAGCGGGTTGAGAAAGACGTCAAACAGGGGCATCCGATTCTTCGATGGCCACGAAACTGAGGCGAATCAACGCACAGGCATGTGAGTGTAGCGGTGATGCAAAAAATCAGCGAATCCCAACGACGCGAACCCAGCCGATCAGTGCGCATCCGCGGCCGAAGAGCCGATCGACAACGCCGCCCGGAACTGCGTATAGCCCTCGGCCTCGACCACCGACCGCCGAGTCGCACGCGTCTGAAACGCCTCAGCCACCATCCGCAACAACTCGATCTGGCTGCGCTGATCGTCCTCGGGCGTCAGCAGCAGACAGATGATCTCCGCGGGCTGGCCATCGCTCGCCTCAAAGTCCAGGCCCGGCGGGCTGATACCCACGAAGACCTCCGGCCCCTTCAGATGGGCAAGGCGGGCGTGCGGCACCGCGATGCCGTTGGCCAGACCGGTCGAGACTAGCCGCTCGCGGTCAATCACGGCGCTTGCGATCAGGTCCGCATCCAACTCGACGACCGCGCTCGCCGCCTCACTCAACTCTCGGATCGCCGCCTCGCGCGTGCTCGCCCGCAACACCCCCGCGAAGTTCTTGCTCCCCAGCACATCCAGCAGCCGCTTGCCCTGCTTGAGCCCCAGCGCCTTTTGCATCATCGGCCCGGCAATCACACTGGTCACAATCGCCATGATGACGATCGCCACAAACAGCTTCTCCGTAATGAGCCCGTAGTTCAGGGCGATCTGCCCGAGGATGATCTCCATCGCGCCGCGGGCGGACATCCCAAAACCCACCGCCCAGCTTTCCCGCCGAGACATACCCGCCCACTTCGCCCCGGCGTAGCAGCCCAGCGCCTTGCCCGCGATCGCGACCACCAGCACCAGCAGGATCGTCAGCAGGTCGAAGTTGCCCTTGTCGAAGAAATCCACCCGCAACGCGACGCCCGCGAAGAAGATCGGCGCGAAGATGTAGGTCACGATCTGCTCGATCGTCTTGCGTGTCTGCGGCTTGAGGTGTTTTGAATCGCCCAGCGCGACGCCCGCCAGGAACGCCCCAAAGATCGCATGGATCCCGATCCACTCGGTCAACGCGGCGCACAAGAGCGCGACCGTAAAGACAAACCCGAGGATGCCACCGGGCCATGACGTGTGCGCCTGCACCAGCGGGATCGCCTTATCCGCCAGCCATCGGCCGACGGTCAGGATCAGCCCGACAAATACGAGCGTCGCGGGGATCACAAAATGCAGCGGGATCGCCGACTCGCCCGGCGGGAGGATCAGCGAAAGCACAATCGCGAAACCGACCCAGCCCAGCAGGTCGTTGATCATCGCCGACGACATAATGAGCATGCCCATGTCCGAGCGGAACATCTTGAGGTCGAGCAGGATCTTCGCGATCACGGGCAGCGCGGTGATCGACATCGCGATCCCCAGGAACAAAGCAAACGGCACGAGCTTGCCCGATTCCGAGTCGTAGCCGATCAGCCCGGGCACCGCGAACGCGAGGCCGCAACCAAACGCGAAGGGCACGACCATCCCCGTGATGCTCACCAGCCCCGCCGCCTTGCCCTGGCGTGTCACGATCGAGAGGTCGACCTCCAGCCCCGCGACCAGCAACAACAGACAGACACACAGCACCGAAAACGCATCGAGCCCGACCAGGACCAGGCTCGGCGCGGGCTTCGCGTGCGCGGGGGCCTGCGCCGTCTCGTCGGCAGCCGGTTGAGGGGCATCTTCGCCGGCCCGCCCCTGCGTTTCGGTATCGACATCGTCGTAGTAGACGCGCTCGCTGGTGTCTTGGTCGTAGAGATACTTGGGGAACAGGTACTCATACGCCGGCGGGTAGACGTTAGCCAGGACGGTCGCGCCCAGCAGCACCCCCGCAAGGATCTCGCCGAGCACGGCCGGCTGTCCGAACTTGCGCGCGATCTCGCCGAGCAGCCGTGCGGCCCCGAGCAGCACCGCGAGCGCGAGCAGGAAGACCGTGATTTCCGATGGGGTCAGGGTTCCGGCAGCCAGCGGGAGCATCGTATAAATCCATGCGGGGAGGATGTCGAGTCGGCAGAAAAACGTAGTCTATCCGCATAGGGCTCGCGGTATTGAACCCGTCGGCTTGGTTCAGTGTCGCTGTGGGGTACAATGAAACAATGGCGGTCGATCAGACCCACGACGAATCAGACGCAACGCCCCACCGGTTCAACGGTCGGTGTGTGGTGTTGTCGCCGCCTGGTGCAACGATGCTCGGGGCATTGATGCGAGCGCTGTCCGGGCGGTGGTCGTCGCTCAGCGTGGTCGCCGACGAGCCGGGGGTGATGGTCGAGCTTGCGGCAGGCGGGGTGTCGATGCTGGTCGTTGTCGAGCCCGACCGTTGGGCGGGGCTCAGGCCGCTCGCACACGCGATCGGGCAGTACTACGGCGACGTGCTCTGCATGCAGTTCGACGCCGACGCCCAGGGCCAGTCACCACGCATCCGGGCACTCGCGTCACGATGGCTTGATCCGAATGTTTTCGCCTTGGCCACACTCGAGGAATCGGCCCGCGACCGATCGGCGCCCCCGGACGACCACCCGCCGGAGCAGGCCGGGCCGCTCGACGACGCAGCGGCCGCCCCCCGACCCAGCCCCGCAGCGGCGACCGGTCGTGAACAAGAAGCCCCCTCGGCAGGCGGCATCCTCGTCGGCCCCCCCACCCAAGCCACACCCAGACGCCGCAAGGTCCAGAACCTCGTCGTCCATGTCCCGCTTGACGCCCGAAACGGTAACACCATCGACCAGCCGCTCGTCACCGAAGAAGAACTCTCTATGCTCTTGGGACCACCCCCCGCGGAAACCGCCTGAACATGATGCCCGGCACCTCCAACCCCGCCGCCTCGCAGCCCATCGACGCCACCCCGCGACCATCCGCCGGGTGTGTGCTGGTGGTACGCAGCGACGACCTGCGCGAACGTGTGGGCGCGGCGCTCTCCGCCGTCGGGCTCAGCGAGGTCACGATCGAGTCGTCCCCCAGCTACCTCTCCGCGATGGGGCGGCTGGTCATCGTCAAGCCCGATGTCATCCTCGGCCCCGTCTCCGCCATGACCGGCATGGTCGCGTCCACCGCCCGCGCACTCCGCAAGCTCTCACCCGATGCCCGGCTGGTCGCGCTCGCCCAGGCGCATGAGCAGGACGAAGCCGACGCCGCACGCGACGCGGGCTTTGACCAGTGCCTCTTCGAGCCGGCCGATGCGACGCAGTTGCTAATGGCGCTCGGGATCACGGCTGAGCAGGCCAGCGCGGCGACCTTCGAGCCCGATACCACGCCGCCTACCGAGCAAGACCTCGATGCGCCCGAGCCCGCCCCGGCCCAACCGCCTGCGGCTGGCACCGCCTCGGCCGTCGCGCTCGAGGCGTTCCCGCCCGTGCTCGACGACGCCGGCGAAGTACACGACGCGTTTGGCCTGCATGAGGTGCCCGAAGCGTTCCGGCAGGGCGAAGCACTCGAACCCCACGCCGCCGACGACCGAGTCACGAACGACGCCTTGCTCGCACCCGGGCGTCTGGATCGCTCGGCCGATGCACCTGCCCAGCCACCGAGCGAGCATGCACCCGACGACACCGAAGTGGCGGTCCCCTTGGGCGATGTCGACCTGGTGGAGTCGTTGATGCAAGACTGCTGCTCGATGCCCCGGCAGGCCGAGCGACTACTCGTGCAGCAGTCGGGTATCGCGGGTGTCGCGCTCGCGCCGTCGGCCGACCGAGTCCCACCGGGCCACGCCGTGGTCGCGGTACAGCACAACGCGCAGCAACTCGGCCTGCTCCACGCCCCGCCGCCAGCGACCCCCCAGCAACTCACGCCTTGGGCAGACTGGCTCGCGCGCTGGCTCGCACTGGAAAAGCACGTCGCGCAGCTTGAGCGGCAGGCGATGACCGATGAGCTGACCGGCGTCTGGAACCGGCGCTACTTCCAGCAGTTCCTCGAAGAACGCCTCCGGGCTGCCGGCCGCGAACGCCAGCAGGTCACGCTCCTCGTCTTCGATATCGACAACTTCAAGCAGTACAACGATAACTACGGCCACCCCGCGGGCGACGACATCCTCCGCGAGACCGCACGGCTGATCCAGTCGCTCGTCCGCGACCACGACGTCGTCGCACGCATCGGCGGCGACGAGTTCGCCGTCGTCTTCTGGGACAAGGGCGAGCCGCGCCACCTCGGCAGCCAGCACCCCGACAACGTCCTGGGGATCGCCCGCCGATTCCAGAAGGCCATCAGTGAGCACAAGTTCCCCAAGCTCGGCACCGAAGCCGTGGGCACCCTCACCGTGAGCGGCGGACTCGCGGGCTTCCCGTGGGACGGGCGGACCCCCGAGGAACTCATCGCGCAGGCCGACGCCATGGCCATCCAGTCCAAACGCAAAGGCAAGAACGCCGTCTGCTTCGGCCCCGCCTGCGCCCCCACCCACAACGGCGGCGAGAACAGCAACGGCGAACACCCCGCCCCTGCCCGCCAAGGCGACCGCGACACCTGCGGCGACGCCTGACCCCAGGCCCCACTCACGCTGCAAACAACGATCGCCCAGGCCCTGCGATCTCCATGCCAGGAGTCACCCGGGCCCCGACGCGACGGCTACTTGCCCGCATCGTCGGTGTCGTCATCGCCATCCGCAGCGGCTTCGTCGGCCTTGGAGACGACCCCCTTGGCCTCAAGCACGAGCTGGCGGATCTCGGCGAAGAGGTCTTCGTTCTCGCGGATAAAGGTCTTGGCGTTCTCCCGGCCCTGGCCCAGACGGACTTCGCCGAAGCTGAACCACGCGCCGGATTTCTGCACGACGCCCTCCTCAACCGCCAGGTCGATCAGGTCACCGCTCGCGCTGATGCCTTCGTCGAACATGATGTCGAACTCGGCCTGCCGGAACGGCGGCGCCACCTTGTTCTTCACCACGCGGGCGCGGGTGCGGTTGCCGACTGCCCGGTCGCCGTCCTTGATCGAGGCGGTGCGTCGGATGTCGACGCGGACAGAGGCGTAGAACTTGAGCGCCCGGCCGCCGGGAGTGGTCTCGGGGTTGCCGAACATCACGCCGATCTTCTCACGAATCTGGTTGATGAAGATGACGGTGCACTGGCTTCGGTTGATGGCCCCGGTGAGCTTCCGCAGGGCCTGGGACATCAGCCGGGCCTGGAGCCCGACATGGCTATCGCCCATCTCGCCCTCGATCTCTGCCCGTGGGATCAGGGCGGCGACCGAGTCAACGACGATCAGGTCGACCGCGTTAGAGCGGACCAGCATCTCGCAGATCTCGAGGCCCTGCTCGCCGGTGTCGGGCTGGCTGACCAGGAGGTCTTCAAGATTGACACCGAGCTTCCGGGCCCAGGACGGGTCGAGCGCGTGCTCGGCATCAATGAAGGCGGCCATCCCGCCGGTCTTCTGGGCGTTGGCGATGAGGTGGAGGCAGAGGGTGGTTTTACCCGAGGACTCGGGGCCGAAGATCTCGACGACCCGGCCCTTGGGGATGCCCCGGCCGCCCAAGGCGAGGTCCAGGGAGATCGCGCCGGTAGAGATCCCGGGCAGGATCTTGGTCGGGTCGTCGTCGAGCTTCATGATCGACCCGGAACCAAAGGCCTTATCGATCTGCGACAGGGCCTGGTCCAACGCCCGCCGACGGGCGGGATCGTCGGTCCCGGCCCCCGCGGGGACGTCGGCAACGGTTTTGGATGGGGTCTTGGACTTGCTTTTTGCACCGAATCGGGACATGGTTTTCCCCTTTTTCGAGTCCCCGTTCGGGGTGGGAGTGGTCTGTTTGAGTGTCGTGGCGGATACCATCGTAACGTCTCCTTGGCTGAACCCGCGTTCGGGTTTTGACTGGATAGCCCTACGATAGTGTTTGTTCGGTCGATGTCAAGGTGTGCGTTCAATTATTTTTTGCATTTTGTTCGGGCGTTCTATGTTGAGCCCGAATGGCCTGAAAACTGCGATGACTCGTCCCATACCTTCGCTTCTCTCCGGCACAGCATGGGAGCGCCGTGAAGGGTCTGTCAACTACTCGCGCTGGTGTAGTAGCGCAGCGCGTAGCGCCAGAACAGGCGGGACAGCACGAACAGCACGAGGGCGGTGAGCACGGCCGCGGCAAGCGCGGTCCACGCGGCCTCGCCCATGAGGGCCTGGGCGGGGACGGTGGTCATGAAGGCGACGGGCAGGACGAACGTGAAGAAAATGCGGTGCGCGGTCGGGTAGGCGGGGATGGGGTAGCGGCCGGCCTCAAGCAGGGACTGCATCGCGATGGTGATGTTGTAGAGCTTGGTGAACCAGATGGTGAGGGTGGAGAGCAGGTAGCCCAGGGCGTAAAGGATGGCGAGCCCAACGACGAGCGGGGGCAGGAGCATCGCGAAGTCGGCGGCGGTCGCGGCGGGCTCAAGGCGGAGCCCGGCGACGAGGATGAGCGCGAAGCCGAGGACGATGTTGGGCACACCCCAGACCGAGAGCTTGCGGACGCTGAGCCAGAACTGGCTGTCCATGGGTTTGAGGAGGATGAAGTCGAGCGTGCCGTCGCGGACGAGCTCGGAGATCTGCTGGCGGTTGGGCGAGAGGAGGGTCTGGGAGACGCCGTCGAGGACGGTGTACACGCCGACGACGACGAGTGCTTTGTCAAAGGGCCAGCCGTTCATGGTGTACCCGCTGCGCATCAATGACCACAGCACAAACAGCGTCCCTGCCAACGACGCGAGGGATGAGAGCGCGGCGAAGACGAAGTTGGACCGGTACTCCATCTCGGCGGCGAGCGAGGCGGACCAGAAGAGGCGGAGTGTGCGGAGATATCTTGACACGGGGAGAATGTCCAATGACCAAGCCTAATTGTCCAATGCCGGAGCAGACGTCCGCAGGGGGTATCGATCAAAACGAGGCGTGCTGGCGGGTGGTGCTGTAGACCTCAAGATGCTGTCTTCATAGGTCATTTAGACGCGGTCATTAGGCATGGCTACGCCCCCATCGCCGAGTAGTGCTTGAGGCCGCGTTTCCAGAGCCAGCGGTTGATGATGAAGATCACGACGCCCCACCCGGCCAGTGTCGCGAAACCGCGGAGCACAAAGGCGATGGTGATCTGCTCGGCCGGGGCGGCGACGAGTTGGGCGGGGAACCAGAGCATGTAGGGGAACGGGGTCCAGAGGATGATTGCCTGGATGTTCTCGGGGAGCAGATGGATGGGCACGGTGAGGCCAGAGAGGAAGATGTAGGGGAGGTAGTTGATACCGTCGAGTGCGGAGACGCGTTCGATCCAGAAGGCGCACAGGGCGGTGGTGTATTGGATGATGAAGCGGAGCAGGAAGGCGCCATAGCTCGCGACGAAGGCGAGGCCGATGCGCCACCACGCGGGGAGCCACATGCCGGGCTGCTGTTCATTGCCCAGCAGCGCGTCGGGGATGATGACGAAGCAGAGGACGACGAGCAGGAGGCCGAAGGGCGCGCGAGCCCCGTGCTCGCCCAGGTGCATGAGGATGAAGCGGTAGATCGGGTCGATCGGGTGCAGGAGCATGGGCGAGAGTTTGCCCGAGACGACGAGCCACTCGAAGTCGTGGATGACCCAGCAGATGGTGATCTGGCGGACGACGAACACGGCGATGAAGTACCGCGCCGCGTCGAGGGGGCTAAAGCCCTGAAAGGAACCGCTGTCCGCCGCCTCGATCCAGACGCCCATCATGATGAGTGGCAGCGACGTGGCGATCGCCCACAGAAAAATCTCCGCGCGGTACTCGACCATGAGCGCGTAGAACGCGGTGAGGTAGACGCGGAGGGTGCGGGGGGTAAGGGCGGTCATGGGAGGAGCATTTTTGCCACAGATTTCACAGATAGCCACAGATTGTCAAGGCAGTTTCTCACGCAGAGGCGCAAAGGCGCAGAGTCGTGTCGGGGAACAAGCCCCTCGGGGAATCTCTGCGCCTCTCCGTGAAATTCAATCTGTGTTTATCTGTGTTCATCTGTGGCTAGTTCTTCTGTGTCCTCCCCCGACTCGAACAATCGCGCGATGACATCCTCGATCGGCGGGTCGGTGACGGTGAGGTCTTCGACTTGTTGTTCGCCCAGCAGCCGCCCCACTGTTTGCGTCAGCGCCTCGCGTTGGACGAGCAGGCGGGCGGTTCGGCCGTCGTTGGACTCGACCTCGCCGTAGCTCGCTAGCACGGTATCGTTGACTGGTGCGGCCAGGTCGAGCTTGACTTCGCGCAGCGGCGCGAAGCGTTCGATCACGCCGTCGAGCGAGCCGTCGTAGAGGATCGTGCCCTTGTGGATGACCACCACCCGCCGGCAAAGCGCGGTGATGTCGGCCATGTAGTGGCTGGTCAGCAGGATGCTCGCCTGGTGCTCGTCGTTGTACTCCTTGAGGAATCGGCGGACGGCCGTCTGCGCGTTCACGTCCAGCCCGAGCGTCGGCTCGTCGAGGAACAGGACCTTGGGGTGGTGCAGCAGCGCCGCGACGAGCTCACACTTCATCCGCTGGCCCAGCGAGAGCTTGCGGACGGGCTGGGTGAGTTCTTCCTTAAGCCCGAGCATGTCTGCGAACGCAGTGATACGCCGCTTCGCCTCGGGCTCGGGGATGCTGTAGACCGCGGCGTTGACCTGGAGCGAGTCCATCGGCGGCAGGTCCCAGATCATCTGCTGCTTGTTGCCCATGACCAGCGTAATCTGCCGGAGGTAGTCGGCTTTGCGTTTGAACGGCTCGTGGCTAAGTACCTGGACGCTGCCCGATGACGGGTGGATGAGCCCGGTGAGCATCTTGAGGGTGGTGGTCTTGCCCGCGCCGTTGGGGCCGAGGAACCCGACGATCTCGCCGGGCGCAATGTCGAAACTGACGTCCTTCACGGCGTGGATATCGCGGTGCTTACGGTTGAGGAAATGCTTCGCCGTGCCCACCAGCCCGGGCTGTTTGTCGGCGACGTGGTAGGTCTTGCAGAGGGATTGGACGGTGATCGCCGGCATGGCTGGCGATTCTACACGCGACCGGGCCGACGGCACCGCTGAGCCGGGCGGGCGAGCGGGCGGGCGGGTGTACCGAGGTCTCGCGACCCGATCAGTTAATCGAAAATTAATGTCAACATCGATGAAATACCGGGGTACTTCTCATCGTTAGCGCTGTGTGGTGGGCGGAGTGTTGCCGCGTTTGCCATACCCCGAATCCGTTACCCCCTCTTCAAGGAGCCCCTCATGCCCAACCTGCTCGCCCCGCTAACTGCCCTGGCCTGTGCCGCCGTTGCTGGCACCGTGCTGCTGACCGGATCGACGCCCGCGCTTGCCGACGAACCCGCCGTGATCGGCGAAGCCGCCCCCGGGTTCACGCTCGAAGACATCCGCACAGCCGAGGACGTCTCACTCTCGGACTACGAAGGCAAGGTCGTCGTCCTGATGTTCCACTCGATCAACTGCCCGTTCTATCGCATGGCCGAGAACACCGGCTTCGACCGGATCTTTGTGGAGATGGTCGAGGACTACAGCGATGAGGAGGTCGTCTTCATCGGGATCAACTCCAACAAAGACGAGTCGATGGACCGGATCAACTCGTACCTGGAACGTCACGACATCAACTACACCGTGCTCAAGGACGAGGGCAACGTGATCGCCGACACCTACGGCGCGGAGGTCACGCCGCACGTGATGGTCATCGACGCCGAGGGCACACTCCGCTACCGCGGCGGGGTACACAACACGGTCAACGACCCCAGCCAGTGCGGCGAAGGCGACGAGCCCTACCTCGTGCCAGTGATCGACGCGCTTCTCAACGGCGACGAAGTCCCGTACACAGAAACCGGCGTGTTTGGCTGCGCGATCAAGCGGGTCGGCTGATCGGCCTGCCGCCTCGTTCTTCGCACATTGAGCAAAGCACGCCCGTGATCGCGGGCGTGCTTTGCATTTGGGGGTTTCGTTATACCTGGGGAGCGGTGGGTATCGATCGCGGACTCGGTCCACCCACGTGACGCCCGGAGCGTAAGCCGCCCGAGGTCCGGCGTCCGTAGGCCGCCGGCTGTCCGAATCCTCAACCGCTGATCGCTTTGTACAGGTTGCTGGGCTGGACGTCGGGGATGAGCAGCGTGTTGTAGTTGATGGGCTCGTCCTCGGGCACGTCCATCGCGAGGACGGCGGCGGCGGCGCGGTAGCCGCTACGGACCCCCCCCTCCATCGTCGTCGGCCAGCCCGTGCTGGCCCAGCCGCCGGCGATGATGAGGTTCTTGATGTCGCCCGACGGCTTGGGGCGGACCTGCTTGCCGCCCGGGCGCGGGGACGACGCGGCGCGGGTCTCGCGGACGACGTGCGCCTCAACCACGCTCACGTCCTCGGTCAGCGACGGCATACATAAGCGCATCTCGGCGAAGGCATCGTCGATGATCTGCTGGTCGGTCAGGTCGGCGTAGTCCTCGGCGTGGCCGACGATGGCGTGGAGGTGGTGCGACCCGCCGACGTCGATCCCGCCGATGGTCCAGGCCGTGCCGTCCTCGGATTCGCCGCGTGCGCGTCCCTTGTTGAAGACCCAGCGGATCGGGCCGTCGGTGAACAGCAGATGGCTGCGGGTCATGACATCGTGGTGGTCGGGCGAGTCGACGAAAAAGTGAATGCCGATGACGGGGACGCCTTGGATGTGCTCGAGCATCTGCAGGCGTTCGTCGTCGCGTTTCATGTCGGGGGTCGCGAGTTCATCGACCCGCTTGTAGGGGATCGAGGTGATGTAGGCGTCGGCGGAGATGGTTCGGCCGTCGGTAAGCTCGACGCCCGTGATCGATTTGCTCTCGGGGTCGTAGCTGATGCGTTCGACCCGCGTGCCGGCGATGCGCTCGCCGCCCTTTTTCGAGATGGCCTCGAGGCATCGGGCGTGGAACTCGTCTCGGCTGATGTTGGAGAAGCCGATCTGGTGGGCGGTGTTGGAGTGGAGGAAGCCCTCCTGGATGATGCGTACGCCGTAGGCCGCGCTGATCTGTCGCGGAAGCTGGTTGCAGGCGCCGGCGATGATGGCGGCCCAGAACTTGTCAACAGCGTGCTCGGGCTGATCCATCGACAGCAGCCACTCGCGGAAGTTCTCGTCGACCAGCCGCTCCCGGGCCTTCTTGCTCAGCTGCATGACCGAGAGGAACCCGCGGAAGATGTTGCGTTTCTCGGCCCAGGTGAACCGCTTCATTTTGAGCAGCGATCGGGTGAGGTGGAACGGCGCGGGCAGGTCGTCGCCGGTGAGTTCGTCGATGATGCCGTCCTCGCCGGTCATGTAGAGGGTCTTTTGCCACTTGACGTCGCGGATGACACCGAGGCGGCGGTAGAGGTCGCACTGGTTGGTACACAGCCGCATGAGGGCGTGCTGGGAGGAGTCGGTGGCCTCGTGGGAGGAGGCGGATTCGCCCATGTGGACGGAGGACTCGACGATGGTGACCCGGTGGCCGTGGTCCGCGAGTTCGACGGCGGCGGCGACCCCGGCGTGGCCGTCACCGATGATGACGATGTGCTTGGGGGCGGCGGGGTGATGCGTTTCAGGTTGATCGCTCATTTCACTATTGGACCTGACCCCACCGCAGATTGCAAAGCGGAAGCGAGTGAGCCGTGAATAGTCCACAGTGAACCGTGCATACAGGCGATGCGGAGGGGTATCGGTGTTCACGGTGCGCCCTTCACGGTCCATTTCGCCCCAGCCGCCCTTCCCAGCTTAACCCCCACTATGGAATCGACCGATAGAACCGCTACAGGCCCATGCCGGGCCTGGAGGGTCATGATGCGCCTCGGACTCGACGCCAGAACACTGTTTGCCGACCAACGCCGGGGGATCGGCAAGAGCATGCTGCGCCTCTACAGCCACCTGGCGGACGCCCGCCCGGGCTGGGAGATTGTCGCGTACCACCGCACACCGGGCCCGCCCCCCGCCGACCTGCCCCGTAACTTCACACCGCGTTTCATCGAGATGCGCGGCGACCGGTTCGACGCCTGGACGCAGGTCCGCCTGCCCGCCGCGGCCCGTATGGACCGGGTCGATGCGCTGCACTGCCCGGCCAACCTCTGCCCGCGCTGGATGCCTGTGCCGACCCTCGTCACGATCCACGATGTCATCCCGCTGGACATGCCCCAGGGCCGATCGTCCCGCGAGCTCAAGCGATTCGAGCTGTCTGTCGAACACGCCTGCCAGAAAGCCGCCGCCGTCGTCAGCCCCTCACACTACGTCCGGGGTCGGCTGGTCGGGGAGCACGGCCTGGACCCGCGGCGCGGCCTGGTGGTGCCTTGGGGACCGACACTCGAAAACCACACCATCGACATCACCCGCGCCGAAGCGGTCGTCGGCAAGCTCGGCGTCACCTGCCCGTACCTGCTGCACTTCGGTGCCGGGGAAGAACGCAAGAACACCCGCGGCGTGATCGAGGCCTGGGCGATGGTTCGGCCACGCTACCGCCAGAACTGTCGGCTGCTGATCGTCGGCCTCGATGACAAGACACGCCAGGAGCTCGGCCGGCTTTGCGACATGCTGGGGCTTGGCAAGAGCATCGTGCTCCAGGGGTACGTGCCCGAGTCGGAGCTGCCGCTGCTGCTGAGCTGCGCGACGGTGCTGCTGTACCCGAGTTTGTCGGAGGGGTTCGGGCTGCCGGTGCTTGAGGCCTTTGCCTCGGCGACGCCGGTGATCACCTCGGACACGACCAGCCTGCCCGAGGTCGCGGGGGGCGCGGCGATGCTCGTCCCGCCGGGCCGGGCCACCTCGCTCGCGACGGCGATGACGTCTCTCATCAAGGACCCGATGCGCCGGGCCGAGCTCGCGGGACGCGGCACCAAGCGTCTGCGTGACTACAACTGGGACAAGTCCGCCGTGGACTTTGCCCGCGTCTGCGAAGCGGTCGGCAAGCTCCGACGCGGCCGACGTACCGCCGCCTGATCCACACCGTTTTTCTGATTCGATGCAAGGGGAGGACCGTTCCATGTCAACGCCACAACACCAGCTCGACGTGCTTTTTGTCAGCGAGAACCCGCTCTGGCCCATGGACCAGGGCTACCGCGTGCATGGCTCGAACATGGCCAAGACCCTCACCCAGCAGGGGCTCAAGGTCGGGATCGCCACCATCCACCCCGCACAGGCCAAAATCCCCGGCTGGCTGCAGGAGCTGACACTCGACTGGCCGGCCGCCAGCGCCACGGACATCAAGCGCTTCGCGTTGGGCTGGTCCGGCAAACTCATGGGCCTCCGCGATCGGCTCGCCGGCCACCAGGACCTCCACGCCCACCAGCTCGCCGGTGTCCTGCCCCTGGTCGAGCAGACCCGCCCCCGCGCAATCGTCGCGCTCGGGCCCCACGGCCCGGCCCTGCTGCGCGGCCTCGCGTGGGCCTACCCCAAGCTCCCCCGTGTCTGGTACGCCGCCGACGAGCCCGCGGGGTTCCAGCTCTCCATGCTCCGACGCGAGGGGATCACCGCCCTACCGCATCGGGCCCGCCTCGCCGCCGTGTTCGCACTCATGCAGATCGCGTTCAATCGAGGTAACCGCGCCCACCGTACCGCCGCCGCGATCGGTGTCAGCCCGCACGACACCCGCTGGCTCGGACGCCTGGGCGGGTGCAACGCCGTCAACATCCCCAACGGGGTCGACACCGACTACTTCCAGCCCGACCAGACGCTCCGCCTGCCGCGCACCTGCGTGTTCTGGGGCAACCTGTCCTTTGAGCCCAATATCGATGCCGTCCGCTGGTTCGCCAGGAAGGTCTGGACCCACGCCGTGTACCGCTGGCCCGATGCGACATGGACGATCATCGGCCGATCACCCCGGCCCGAGGTGTACGAGCTCGCCGATTTGCCGGGCGTCGAGGTCCTGTCGGATGTCAGTGATATCCGTCCGCATGTGCTGGCCAGCAGCGCCGCCGTGATGCCGATGCGCTGCGGCCGAGGCATCAAGAACAAGCTGCTCGAAGCCGCCGCGATGGGCATGCCGATCCTCGCGTCGAAACGCGCCAAAAGCGGGCTCATCTTTGGCGAACAGCCCGCGCCGATGATGTCGTGCAGCGGCGCGTCGACCTGGGTTGATGCGCTCGACAAGGTTTGGCACTCCCCGGCCCGCGCCCGCGCACTGGGGGACGCCGCCCGGTCCTGGGTGCTGGATCGGCATACCTGGGGCGGCGCGGCCATGCAGATGCAGGGGCTGCTCCAAGGCCTCATGCCCGGCGAAGACATCTACCCACCTACACAAACGCAGGCACCACGCATCGAAACGCCCTCCCGCAAGCGCAAGGCCGCGTAGCACGAATCGAGGAGAGACCCCTTGGCCTTTGCCACCATGCATTTCGCGACCGGGATGGCCCTGGGCGGCGTGCTTACGCTCGTCGGCTCCGCCATTCTGCGCCGCAGGCCGACCCTCCTGCCCGCTGTCATGACCCTCGGCGGGTTCTGGGCGATGGTCCCCGACATGCCACGCCTCTTCACCGAGGACTTCCCCAACGCCCCCTTCGCCGCAACCCTCGGCGCCAGGCCCCTGCGGCTGTGGCTCGAGACGCACGGCAACTGGTTCGGGCTGCACCGTATGCTCGACGGGCAGCCCGCCGAGTTCGCGCTGCACGGCATGTTTCTCATGATCGTCTTCTATAACGCCGCCCTGCTCGGCCCCGCGATCCTGCGTTGGTGCCGCCGAAAACAGCCATTGGCGGCCTAAGCAGGCAATCCCTCCAGTCCCGGTTAATCCACCACCGGAACCGGCCGATAGAGACAGTAAGCGGGCTCTCGCCCGCAGGGCTGCCGGTCTTCCACCGGCGGGCGTACGGGGACTCACCAGACCCAACTTTCCACCCCACCGGATGCGCGGCCGATCCCGCCCGCGAGGACCCATGATGATCGATCAAGCTCCCCTGCAGCAGACACTCACCGAGGGCTATGAGACCTGGCGATTCACCGCGATGCCCGGCGAGGCCCAGCGCGTCTACCTCGTGCTTGATGGCGGAGTCGGGCCGAGCCGATGGGTTGAGATGCAGCCCGTCGTCGCCAAACCCGGCCATTGGGACGCGACCGTCCAGCTCAAGCCAGGCCACCACCGTGCCCGGTTCTTCACCGGCAACAACGGCGCGTTCCTCAACTGCGGCGACTTCGGCCTCACCGCGCAGCGTATGGGCGAGCCCTGCCCCGGCGTCCACCTCGCCCCCCTCGAAGCCCTCGCCGCCTAGCGATCACCCCCCCAACGATTCGCCCGGGCCCACACAGACCCAGCCAACCACTACCCACGAACTCCGCACCCGCTTGCCGCGTAACACTGGCATCCGGGTGCTGTCCGCTGGTACATTGGCGGACGGCACCCCCGCCTTCCTGGGCTCCGGTTGCGTGGCCGGGGCAACCCCCTCTTCTTCCAATATGGGAAACGATCGATGCGTACCAGACGACTCCTCATCGCACTCGCGGGCATGGTCGGCACGGCCGGCCTCGCCAACGCCGCCGAGTTCGCCGACCCCGTCCGCATGGAGGCCGGCGGCGAGACTATCAAAGTCGAAGCCCCCGGATACGCCGCGCCCTGCTGGGCCGACGTCGACAACGACGGCGACAAAGACCTGCTCGTCGGGCAGTTCAACAACGGCAAGATCCACGTCTTCCGCAACCACGGCGACGGCACACTCGCCGCCGGCGAGTTCCTCCAGGCCGAGGGCGAGACCGCTATCGTCCCGGGCGTCTGGTGATGCACCAGCTCGACGCCACAGTTAGTGGACCTCAACGACGACGGCTTCAACGACATCCTCTCCGGCTCATACTCCTGGAACAACCAGGAACTCGGCATGGCAGGCACGTTCCAGGTGCTCTACGGCGAAGACGACGGCGGCTTCAAAAAGTCCATCGACCTCACCGGCTCGGACGACGAAGTCCTCATCATCCCCGCCTCCGAAGACAACATCATCGAGAAAATCTGCACCCGCCCCACCGCAACCGACTGGGACGGCGACGGCGACCTCGACCTGATCGTCGGCAACTTCGCCGGCACGTTCTACATCTTCGACGGCGCAGGGGGCGACGGCTTCTACCCCGAACCCCACCAGGTCATGGTCGGCGATGAGCCCCTCCTGGTCCCGGGCATGCACAGCGACCCGTTCGTTGTTGACTGGGACGGCGACGGCGACATGGACCTGCTCAGCGGATCGGCGCAGGGCGGCGTCTTCCTCGCGGAGAATACCGCCGGGGCCGGCGTCACGCCCGAGCTCAAGGCCTTCGAAGTCCTCATCGAGCCCGCCGGCTACGCACAGGCCGGGGCGAACGCGACCCCCACCGCGCCCGCCGGCTCGACCCGCGTCTGGGTCGACGACATCAACGGCGACGGCAAGCTCGACCTCCTGGTCGGCGACTCCGCCCGCGTCGTCACCTACCCCGAGGGCGTCACGCCCGAAGAATCCCAGGCACGCCAAGCCGAGTGGGACCAGAAGACCCAGGAGATCATCGCGGAGCTGCAGGCACACGAAGACCCACAGAGCGAGGCCTATCAGGAAGTCATACAGCGCTACCAGACGCACTACCAGAGCCGCTCCGAGTTCATCCTCGAAGAAAGCACCGGCTTTGTCTGGCTCTACCTCCGACAGTAGCCGCACACCAACACCGCAGGGTCAATGCGAAACGCCGGGCGACTCAGGTCGCCCGGCGTTTTTACAGCCGCTTGCGGCTTCGCGGTGCTAGGCCTAACGCACTAAGCCGCAAGCGGCATGCACAAAGACCTACATCCCCGGCAGATTCAGCCCACCTGTCACATCGCCCAGCGAGTCCTTCATCAACTCCTGCACCTTCAGCACTGCGTCATTGAACGCCGCGGCCAAGAGCTCCTCCACCATCTCGCGGTCGGCCTCGCTGCCAGCCCCCGCCAACGCCCCGACCATCGCCGGGTCGATCGTGACCGACTGCACCTCGAACTTGCCATTCATCACCACACGGACCGCGCCCGCGCCGGCCTCGCCCTGCGCAGTCTTGTGCGCGAGCGCCTGCTGCGCCTCTTCGAGCTTGGTCTTCATCTCGCCAAGATTCCCCATCATCCCCGCGAGTTCTTTCAGATTCTTCAGGTTATCAAACACAATCGTTTCCTATGAACTTAGGTAAAGCCAACTACAAATCATCATGCACATCATCACGCGAACGGCGTGGTGCGACGCTCTCGGTCTCGGCGGGCTGCGCCGATTCGTCCGACACATCGGGCTCTTGCGCCGCGTTCGTGGCCGGGGCCACGGCGGGCGGCGACCAGGGCGGCAGGTCTTCTCCATCATCGCCGGGCGCGCCGCGCAGCCCGCCAAACGCGACCGGGCGGATCGAGGGCGACTCGGTCGTGCCCGACACACGGTACGCCAGCATCGAGTCGGTCAATGCGCCAAACACGTCGCCGATCACACCCAGCGTATCCTGCACCTTTTCCAACGGCCCGGCATTGACCTGCACGTTCATCGATTGGTCAAAAAACACGTTGCCCCGGCCACGCACCGCGAACCAGCTCCCGACCAGCTCCATCTTGCTCAGGTACGCGTGGTCGCCACGCAGGCGGAAAGCGACCTCCGCGCGGTCGCGCCCGGCCACCGCGTCCTCCGGCTTTGACAAGTCCCCGGCCGACTCCATGAAGTCGATGATGTCGGAGATGACCATGATCCGCGCGATCCGACCCTGCCGGATGTCCAGCGTCCCCTCGCCCCGAAGCTCGGTCATCACATACGCCAACGGCCCGCTCGCACTGAGCTGGAAGTCCGCCAGCCCGGCATACTTGGGCATGATGCCTTCGGTTGGCCGAAGCGTCTTCTCCAACGCCAACGCCGTCCCGCCAAGCCGCAGGTCGAACGGGTAGCCCTCCGAGATCTGCACCACCCCGTCGCCGCGGATCTCCCCGTCGAAGATGTTGCCCTCAAGCCGGGTCAGCTGCACAACCCGGTCCGCAGTCTGCGCCGCCAGCATGAAACGCTCGGCCTCGACACGGTAGTCCCCGATCAAGGCGTTAATGCCCTCCACGTTCAGGTCGATGTCCAACGCCGAGTCCTGCCATGTCGACAGATCAAGCAGGCCCGTGACCCCGAGCACGACATCGCCGGTGAGGTCGTACGGCGCGATCATCGTCTGCACGGACTGGGGCAGGTAGCGGTCGTGCTCACGGTCGAGTTTCAACTCAATGTTCGACGCGTCGATCTGCAGCGTAAACGCGTCGATATCAAAGCCCGCCTGGATCGTCGCGCCCAGTGCCGGCTTGCGGTCGAGGTCGAGCGCCAAGTTGTACAGCCCACCCGACTGCGCATCGATGTTCAAGTCCGTCGTGATCTGGTCAAACACCGTCGGCTGCGTGCCGGGCTCGCGCGTATCCAGCACCACCTGGGCCTCGATCAACTCAACCAGTTTGAGCTGAAGCACCTCGCTCAGTGGCGGCGCCTCGGCGTCAGGCTCGGACTTCACCAGCTCGCTGAAACCGATCAGCGGGCCGCCCCCCTGTGGCGTAACGAGCCGGACCGTGGGCCGCTCGAGGGTCACGCTCTCGACAACGATCGGCTTGCCCAAGCGGGGGAGCTCGCCCAGCGTGATCCGCATCGCCTCCGCTTCAAAGATGCTGACCTGCTGGCCCGGGGCATCGGGGTCGTCCGCGACCAGCCGAACGCCGAGCAGCGTGACACTGCGCGGGGCCTGGTAATCCACCTCGTCGAACTCAAGCTGGGGCACCAGATAGCTGTTGAGGGTGCTCTTGACCTGTCGCCCGACCCACGCCTCCAGGGGCGATTCGCCTACCCCGCCGATCATGTAGAAGATGGTGCCCCCGGCCGCGACGAGCAGGACCAGGACGATCAGGAACGCAGTCAAGAAACGCTTTCGGGTGATTCGCATAGACGTATGGTAGGCGGGGACGCGGCACGGTGTCTGGCACGTCGCGCCGCTGCGCTACGACTCGCGTTTGCGCGTGTCGATCAGGACGGCGTCCGGAAAAGCATCAAGCACGTCGCGGACGAGCGGCAGCCCCATCGCTTTTTGACGGTCCAGCCGCTGTGAGGAGCCGGGGGAATCGGACTGCGACCCGGCGTTGGGGCGGGCGGGCTCAGCAAGTTCAACGCGGAAGCGTTTGGAGGTGAGCTTGGTGAGTTCAAGCGCAAGCCGGTCGCGCTGGCGCTGCCCGGCGAAGGCGGCGATGTCACGCTGCCCGCTGCGTGGCTCGAGCAGGCAGACGCCCGACTCGGTGTCGAGCTTCACTAGTTGGACCTTATCGACCCAGGCGAAAGAGGACGCGGACGCGATGCGGTCGTGCAGCGCTTGCCAGACCGCCTTCGTGTCGGACAGGTCAACGGCCGAAGGGGCCTCGGAACCGGATGCATCGTCCGGGGCCGTTTCGGCCTGGCTGGATGAGCCGGCCGACACCGGTGCGGGGCCTTCCGACGCGGGCTGCTTACGCGATGGGGGGCGGTAGGTCTGGGGCGCGGGAGGCGACGTTGCAGGGCTACCCGTTAGCTTTTTTTTTTCGGCGGCGACGGAGACGCCACCCGCGAGCAGCGCTGCGACGTCGGCCATCTTCTCCGCCAGCGCCAGCCGGACCATCGTCGCGTCCAGCAGCGCACGCGGGTTGGAGGACGACTTGCTGCTTCGGCTAAGCCCCTCGCACAGCGCGATCATGTGCACCAGCCCCGGCGGGTCAAACCGCTTGGCCTGCTCGGCCGCCTTCGTACGCGCCTCGGGCGAGAGCTCGACCAGCTCGGAATCCACCCCGCACGCCGAGATCAGCATCAACTGACGCAGCCGTTCGATCAGCACGTCGATGACCTGCTCCTGCCCGATCCCCGACGCGAGCAGTGTTTCGGTCTGCGCCAAAGTCTGGGCGAGGTCCCCGTCGGCCAATGCATCCACCAGCGCCACCACACGCTCGCGCGGCGGCAGCCCGAGCATGTTCTCCAGCAGCGCCCCGGTCAGCGGACGCTCTTCCGATGCGGCCAGCCGGTCCATCAGCGACAGCGCGTCACGCATCGAGCCATTGCCCAGCACCGCGACCTGGTAGAGCACCTCGTCCTCGGCCTCGATCGACTCGCCTTTGAGCACGTTCGCCAGATGCTGCTTGATCTGTGCCGTGGGGATGTTCTTAAAGTCGAAGCGCTGGCAGCGCGAGTGGATTGTCGCCGGGATTTTGTGGGGCTCGGTCGTTGCGAGGATGAACTTCACGTGCGACGGCGGCTCCTCCATGATCTTCAGGAGCGCATTGAACGCGTCCTTGGTGAGCTGGTGGACCTCGTCAATGATGTAGACCTTGTACCGCGCGTTGTCGGTCGGGCTCAGGCCCGCCTTGGCGATGATGTCGCGGGCGTCGTCGATGCCGCGGTTGCTGGCGCCGTCGAGTTCGATGACGTTGAGGTCGTCGCCGCGCATGATGGCGTCGGCCATGCGTTGCTGAACTTCGAGCTCAGGGTATGTGTGTTCGTCGCCCTCGGGCTTGGGCGCGTCGGGCACGGTGTCGGGCGCGTTGAGGGCACGGGCGAAGAGGCGGGCCATGGACGTCTTGCCCACACCGCGTGTGCCGGTGAAGAGGTAGGCGTGCGCAACCCGTCCGGAGCGGATGGCGTTTTTGAGGGTCTCCGCGATCGCGCCTTGGCCGACGACATCGCCGAAGGCCTGGCTGCGGTAGCGTCGGGCTAGGACGGTATAGGCCATGATAGGCGCTAGGGCCTAGGGCTTAGGGCCTAGGAAGACTTGCCTTTCCGACTCCGGCCTAGGCCCTAAGCCCTAGGCCCTAACAACTCGTTCCCGCCCCGCAGACAGACGGCCAGGACACCAACGGCACCGGGCGGACGTCCCTTAGGGCTGCTCCGATCAAGGCCTGACCCGGTTCGCGAGCCCACCCGTGCATCGGGCCCAGCCGCCTGTCTGCGAGGCGAGGCGTCGTGCCCTGATCCGACCGATCAGGCACACCCGCCTAGCCGGGCGAGGATACCCCAAGCCGACCCCTCGGGCAAACCGGTTGGCGGGGCCGACAGCCAAAGCGTATCCTTGGGGAGAAGTCCCCAGCTTCTTATCCTTCCGGCAATCCTTTTATACGTTTGGGGCAACCATGCGGAACAACATGATCCTCTTCATCCTCCGGGGGCTCGTCGTCGTCATCGTCGCGGCGATCAGCGTCGGGTACCTGCTCGCTAACCAGGAAAGCGGCGGTATCACCTTCCAGCAGTTTATGCTGCTGCTCATCCTCGCCATGGGCGGCGCGGGGGCCGTCATCGCTGCCGACACCTTCTCGCCCAAGAAAAAACTCTCCGCGATCTCCGGCGTGTTCCTCGGCCTCATCGCCGGGCTTGTCGTCCTGCTCCCGCTCGCCTACATCGTCGATCTCATCGGGGTTCTCAGTGAGCCCGACGACCCCGACCTCATCATCGCTCAGGAAAACCTCCTGCTCGGCGTCAAGGTCATCCTCGGCGTCATCACCTGCTACATCTGCATCTCACTGGTCCTCCAGACCAAAGACGACTTCCGCTTCATCATCCCCTACGTCGAGTTCGCAAAGCAGGTCCGCGGCAACCGCCCCGTGATCCTCGATACCTCCGTGATCGTCGATGGCCGAGTCCTTGACATCATCAATACCCAGGTGATGCAGGGCGTCATCATCGTCCCGCGTTTCGTCCTCGATGAGCTCCAGACCATCGCGGACTCGGCGGACAAGATGAAGCGGGCACGCGGCCGACGCGGGCTGGACATCCTGCAGAAACTGCAAGCCAACGAGCAGGCCGAGGTCCATGTCGAGGACCGCGACGCCGAGGGGATCAACGTCGACCAGAAGCTCATCGACCTGTCTGCGCAGATGCAGGGCCGGCTGATGACCAACGATTTCAACCTCAACAAGATCGCGACGCTCCGGGGGGTCGATGTCATCAACCTCAACGACCTGGCCAAAGCCCTGCGACCCGTCGTACTCCCCGGCGAACACCTGACGGTTAAGCTCGTGAAGCCCGGCGAATCCTCGACGCAGGGCGTGGGATACCTCGAGGACGGCACGATGGTGGTGGTCGAGAACGGCCGAACACACCTGGACCATGTTGTCGACCTGGTCGTCACCAGCACGCTGCAGACCAGCGCCGGCCGAATGATCTTTGGCAAGTTCGCGCACGAGGAAGACGAAAAGCAGGCGGCATCCGGACAGCCCAAGCCCAAAACGCACAGCGGCGGCGCGACGAAGAAGAACGAGTCATCCGACACCCCTTCGGCCACGACCAAACCCGCACCCGCAGACGACACCGGCCCCCCGCCACCACGCCCTCGCGGGACAAGCTCACGCCGCAATCCGCGACGCGGGTAGCGACGCCCGCCCAATCGCCCGCCGCTAACAGCTGCGCGGTGTGTTTAGATGGATAGCCCCACCCGCGCAACTATTTGCTGCGGGCTGGTCTGTTGAATGGCACGGCGATCAGCTGCGATCCGCGTCACGCCACCACGGCTTCGATACCCAGCGCCTTAGCCATGGTCTTGCCCAGGTCCGCGGGGGACATGCTGACGTGGCAGCCGGCGTCTTTGAGCGCGTCGATCTTCGATGCGGCGGTGCCTTCGCCGCCGGAGATGATCGCCCCGGCGTGGCCCATGCGTCGGCCCGGCGGTGCGGTCTGGCCGGCGATGAAGATGGTGACGGGCTTGGTGACGTTGGTCTTGATGTAGTCGGCGGCGGCCTCTTCGTCGGTCCCGCCGATCTCGCCGATCATCACGATGCCGTCGGTGTCGTCGTCGTTCTGGAACATCTCGAGCAGGTCGATGTAGTTGAGCCCGCGCACCGGGTCGCCGCCGATGCCGACGCAGGTGGTCTGGCCCATCCCCTGGTTGCCGGTCTGCCAGACGGCTTCGTAGGTCAGCGTACCCGAGCGGGAGATGATCCCCACGCTCTTGCCGGACTTGCTCTCGCCCGCGGGGGTGTGGATGTAGCCGGGCATGATGCCGATCTTGCATTCGCCGGGCGTGATGATGCCCGGGCAGTTGGGGCCCAGCAGCGTGACGCCGTCGTACTTGGGCTGGGCGAGCTGCTTCGTGACGCGCATCATGTCGAGCACAGGGATGTGCTCGGTGATGCAGACGATCATGGCGATGCCCGCGTCCGCGGCTTCAAGCACGGCGTCGGCGGCGAACGGCGGCGGCACGAAGATCATCGTCGCGTTCGCGCCGGTCGCGTCCACGGCCTGGGCCACCGTATTGAAGATCGGCAGCCCGTTGGGGTCTTTCTGTCCGCCCTTGCCGGGGGTGACGCCCCCGACCATCTGCGTGCCGTAGTCGAGGCAGCCCTTGGTGTGGAACGCGCCTGCCGAGCCGGTGATGCCCTGGCAGATGACCTTGGTGTTTTTGTCGACGAGGATACTCATGGGTGGGCCGTTTCTTCAGGAATGCTTGGGGATCAGGGGCGGATACGATAGCAAGGCCTTGCGATCCTCGCCTGTCGTGACTGACTTCATCGATGCCGACGATTCACACGCCGTCAGCCCTTGGATCATAACAACGAATCGAATCAGAACCCCGGGGGTCGGCTGCCGCCGGGTGGGTCGTAGTCTTCATCGTCGTCGTAGTCTTCGAGCGGCGCGCTGCCCGGCACCTGGCCGACCTCCACGCGGATCACCGAGCGGATCCCGCCCCGGCCGGTCCAGTCGGTCTGGATCAGCATCCAACGCGGCTGCATGACGGCCTGAAGATCATCCGCAATCCGGTTGGTCACGGCCTCGTAGAAGATGCCCTCGTTGCGGAAGCTCTGGAAGTAGAGCTTAAGCGACTTGAGCTCGACACACGTCTGGTCCGGGACAAACTGGACCGTGACGTGCGCGAAGTCGGGGTGGCCAGTCTTGGGACAGACGCTGGTGAACTCCTCGGCGACGTGTTCGATGACGTAGTCGCGCCCCGGGTTGGGGTTTTCGAAGCACTCAAGCAAAGTGGTGTCAGGCATCGTGGGGTTCGCGGGTGTTGCCCTCAAACAAGGCCGGCCGACTTCCGTCGGCCGGGCACGAGGGGGATGTCGATCAAAAGGTAGAGGAAGCAGCCAGTCTTGGGGTCAGATCTTCGTCAGCGTCTGCGCGGCGGTGTCGAGCAGCGTGAGGTCTTCCGGGCGCGAGGCATTGAAGTGGGCCTCGATCGTGACCTGCGACGCGCCGTCAAAGAGTACGTAGTAGACCTTGCGGAGATCGCTGCCAGGGTACTCGGGCAACAGCACACGGTGCAGGGTCATCGTACCCGCGGAGAGCTGGCTGTACTCGTAGCCCTCGGGGAGCGGGACCACGGTGCTGTTGACAAACGCGAGCTCGGGGCCGCCTTCGACTTCCGGGGCCATGATCGGGGTGGTCATGGTCCGCTGCGCCCGGCCTTCGAGTTTCGTCACCTTCATCTGCAGCCAGAGCCCGTTCGCGTTGGGGAACCAGCGGGCGGAGACTCGGTTGACCGAGGCGACGCTGAGGCCTTCGGGCGGCACGATGCCGTAGGGCTGGTGCAGCGGGGTCACGGTCGCGCGGGCGGCCGAGCTGCCCTCGAAGAGTGAGTTCTCGGGGAAGCCATCCCAGCCGGCTTCGCTCACGTCGCTGTACGGGGTGCTGTCGCCCTGGTAGCCGATGGTGATGAACCGGTCGTTCATCCACATCTGGTAGGTCGCGTCGTCCCGGCTGTAGGCCCGGGCCTCACGCGAGGTCATCAGTCGGCTCGAGCGGACGACATAGTCCATGTCCTGGATCAGCCCGTCGTAGCGGGCCGGGGCTTCGCCGATGAACGTGATGCACAGGTCGTTGACGTAACCGGTGTAGAGCAGGACCTTGGTGTTGTCTTTTTCGTTGTCCAGCACAACCCGGGCGAAGGGGTGCCCACCCATGAGCGTGCCGAACTCGACGCGGTCGTAGGCGTTCTGTTTGATGTAGTAGGTCTCGGGCTGGAACAGGTTGAACGCGAGGGGCGTGCCGCTGGAGGCGTCGGTCATCCCCTCGACGATCGCGAGGAGCATCCCGGCGGCGAAGTCGCCCGAGTCCGCCTGGTCGCGGAGCTGCTGGAGCTTGGACTTCTCGACCTGCATCGCGCTGCTGACCCGCTCGACCTCTGAGAGCTCGGGCCATTCGCTGTGCTGATCGTTACGCGAAACGAACACGCCGAAGCGGACGTCGACCGACGATTCGCGCGGGCCGGCCTCGAGGAAGGCGGTCTCCAGCACCTCGTCGCCAAACGTGTCGACCAGTGTGGACTTGAAATCGTCGTTGCCCGAGACCAGGGTGCTCATGTCCTGCACCCGCTTTTCCCAGTCGCCCGGCAGGTTGAGGACCATGCCGCGGAAATCGACGCTCTGCGAAACGTTGGCGACCTTGGACGGGATATCGAGCGACCAGTTCATGACACCGGCCAACGCGGGGCCGGGCGTATCGATCACACGGCCGTCTGTCGCGGCCGGGGTATCGCCGTCCTCGGTGTCGGTGCTCTCATCCGTATCACGCGTGGTGTCTCGGCCGGGACGTCCACGGCGCGGGGTCCGAGTGCTGTCGGAGCTATTGTTGTCGGCCACAGTGTTGGGCGGGGGAGCGGGGTCGTCCCCTTTGCCACCGGTGAGCACGACGATCAGCACAACCGCGAGGATGAGCACCAGCACCCCGCCGCCGATTCCCATCAGCAGGACCGGGCTGGGCCCGCTGCGTCGCGAGCTGGTCGGGGCGAAGACCGAGCCGGCCTGGAACGGCGCGGCGACCACATCGTCGTCGAAGGACACGGCCGCACCGCCGCCCCCCTCGCTCTTCATCGGCACGGTCATGCTCGCGTTACACGACTTACAAGTCGCCTGCTTACCGGCCGCCTTCTCGGGCACCTTGTACTGGGTGTTGCAAGAAGGGCACGAAAACTGGATCATCGACATAAAGTGGCTCCGGAGGCCGAACGCGTCGCGCCGGCACAGATGCTCGGGCAAAAGGGGGGACCGAATTTTAGCATGTATCGCCCGCGGGTCCAAGCCGTGTCGGTTGGCCCAGACCCCACCCCGCCGCTATCCTCTGCCCATGCCCCAGCCCGCCATCTCCGAAGACGACGTCCGACACGCCGCCAAGCTCAGCCGACTCGCGCTGACCGACGGCCAGGTCCACCAGTACACCGGCCAACTCGCCAACATCCTCGGCTATATCCAGAAGCTCAACGAGCTCGATATCACCGACGTCGAGCCCATGCCCCACGCCCTGGACCAGCACAACATCCTCCGCGAGGATACCGAAGCCCCCGGCATCGACACCGACGCCGCCCTGGCCAACGCACCCGACCGTGAGGGCCCCTTCTTTAAGGTCCCCAAAGTCCTGGGCGACGGCGGCGGGGCCTAGGCCGCCCGCCGATGCATCATCGGCCGTTGCTATAACCCCGGCCGGTGCACCCCTCACTCGCTGTCCTTTTCTGACAACCGTGCATACGACTTCTGCTTGATTGATATGGACCCAACCACCACTACCCTCATCGAACTGCGTGACGCGATCGCGAGCAAAGCCGTCTCGGCCGAGGAAGCGACCCGCGCCTACCTCGACCGGATCGATACACACAACGGGTCACTCAACGCCTACCGCGACCGGATGACGGACTACGCTATCGCGCGGGCCAAGCAGGTCGATGCAGGCGAGGTCACGGGCAAGCTCGCGGGCGTGCCGATCGCGATCAAGGACTGCATGTGCCACACCGAAGGCACGACCGCCTGCTCGTCGAAGATGCTCGAGCATTACCGCTCGCCCTTCACCGCGACCGCGGTCCGCAAGCTCGAGGACGAGGGCGCCGTGATCCTGGGCAAGACCAACATGGACGAGTTCGCCATGGGCTCATCCACCGAGAACTCGGCCTTCGGCGTGTCACGCAACCCGTGGGACCTCGACCGCGTCCCGGGCGGGTCCTCGGGCGGGACCACCGCCGCGATGGCCGCTGACCTCGCCGCCGGGGCCCTGGGCTCCGACACCGGCGGGTCGATCCGACAACCCGCCGCCATCACCGGGCTTGTCGGACTCAAGCCGACCTACGGCCGAATCTCCCGCAGCGGGCTCATCGCCTTTGCCAGCTCGCTCGACCAGATCGGCCCAGTCACCCACACCCTCGCCGACAACGCCCTGCTCTGCCAGGTCATGTTTGGCAAGGACCCGCTCGACTCCACCAGCGCCGACGTCGCCGTCGACGAAGACCTCTACGACGTTGACGGCGACATCGTGATCGACCACACCGACGCGAAGCTGCGCATCGGCATCGCGTCGCAGTACCTCGACGAGAGCGCCAACCACCCCGCCGTCACCGCCGCCTTCAACGAGGCCCTTGAGGTGTACAAGGCCCAGGGCGCCGAGATCGTTGAGGTCGACCTGCCCCACACCGAGTACGGCATCCCGTGCTACTACATCGTCGCCACCGCCGAGTGCTCCTCCAACCTCGCGCGGTACGACGGCGTGCACTACGGCCACCGCACCAGCGTCCCCACGCCACCAGGCGACAACGCGATCCAGCACATGATGTCCCACTCACGCGCCGAGGGCTTTGGCGACGAGGTCAAACGCCGCATCATGCTCGGGACCTACTCGCTCTCCTCGGGCTACTACGACGCCTACTACGACCGCGCCCTCAAGACACGCCGGCTCATCGCACGCGACTTCAACCAAGCATTCGCCCGATGCGACGCCATCCTCTGCCCCACCACGACCGGCCCGGCGTTCAAGATCGGCGACAAGGCCGACGACCCCCTCGCGATGTACATGAACGACATCTACACCGTCACCACCAACCTCGCGGGCATCGCCGGCGTCTCCGTCCCCGGCGGATTCGCCGAAGAAGACGGCAAACAACTCCCCGTCGGCGTCCAACTCATCGGCAACGCCTTCGACGAAAAACGCCTGCTCCGTATCGCACGGCTCTACGAACGCGAAACCGAGCACTGGAAGCGTCGGCCGGTACTCGGGTAATGTCGACCTGCCTTGAACGACCGTAACACAGAGTGCACACCGCAAGGCAGCACGGTGTTACTCCGTGCCCCCTGTGGTTCAACCACCCCCAAGGAACCTCCCCATGTCAAAATCCTCCCGCTACCTCGGCATCGACCTGGGCGGCACGAATATCCAGGCCGCGATCTACGAACCCGACAAGAAGGGCAAAGGCGAAGTCGTTGTGCGCGACAGCACCAAGACCATCGCGATCGAAGGATCACAGGCCGTGATCGACCGCATCGTCAAGCTCTGCGACAAGCTGATCGACAAGGCCGGGATGAAACGAAAAGACATCGCCGGGCTCGGCATCGGTGCGCCCGGCGCGATCGATATCGACAAGGGCGTTGTCCTCCGCGCCCCGAACCTGGACTGGAACAACTTCCCGCTGGCCAAGGTGCTGAGTAAGGAGTTCGACTTCCCGATCGTGGTCGACAACGATGTCAATGTCGGCGCCTGGGGCGAGTACCACGCCGGGGCGGGCAAAGACTTCGGCGACCAGATGGCGATCTTTGTCGGCACGGGCATCGGCGCGGGGCTCGTGCTCAACGGCAAGCTCTACCACGGGCCGCGCTTCACCGCCGGGGAGATCGGCCACACCGTCATCGAGGGCTCGGGTGTCCTGGGCCGACGCAGCGTCGAAGATATGGCCAGCCGGACGAACATGGTCCGCCGGCTCACCGCCTTGATCCAATCCAACCGCCCGTCGATCGTGCCCGACCTGGTCGAGGGCGACCTGACCCGAATCCGCTCCAAGATCCTCGCGCAGGCCCAGAAGGAGGGCGACGAGCTCACCCTCGAGGTCATCGCCGACGCCGCGCGGTACGTCGGCATGGCGATCGCGAGCGCCGTCACCCTGCTCTCGCTGGACTGCGTCGTCGTCGGCGGCGGCGCGACCGAAGCGCTGGGCAAGCCCTGGATGAAGCAGATCGAGCAGTCCTTCAAGCGACATGTTTTCCCCAACGAGCTGCAGGATGTCCCCGTCATCGCGGGCATCCTCGACGATAACGCCGGCCCGATCGGCGCGGCCCTGCTCGCTCAGCAAAAAATCGCGTAGCAAACCGGGCCCAATCGCCGAAGTAGAGAATGGACGCTTGTGACGTCCAAATCGAAAAATGTCAAAATAGGGAGTTTTCCCCTTGCTTCAATCCCCATAAGCCGTCAAAATCACTATGCTACGGGGACGATCACGGTTCAAACCGATTCGCTAATCCTGCTTTCTCCCCTCCGCCCCGTTGTCGCTTCGGCGACAGCGGGGTTTTTGATGCACGTGATAACGCATCACCATCGCCCACGGCCAATCCGCGCAGGCGAGCGTTGAGGCCCAGGCTTGTCATCCTTGCGAGGGCTTAGCTACGGTCGACACGCGGGCCGGCTTCGACCCACACCTCACGCGTGCGGGGACCGTCGAACTCGCAAAGCCAGACCCCCTGCCATCGGCCAAGACGCAGCTCGCGGTTGCGCACCTTCACCCGCACACTGCTTCCCATCATCGACGCCTTCACGTGCGCCGCGCTGTTGCCTTCGCCATGGCGGTCAAAGTCCTCGGTCCAAGGCACCATCTTGTCCAGCCGCTTAAGGAAGTCGTGCACCACATCCGGGTCGGCGTTTTCGTTGATCGTCACACCCGCCGTCGTGTGCGGCACAAACACCTCGACCCAGCCATCCATCACGCCCGCGTCCTGCACCGCGCGGCGCACCGCATCGGTGATCTCAACCATCTGGTCGCGTTGCTGGGTCTTGAACGTGAACTCTTGCATCGGTGATACTCATGGGAGGATGGGACACAAAACAGAAACAATCGCCTGACGCTGCCGCAACCATGTCCGCCGCAAACGAAGTCCGACGGCCTTGGACGCCGCACAGTCCGCACGGCCTACTCCAGGTTGCCCCGGTCAAACTCCTGACGCAGGATGCTCGGCAGCAGGTAGTTCGCCCCGCGATAGGTCTGGACCTGGCCCGTGATCACCAACGGCAGATGGTCGCCGTACTCGTAGAGCGTCGCCTCGACTTCTTCGAGCAGCTTGCAGGCCTGGAGGATCATCGGCGGCTCAGGCGCGGCGCTGCCGTCCGCATCAAACACAAACAGCGCGTGTGCCCCGTCACCCGACCGCACGATCCGCCCGGTGCGCTGGACAATGAAGGCCCCCTCTTCCAGGAGCTTCGCCTGCGCCTGCCCCGGCGCCGACCCGAGCACGGCGGGGTCGGCCGCCGAGCCGCCGCGTAAGACCTCGGGCATGTCCATGTCCGGGTCGCGTTGCGGGCGAGCGTCGCCGGCCTCGCCCCCCAGCGGGCCGCCGCCGCGCTGGCCCAGCAACTGCTCAAGCTCTTCCTCGGGTGACAAAGGCCCGGTGTCCTCGGCGTCTTCTTCGGTCGGCTCATCCACGACAGGGGTGGCCTCAGTCACCTCGCCGGGCTCATCCGCTTCATCCGCCGTGCGCTGCTTCAGCACGGGCCGGGGCGGTGCGGTAATCATCAGATAGTTCACGCCGCGATAGGTATGCACCTGGCCCGAGACGGTAAACGCCACCGCCTCGCCGCGCCGCCGCACGAGCTGCTGCATCGACTCAAGCCCACGGTTCGGCGCAACGACCATCGCGATCGACGCCTCGCCTAACTCCTCATTGGCATCCAGCACAAACACCGCATAACCCCGGTCGTCGGCGGTCAGCAGCCGGCCCGACCGATTGCGCAAGAACTCACCCTCGCGCCGCAAAGAAGGCAGCGACTCGCCCGGTGCGACACCGAGCACCCGGGGGTCGACCACCAGGCGCGTAGCCGGGATCCCGAGGATGCCGTCGACCAACGGATTACCCTCCGCATCGCGAGGGGCGACGGGATCGCGATCGACCGCATCGGGCGAGAGCGGGTCGTGGGCAGGCGGGTCCCCCAGCGTCACGACGTTGGCCGGCGCGTCGTCCGCACGGCCGTCCGCGGGCTGCGCAGACGCGGCCAACGGGCAACCCAACAACGCCAGCAGCGCCAAGGAACATTGAACTCGATCGTGCATCGCTCGGGCCTCCATGCGGGTCATCGCACCATATCCCTTCCATCGCCCATTCGCCACCGCGTCGGCGAGAAAACCCAGCGACGCCCCAAAGGAGGCACGCAAGGCGGGTCTATCAGGCCGAGGCCTGCGCGATCAGCGCCAGGACCGCTTCCGCCGCGACCTGGAAGATGTCCTCACGCGAGAGCTTGGCAAGGGCCGGGTCCCCCTGGCCGTGGACGTTGGTCGCGCGGACGGCCTCGGACATGTAAAGATGCGGCTCGAGCGTGCAAGGCCCCGACCAGCCCGACGCAAGCGCCTGGGCAAGGATCGCCGGGCAGCAGGTATCGCCCCGCCCCATCGGCACGTGGTCGCCCCCGCGCGTCTGGTCTTTGAAGTGCAGCGCATCGGTCACCCCGCCGAGCTTCGCCCACGTCGCCATCGGCTCTGCCCCGGTGCGGAGGTAGTTCGCAAAGTCGTAGATCAAACCAAACGACGCGTCGTCGCGCAGCGGCGCAAGCTTGAGCACATCGTCGGGGTGGTCGCCAAAGACGTCCGTCTCGTTCTCGTGGTAGAGCTTGAGGCCGAGCCGAGCCGCGTGCTCGCGCAGCGTCGCCAGGCGTTCGAGCGTCAACTGCTCGCGCTGGGCCGGTGCCCGGCGGGACTTGTCGTAGAAGCTGAACATACGCACCGCCGTCGCGCCGAACACATCGCGCATCGCGGCGAGGTGGTCCAGACGATCGAGCTCAATCTGCAGGTCGTCGTCGAGGTCCGTCTTGCCGATCGGCGAGCCATACATCCCGACACGGATCTGGGCCGCGTCGAGTAGAGATCTCAACGCTTTCGCGTCTTCGATCGGCAGCTCGCAGATGTTGACACCCCCGACGCTCCGCAGGTCGATGTGGTCGATCCCCGCCCGTTTGAGGGCGGCAATCTGCGCATCGCCCGCGTCGGCGGCTTCGTCTGCAAAGGCACTCAGGGTCAAAGTCATCGGCGTCGGCTCGCGGTCGGGGTGAGGGTCGGCCTACTCTTCGAGCGCTTCTTCAACGCTCTGAGCCGACTCTTCCACCGCCTGCTCGGCGCTGTCCGCAGCGTCAGGGATCGGCTGAGCGCTGCTGCCCGAACCCGGGGCGAACTGCGGCGCACGGTCGCGACGCCAGCCGGGGGCAACGACGTTGGGCGCGACGGTATCGACATCAAACGCGTAGGGGCGCATCGCCGTGACCACCCAGCCGTCGAAGAAGTCGTAAGCCATCTCGACCGCGACCAGCTCACGGGCGCGGGTCAGGCCCGGCCGGATCACATCAACCGCGCCGCTGCCGCCACGGGCCCGGATCTTGACGACCTCGACCAGCGTGTACTCCCCCGATGGCGCTTGGCCATCCAGGAAGACGTTGTCGGGTAGCTCGGCGACCACGGTGATCGCGGTGAGCTCGCTCGTACCTTCCGGGAACCGGACCGCGACGTCGCCTGGGATGTTGGCCTCGGTGAGCACCGCCGCGAGCGCCCGCTTCTCCATGAGCACGGCCGTCGAGCTGTTTGCGTCGTTGAAGGCGATGTCGCCGGTCACCCCGGGCACGTTAATGTAGTTGGGGCTGTTGCAGCCGGCCAGGAGCATGGCGACAAGGACAAGCGGGAGGCACAAGCGGTTCATAGCGTTCTATTCCTGATCGTTCTTCGGGGTAGCCGGGATTGTAGCAGGGATCGAGGTGATCGCGGTGCTGTGCCGGCGGCACCCTGAACCAGCCGCGACAGAGGTGAGTGAGGCAACCCCCAGTGCAGCAACCCCCGCCCCCTCACGGCGCGTTCAGGGTGCTCAGTCCAGCGCGTGACGGCGGACGATGAGGGTGCCCGCGGGGTTGTCGGGCAAGACGAGCTCGCCAAACCCCTGGCCGTGCGGAAACTCCGGGCTGACCATGCACGGGGCGCCGGCGTTGATGCAGGTGAACGGCACGCCCGCCTGCGCGACGGCATCCCCCGCGGTCTGCGAGCCGGTATCGTCTTCGTTGCTGCCGGGCTCGACAAACCAGGGGTAATGGATGTGGCCATGGACGTAGACGACGCGTGCGCCCTGCTGCGTGTGCTTCGCGAGCATCTCCCGCAGCGCCGCCGCGTCGGCGAGCCGGTGCGAGTCGTGCTCGTGGACATCGGGCGGGACGACACAGGGGTAGTGGCACAGCACGACAAGCCCGCGGGCCGGGTCGCGCTGGTCGAGGGCCGTGGCAATCGCTTCGAGCTGGACACTGCCGATACGGCCTACGGCATCGCGCAGACGCGGGATTGCGGCGTCGAGCGCGAGCAGGTCCCAGCCGGGGCTGATCGACTGTGTATGCGGGAACGACTCGGGCACCCAGCCGGGCAGCAGGCGCTGCATCCGCCGGGTCCGCGCGGCAGTGAAGGTGTACTTGTCATGGTTGCCAGGCACCGCGAGGAGCGTCGCGGCCTCGGCCACCGGCGCGAGGAATCGGCGGGCTGTCTCGAACTCGCCGCGCAGCGCGGTGGTTGTCAGGTCGCCCGAGCATAGGGCAAGGTCGGGCTGGAGCTCGACGACCTTGTCGACCAGCTCGTGGAGGCGGTGATGCCGAAAGGCCTTGCGTCGGTTGAGCCAGAGGTTGGTTTGGCCCAGGAGACGCTTGGACGCCATATGCCAGGGCGCAGGCCAGAGGGAGTAGACGTGCAGGTCGCCGATGAGCGCGACGCGTGTCGCGGGCTCGGGCTGGGCGGTGTCCAGCGGCTGGAGTTCGGGCTCGGGGATGGGTTCGGGCGTGGCCGGGTCGATCACATCAGAGGGCATTCGTAACCTCGTCTATCCCACATGTCACATACTCCGCCTCCTCGGGGATCGTGCGCTCGTACGGCGCGCCGGGCCCGTCTTCGGAGTAGAACGCATCCAGCACCGCACGCCAGTCGTCCAGCGAACGCACCTTGATAAACCGCGTTTTGATCTCGTCGGCCTGGAGGTGGTGACGCGAAAACTTGATACCAAACTTCCGCATCATTCGGCCGGCCTGGTGCTCGCCATGCAACTGGACGCTGATCTCGAAGTGCTCGCGCAGGACGTCGCGTTGCTGGTGGACCGTCGGGCTCCGCCGCGCCGCGTCGTGGTCGCCGCGCATCAACGCGCGGGCCTGCTCGAAGATCCACGGATTACCGATGCAGCCGCGCGCGACCGACACCCAGTGCACCCCGGTCTGATCAAGCATCCGGAAGATATCCGCGGCCTCCCATATGTCGCCCGAGCCACCGAGCGTGAAAGCCAAGTTCGATGGGCGATGTGCGATGTGCGATGTGACTGCCGATTCGGTGATCGCGGCCTCGGACATCGGACTTCGAACATCGGACTTTTCCCGGCGCAATCCGAAATGGTCAACGATCTGCCTCAGCCCGTCCCAACTTCCTGGGCCGATGTACTTCTGCTCGACAGTCCGGCTATGCACCGTGGCCCCGCTGTAACCCAGGTCGATCACCGCTTGCAGGATCTTCTCGAACGACGCGAAGCTCTCGGGGGCTTCGTCGTAGCTGCGGCGCAGCTTGACGGTAAGCGGCACGTCTTCGCCCACCGCGTTCGCGACGGCCTCCAGGATCCCGATCGCCTCGTCGGGCACGCTCAGCAGGTGCCCCCCCCGGGCCTTCTTCTTGATCTTCTTCACCGGGCACGCGAGGTTGACATCGACGACGTCGTAGCCCAGATCGACCAGGATCTTTGCCCCCTGCGCAATCTCGTCGGCGTGACTGCCCATGAGCTGCCCACACAGCGGCGCGGCTCGGCCATGGTCGCCCGCCATCAGTCGGGCGTGGTCGAGGCCCTTGCCGCCTTGGATCAGGAAGTGGTCGAGCATCGCCTCGGTGATGCAGTACGGGCAGCCGTGACGGCGCGCGACCACCCGCATCGCGGCGTCGGAGTAGCCCGCGAGGCCCGCCTGGTAGAACGGCGCATCGATCTGAATCGGATCGTAACGCCTGCCCGGTTTGCCCAAGGTCAGCATGCCGGTCATTATAGACCCACATGCAAAGCAACCCCCGACGACTTTCTGCCGCACTGCTGCTGGCCCTCGCCCCCCTGGCGTGCGTGGGCTGCTCGACCTACCGCGAGACCACCGCGAGCGTCGACGAGGTCAGCCGACTCGCCGCACTCGACTACCCCGCCGACGTGCCCTATGGCCCGGACCTCGACATCCTCCTGGTCCGCAGCAACGCCGACATCCGCCTGGTCAACCGCACACCGCACAACTACAACGGCATGGTGCTCTGGCTCAACCAGCAGTACGCCGCGCAGGCCGGGTCGATCCGCATCGGCACCGACAACGTCCGCACCCTCACCGACTTCATCAACCGGCACCGCGAGCCCTACCCCGTCGGCACGCTGCTCAACCCCGACCAGACCGACCCGCTCGTACTCGCCGAGCTCTACAACCCGGCGCTCAACATCAAGCACCGACTCCTGGTCCGGCCCGGCAACGAAGAAAACATCCTGCCTTTCGAAACACTCGAATAGCAACGACACGCCGGCTCACCCCCCTCAAGACCCGCTCCCCCAAAGGACGCAACGCGATGGACCGCAACAAACTCTGGCGTCGTTATCAACAATATCTCTGTGAATGCCCCGAGGTCGGGCTCTCGCTCGACGTCTCGCGCGTGCCTTTCACCCCCGCGTTTTTGAAGAAGATGCAGCGGCCGATCGCGCTCGCGTACGACGCGATGGCGGGGCTTGAGGCCGGCGAGATCGCCAACCCCGACGAGGGCAGGATGGTCGGCCATTACTGGCTGCGCAACCCCCGGCTTGCGCCGACCGACACCATCGCACGCCAGGTCCGCAAGGCCCTGAAGGACATCAAGCAGTTTGCCAACGACGTCCACGCCGGGAAGCTCGGCCCCCAAAGTGGCAAGAAGTTTACCGACGTCCTCCAGGTCGGCATCGGCGGCTCGGCGCTGGGCCCGCAGCTCGTCGCCGACTGCCTGGGGACCGCCAAGGACAAGCTCAACGTCCACTTCATGGACAACACCGACCCCGACGGTATCCAGCGCACCCTGGCCCAGCTCAAGACCCGGCTGCGGTCCACTGTCGTACTCGTCGTTTCCAAGTCGGGCGGCACACCCGAGACACGCAACGGCATGCTCGAGACGAAGGCCGCCTTCGAGAACGCCGGCCTCGACTTCGCCAAGCACGCGGTGGCCGTCACGGGCGAGGGCTCGAAGCTCGACAAGTTCGCGAAGAAGAACAAGTGGCTCGCGCGGTTCCCGATGTGGGACTGGGTCGGCGGGCGGACCAGCGTCATGAGCGCCGTCGGGCTGCTCCCCGCGGCGCTGCAGGGCATCGACATCGATGCGTTTCTCGAAGGCGCCGACGCGATGGATCACTGCACCCGCGGCCGAGAAACCAAAGCGAACCCTGCGGGCCTGCTCGCGCTGATGTGGTACCACCAGACCAAAGGCAAGGGCGGCGCGGGCGGCAAGTCGATGGTCGTCCTGCCCTACAAGGACCGCCTGCTGCTGATGTCACGCTACCTCCAGCAGCTCGTCATGGAGTCCTTGGGTAAGGAACACGACCTCGACGGCAACGTCGTGAACCAGGGCATCGCGGTCTACGGCAACAAGGGCTCGACCGACCAGCACGCCTACGTCCAACAACTCCGCGATGGGCTCAACAACTTCTTCGCGACCTTCATCGTCGTGCTTCAGGACAACGCCCTGCCCGCTTCGCGCCGCATGGCCGCGGAGCCGATCGAGGTCGAGCCCGGCGTCACCAGCGGCGACTACCTCTCGGGCTTCTGGCAGGGCACACGCGAAGCCCTCTACGACTCGGGGCGAGCCAGCATCACGCTGACCCTCGACCAGCTCGACGCCCGCTCACTGGGCGCCCTGATCGCGCTGTACGAGCGGGCGGTGGGGCTCTACGCCGAGCTGATCAACGTCAACGCGTACCACCAGCCGGGCGTCGAGGCGGGTAAGAAGGCGGCGGGCGACGTGCTCGACATCCAGAAGGCCGTGCTGCAGGCGCTCAAGAAACACCCGGGCCGGATGCACAGCAGCGAAGAGCTGGCCAGCGCGATCGACCTGCCCGACCGCGTCGAGACCGTCTACCACGTGCTCAACTATCACGCCGCCAACCATCGCGCGGTCGAGCGTGACGGCGACCACTTCATCTACCACGCCTGAAGCACACGCCGGCTGCAAGCCCTTTGCTAGCCGCCCCCATCTCATTCGGCGTTATCGCGTTCAATATCGCGGGGGTCCAGGGATGGTTCCGGACCACACCGGCGCTGCGGTTCGCTGCGGGCTGTTACTGTGTGATCGCCCATGGGACATTGGCGTATTGTCGCGTTCAATAACAGCCCGCCTCCCACCAGCCCTACTCGCCCAACAAACGGTCGAACCAGAACGGGTTCCCCCGAGCCGGCAACTCGCGCAGCGGCCAGCCATCCGGGTAGTACGTCGGCACCGACGCGGGCGGCACCGTTTGCTCGGGGCCGTCGCCGTCGACCGGGTCGCCCTCGCCAATCCCCGGCGGTGGCGCTACGGGCGTGTCATCCCGCGTCGCCGGAGGCGGGACGCGTCGGTAGCTCATCGCAAAACTTGCCCCATCGCTGAGTGACTCGATCCGCGGCGGGAAGCTCGCATCCAGCGCAGCCCCCAGCGACAACGCCGACGCAACACGCCACCGCACACTGCCCGACCGCGTCGCGGTGAGCATCTTCGGCACCGCGTCATAGAACCCCGTCCAATGCGTCGTTCGGCCGACCTCGATGCTCAGCCACGGGTCACGGCCCCACGCCCCCGCCAAGGTCTCGCGTGTCACCTGCCCCCCCGCGTCGCCCAACACCCCAAGCGCCTGCAGCGCCGCACGCCGGCCCAACAGGTCATCGAGCCCATCGGTCGAAGCACTCCGCGTCACATACCGCAGTGCGGGGTCCGACACCCGCTCGTCCCCAAGCATGGCAAGCGCCATCAGCCCGTACCCCAGCACGACCTCGTCCCCGCCGGTCAGTCGGCCAAGCTGCTCGGTCAAGACCGCGATGTACTGCGGGTCGGCCGTCAGCCCCAACGCCAGCGCGCACGCGGCGCGGTAGCCCTTGGGCTCGTCCGCGTCCGCGATCGCGCGTGACAGGCGTTGGCCAAACCGACGCTTGAGACGATCCAGCTGAATGCCCCGCAGGTGCTCGCGTGGCCAGGCCTCGTACAGCGCCGTCCCCTCCGTCTCCCGCCGGATCAACAGCCCGATCGCGATCGCCGTGTAACACCGCACCTCGTTGCCCGACTGCCGTTCAAGCAGGTCCGCCGCCGTCAGTTCCGCGCCCTCCTCGAACGGCTCTGCTTCCTCGGCGGGGATGATCGTAAAGCCGCGAAGCAGGTCGTACAGCCGATCCAAGTCCTCGGGCGTCGCGTCGCAGTGCAACGCAAACGCGATCGCGTCCGCGCCACGGTTAAAGTCCAGCAGCCCCGCCTGATTGCCCGCCATTGCGCGGCGTAGCAGCGTCTCGTGCAACTCAAGCCGACCACGCGGCGACTCGACCGGCGGCAAGGCAGCCAGCGTCTGCAACGCGGCGAGACGGGTCTCCATCGACAAGCGGGTCGGCGACGCGCCGTGGGCCGTGCCGTCCGCCTGCACACGGATCGCCTCATACCCCGGCAATTCACGCACCGAGGGGTAGTAACGCAACACCTGCACCAGCCAATCCGCCCCGCCGCGACGCGCCACGTACTCCCGGCTCAGCAGCACCTGCGACAGCACAAACGGGCTGGCCACATGCTCCATCGCCCAGCGGTACATCGCGTCACGCCGATCGGGCGCGATCGATGCATCATGCTGCGTCACCGCCCACACGACCCAGCGTTTCACCTCGATCGACGTCTGGCCATCAGTGAGCAGCGCCGACAACGCCGCGAGGTGTTCGTCCGTCAGCGTCGGCAGCAGGCCAATCCCCGCGACCCGCGACGCCTGCTCGCGCTCGGGCAGCACCATCGGCTCGGCCAGCTTCGCCCGCGATCGCTCCGTATCCAGCAGCCCGAGCGCGACCCAGCACGCACAACGCACCGCCTCATCGGGGTCATCAATCAACCAACCCGACGCCCATCGGTCCTCGGGCACCGGCTCGTCGGGCCAGCCCAATATCGCGTCCTCCAACGGCTCGTGCCCGATCCGCGCCAACGCAATCACCGCCTGCTCACGCACCCGCGCATCCGTGTCATCCAACAGCGGTAACAACGCATCGATCGCGTCCCCGCGGAACCGCCGTGTCGGCGGGCTGTTCACCGGCAACGAGCGCTCCGCGACCGCCTCACGAAGATACGCCTGGCCGTGCGCCTCCCACCAGTACACCCACGAAAACTCGTAATCAAACACACCCGCAGAGTTCGCGCCGCGATCGATCCGCAGGTCCAACGGCTGAGCCGCGGCACCCCAACCCCAAACCAGCAGCGTCACTGCCAGCACCGCAATCCATTGCCTGTGCATCCGCTCGCGCATCACTACTCCGGCTGAACCAGTTCGAACACGATCTCAACCCGCGCAACCACACTGATCGCACCTTGACGCAAACCAACCCCATCCCCGCCACCAACCCGTGCGCCACCCGTGTTGGTATTGCTCAGCGCGTTATTCAGATCGAACCCCGTCATTCGGCTGCCCGCTTCGACGATCTCCAGCGGACGCCCCACCGACACGCCCAGCGCCTCCGCCATCTCCTGGGCCTTTTCCCGCGCGATCCGCACCGCGGCGATGCGCGCCTCGCGTTTCATCGCATGTACCCGCGTCGCGTTGTAGTCCATATGAAACTCAACACGCACCGCCGCAAGCCTGGTCAGCAGCTCATCAAACTCATCAAAGTCGCGCAGCACCAGCACCACCGATCGGCGAAGCTCGTAGTGCTTGAACGCCCCACGCTCGCCCCGGCTGCCGCGCTCGTAAATCCGCTCAACCGACACGGGGCCCGCGATGATGTCCTCCGCATCGATATCCACATCGTCCGCCAGATCGAGCACCGACTCGTACTGCGCATCGTTGTGCGTCTTCGCCGCCATCGGGTTGGTATCCGTGCTCACAATCGCGACATGCCATTCGATCAGGTCCGGCGTTGCCTCGAGCTCGGCCGTCCCCGAGACCGAAATCGTCGCCAGCGAGCCCGCGTCCCACACCCGCTCCTGTGCCGAGGCCGAAGCACCCAGCAGGAGCAACACACATACCGCTACACCACCGCGCGTCCATCCTGGCATCGCCGATCCTTTCGCTCGAGGGGCCGAGGGCTGGCCCGGCTTCCGATAATCATCGGCACACACCGGACCCCCGTCAACACAATTCGCGCACTACCCCGATACCAATACGGTAGCGCACAACCAATCCGCACCCCGCCGCCTGCGGACCCACTCCGCCGGCCCCCGGAAGCCGACCCATGACCCAGGCCCTCAGCCCCCACGACTCCCGCCCCGACACCGCGCTGCTCGAACGCGAGCGAGCGTTTTTCGATAAGCACTACGCTCAGGAAGCCGACGCCGGCATCACGCCGCTCAGCGACTACGACAAAATCCGCTACACCGACCCACCCGCCAACACCATCTTCCCCCGTGAGTACTACTACCACCTGCTCGCCCCGCTCCAGGGGAAGCGGGTCCTCGAAATCGCTGCGGGCAACGGCATCGACGCCGCCCTCCTCACGTACAACGGCGCGGAACTCGCCGCCTACGACCTCTCGCAGAAGTCCATCGACATGGTCAACCAGCGCTGCCAGGTCAACGGTACCGACCACCGGCTCCGCACCCAGGTCACCGGCGAGTTCCTCAGCGCGTTCCCCGGCGAGACCTTCGACCACGTCGTGGGCTACGCCGCGCTGCACCACCTCCCCGACCTCCACTCCCTCAGCCAGCAGGTCTACGACCGCCTCAACCCCGGCGGCTGCGCCGTCTTCGCCGAGCCCGTCCTCAACTCCCGCCTGCTGGGACTCGCCCGCAAGTGCGTCCCACTCGCGATCGACGACATGTCCGACGACGAACGCCCGATGACCGACCGCGACCTCGCCGACTTCGCCAAGCCCTTCGACCGCGTGGAGAAGCGTTACTTCCAGGTCACCAGCCGTGTCTGGCGTCTCTGGCCCAACCGATGGGCCCTGGCCGTCGCCCTGCACAAGCTCGACCACGGCCTGATGAAACTCCCCGGCATGTCACGCCTCGCCACCGTCTGCGTCACCGCCATGCACCGCGACCGCTGATCAACAACCCCAAAATCTCTCGCCCCCGCTTGGCACCCTGAGCAGGCGTCGTTTACAATGCCGGGCTACCGCCACCGTAGCTCAGTGGTAGAGCAGAGCTTTCGTAAAGCTCAGGTCGCTGGTTCAAATCCAGTCGGTGGCTTGGCCTCACGCACTCGAACAACATCCCCCGCCACCGTAGCTCAATTGGCAGAGCAGCGGTTTTGTAAACCGCAGGTTACCGGTTCGATTCCGGTCGGTGGCTTCGAATCGTCCCTCACAGCCCGCCATCGCGGGCTGTTTTTGTTTGCAGGACCGTCGCGCCATCGACACGGCCTCGCGGTGTGCCCAACGCAGGTGGGTCGTAGTGCCCAGACACGCTATCTCTGCCAGGCGGGATCACGTGTCTCACCGGACCACGACCTCGTCGACGAAGGTCCAGGACGGATTCCCTGCGGCCGGGTGGCCGGGCGGCAGCACCCCGGCATTGGTTGCCACGATGCGCACCACGCGGGCGGGTACTCCCTCAAGAACGAGCTTCGCCGTGCGCCGCCGTGGAGTGTTTGCGCCGTCGTCTGCTGGCAACACCTCGGCATCAAACCATTCGTACGCGACGCCATCGCTCGACAGCCCAACCCGGACATTGCCCGGGAGATAGATGCCCGAGCGTGAGTCTTCAAGAAAGCCGATATCCACCGACCGCACGCTCTCGTTGCCCGCTAGCTCGATCGTGACGTCCACCGTCTCTCCAAGCCAACCCGACCAGGCCCTGTGCCGATAGTTCTGGGTACCGACCCATCCATCGGTGAGTGGCGAGCCGCCCACGCCGGGGTAGTTTTCGCTGGGCGGCGAGTCAAGCCGGTAGTCCGACCCGAGCGCCAGGTGCTCGATCGGCCGAATCGCGAGGCGGTCTTCTTCGAGACGTGTCTTGTACGCCTCATACAACGTGACGGTTGCCGGCCCGCCGGGCTGCCGGGTCATCCACGGCGCATTCATGATGCCGGGGAACTGGTAACAGAGAATCTTCTCGAAGTTTTGGAAACGGGTAAGGTCGTCGACGAGTCCTTCGACCGAGCGCGGGATCAGGCCATTGGGCCCGAAGTCGAAGGCCTCCATATCCATCCACAGGTGTGACCCCGCCTCGTCACAGAGCTTTTGAAGGCGGGCGGCGGCGACTTCACCGGTGGTATCCCCGTCGGGCATGCGGTGGAACCCAAAGGGGCAGAGGATGTCGAGGTTCGCGAGCAGTGCGGGGTAGATGTGTTCGCCCACGTCGATATGGTGAGCATTGGTCGCGAACATCACCGGTTTGTCGGGCGCATACCGCCCTACGTGTTGCTTGAAAGCGTCGAAGAAGTGGACAATCTCTTGGTGGCGACGCGTTAGGGCCGGCTCCTCGCGTGCGCCCGCCGCGAGCCCACCTTCGATTTCCTCCGAGATGTACCAACCATAGAACGAATCATGATCGCCGTAGCGTTCCCACAACTCGTCGGCCACACGCAAGTGCCAGCTCAGTGACTCGGCCCCGAAATCAAACCACGCAAACATTCCCACGCCAAGAAAGACATGCATTCCCAGGCGGTCGGCTTCGGACAGGATCGCCTCGATCGGGTCATGGGCTGCGATCGGCACCCGGCCTGGATAAAGCTCGCTCGGGTAAAACGCCAGCCCCGGGTAGTTCTCCACCGTCACGTCATGCTGGCCGACATACGCTTCATGCCGGAAGACTTCCTGCAGAACGACGATGTTCATGCCGACCTCGTGCATCGCGCGCACGAGTTCTTTCCACTGTTCATCGGTCATCTGAGCAAGCTCAGCGTTCCAAGGCGCGCCTTCGGTTTCGCTCCAGTGGTACAAGCCCACCCATGCCCCACCGATCCGGCCGGTCGTCCGCACACTGGCATCCAACACCGTCATCGCGCGGGAGACCCGGGACTCACCGGCACCGCCCTCGACAACCATCACGACCTCGCGTTGCCCGGCTTGCTGTGCCGTCGATACGCGATGGCGCACGAGACGCTTCTGACCAGGCTGCACCGTGACCGTTTCTTGATACACCCGTGTCGCCGAGTCGACCTCGTCCCAGTAAAACGCCACGTGGTAGTCAATCGCCACGTCAGTCGTGTTCTCAACCCCGCCGCGTATCTCCAACTCAATCTGGTCGGTGACCGGCGAAGGCGGGACCAGCGTCAGCGAAGCGCGTGAAGAAACGGATGTCGCGGATGTCGATGGCATAGCCACCAATGCCTTACATCCGGATAAAGCGACCGCCAGACAGACAACAATCAGAACAGGCCATGAGCGTAACATCAAAAGACTTTCAAAAGCGGGGAGTATTCAGACAGAAGGAATCGAAGCGGAGGGATGGCCCGGTGTCGCATCATCCAGAAGCTGGTACGCCCGGTACAGCACGCGGGGCAGGTGGAAGCAGCCCTTCCAGCCGTTGGCCTTGGCGGTCCAGACGGGGCTTGCGTCCCGGTTGAGGTAGCCAAACCATTCGCCGTGCTCGGGGTCTGGGAAGCTGGCGAACGTGTAGTCGTGGACCTTTTCGTACCAACGGCCGATATCGTCGCGGCCGGTCGTGTCCCACGCGAGCAGCAGCGCGTAGAGCGTTTCGCAGTGCGGCCACCAGAGCTTGAGGTCGGCCCCAAGGTCATGCACCGGGGTCCAGTCGATGTTCGTCAGGTATCGCAGCCCGCCGTACTCAGCATCCCATCCGTGCTCAAGCGAGGCGAGGATGATGTCCACCGCGGTGTCGAGCAGGTACGGGTCGTGCGTACTCTGCGCGATCTCCATCAGCATCCACGCACTCTCGATCGCGTGGCCGGGATGGAACATCCGGCCCTCGGGCAGGTCGAGCCGGGCCGAGCCATCCATGCCGACATTCTCCAGCAATGCACCAAGCTCGGGCTTCCAGTGTCGGCCGACAATGGACTTGGCCGAGCGTTTCAGGTCTTCCTCGAACCGCGCATCGGGCCTGAGCTTGTTGAACACCCACGCGACAGTGATGCTGCACATGTCGTGGGCATGGAGGTGGAACTCGCCGTGGATCGGGTACGCGAGCATGGGCGTGTCACTGGGCTGGCCCAGCTTAGGCATGAGTTGACCGTACATCCCCATCGCCTTTTCCCAACACGCCTCATCGCGCGTCGCCTCGGCATACTCGGCGAACGCGATCGAGCCAAAAACCTCGGTGTATGTGCTCAAGACCTCCGACCGGCTGGCCCCGTCGCGTGTGAGTCGGAAGTGCATCTTGCCGTCCGCTTTGAACGCGCAACGCTGCATGAAGTCCGCCCCCAGCCGTGCGGCCTCGAGCCAGTCGGCACGCGAGTCGTGCGTGTTGTAGAGATGGCTGAGCATCCAGACCTGTCGGCCGTTCATCCACATGTACTTGTCGTCGCACCAGCGAGCGCCATCACGAGCAAGCAAGCTGTAGTAGCCGCCGTGCTCGGGGTCGAGTGAGTGTCGCATCCACCACGGGATCACATCGTCGAAGAGCGCCGCACGGTAGTGCTCGCGCAGCGCCGAAGCTCGACTGTTCGGGATCCGGCCAGCGGGCAGCGCGGGGGGCTGCGCGGGGCCGGCCGTTGCCGGATCAGGTCTGGGGGTGTGCATCGGCTGGACTCGTAAGTGTCGGTGTAATCAAACCGCCCCGGCGGAGGCAAGCGCAGGCGGACCGTCGGGCTGGGTGTGTTCATCTTCGATTTCTTCAAGCGAACGGCCTGCGGTCTCGGGGACCCAGCGGAAGAAGAAGTAGGTCGAGAACACGCACACCACACCGAAAGTTAGGAAACCCGCGGCCATGCCCAGCTTCGAGGTGTACCAGGGGAACAACAGCGCACTGACCGCGTTGGTCGACCAGTTCACAAACACCGCCACCGCCATCCCACGCTCGCGCACTCGGTTGGGCAACACCTCAGGGGTCAACACCCAGATCACCGCACAGATCGACAGAGCGATACAGGCGATGTAAAGACTCAGCACGATCACGATCAACACGCTCGGCGGCGAGGGCAGCAGGAACAGCCCCCCCGCGACCAACAGACTCAACGCCACCACCGCCATCCCCCCGACGAGCAGCGGGCGTCGCCCAACGCGGTCGATCAACACCATCGCCGCGACGGTGAAGACCAGATTGATCACCCCCAGCAGCACCTGATACAGCATCGCGCTTTCCACCGCGAGCCCTGCGCCTTCGAGGATGCGCGGGCCGTAGTAAATCACGATGTTGACGCCCGAGAGCTGGCCAAAGAACGACAGCGCGACCGCGACCATCAGCATCTTGCGGACACCGGGCCCAAGCAACTCGGACCAGGGCACCTGCCGGGCCTGCTGCGTCCGCTGAATCGCCGCGAGGCCCGTCCCCGCTTCGTCGTCGCCCATGACCTTGCGCAGGATCTGTGACGCCTGCGCAAGCCGACCCCGGCGGACCAGGTAGCGCGGGCTCTCCGGCACAAGCAGTAGCAGGCCCAGGAACAGCGCCGCGGGGAGCATCTCGGCCCCAAACATCGCGCGCCAGACCTCGGGGCCCATGACTGTATGGAGCATGCCCTGGGCGTCCACTGGCAGCGACGCTGCATTGCGGATCAGCAGCCAGTTGGTGAAGTACGCCGCGAGGACACCGATGACGATGGAGAGCTGGTAAAGCGCCACGAGTCGGCCGCGTTGTTTGGGCGGAGCAAACTCGCTGATAAAGATCGGCGCGATCACGGACGCCAGACCGACGCCGACCCCGCCGACCCAGCGTGCCACGATCAGCCAGGCAAACGAAGGGGGGAGCATCGATCCCAGCGCGGAAACAAAAAACAGCAAACCCGCCAGAAGCATCACGGGCTTTCGCCCCAGGCGGTCGCCAGCCCACCCGGCGATCAACGCCCCGGGGATACACCCCATCAACGCCGAGCTACCAAACCAGCCGACCTGCAGCCCCGACAACGCGTACTGCGCCTCGACCAGCGAGACCGTCCCGGAGATGACCGCGGTGTCGAAGCCGAACAGCAGCCCCCCCACCGCGGCGGCGGCGCAGACAAAAGCCAGAAAAGCGCGCGGCCCAAGCCGGGAGACAAGCCAGGGTGCCGCCTGGTCGGATCCATCAATCGACATGCTGCAAGTCCAGTCGGGGGGTTGGGCGGACATCGGTGGCTCAAGGCATGGCACCGCTGAGCTAGCGTGAAACCGAGTCGAAGGCGGCAAGGTCGTGCTCATCGACTCGGCCGTCGCGGTTCACATCACCCAGCGCCGGGCGGACGATCGCGGAGTAGCGTGAGACGTCCTGTCCGAGGTTCGCCTCGATGACATCGCGACGGTCCTCTGCGTTGACGGCACCGTCGAAGTTGAGGTCCATCGCATCAAACTCGAGCTCAAACATGTGCGCGAGGACAGGCATGAACACACGGTCGACCCGGCTCTGTGCGGTGAGGTCCCACGCCGTCGTCTCCATCTCCAGCAGCGCGAGCCCCGACACGATCTCCGCCTGGGTCCAGCCGGCCTGGCCACCCCAGATACCCCAGCCCAGGTCCGAGTCGGAGCCCCAGTAGTCCCACTTCTCAAAGTCGAAGCCGCGGATCCACTGGCCATCCAGCTCGGGCATCTCGGACTCGATCTGAATACGGACGAGGAAATCACCAAGGCGCTGCACCGCGTCGGTCACGCGTGGGTCGTCCATCACGCCCGCGGCCTCGATCAGCCCCTTGAACGCGAAGTTCGTGGTGTAGAGCAGGTCGACGCCCGGGTCGCCGTTGGCCTGGATCACGGGCGCTTCGCTAGTGCCAAACGCGTCGTTGCTGTTGGGCGGGGGGAAGTAGCCGCCGCTGCCACCGACTTCTTCAATGATGCCGCCGCAGGCCTGCTGGTTGTCGAGGATTTCATCGACAACGTAAGCCAGCCACGCGCGGTGCTCGGGTGTGTCATCGACACGGACCAGCCAGGCGAGCGGCAGCACAAGCCGCGCGCGTTCCTGCTGCACGCCGTTGGTCCAACGGATCCGGCCTTCCTTGAGCGCGGTCACCATGTGCCCCAGCGCGGTTCGGCTGCGCTCAAGCAGCGGCGCATGGCCGGTCTTGTCATAGAGCCAGAGGAAATTGGCGAGCTTGTACGCCTCAAAGTGCGGATGCACACGCGCGGCAGGGTCGGGCGTGGCGTTGTGGAACTCGCGCCAGTCTCGGCCGGGCAGCGTCCCATCGATGCGGTCGTGGTGCCAAAACCCGTTCGTGCCCGTCAGCCGAAAGACCGAAAGGATCTGCGTCGCCAGCAGCTCGTCGTATGCATCGGTGTCCAGCGCCGCGGCCGCGACGATCTGGCCAAGCTGCACCCGCGCGATGTCGTCGGAATAGAACACGTCGTTGTAGTGAAGCGATGCGTTCCAGCCCCGCAGCCCGTAGGTGATGCTCTCGGGGTCCGCACGGTGCCCATCCCCCAGACGCGAGGTGCTGAGGAAACCCACAAGGTTCTTCGCGACCGTCGCACTGTGCGCGTCGCCATCGAGGCGGTGGTGCAACGCAAACGCCATGGCCGACGGCGCGACCACATCGGCGCGGATGTACCAACGCAGCGCCTGCGTGCCGTCGGGGTACATCGGGTTGGCCGTGCCCTCGAGGACACCCAGCGAGCCATCGCCCGCGACAAACTCTCGGCCGATCCACGGCTGATGAATGCGGTGGTCGGGGAACGGGTTGCGCGCTTCGTAAACATCCTGCCAGTCCGGGTGGATCAGCAGCCGGACATTGTCGTACCACTGGATCCCCTGCGCCACCGCGTCGCGACGCGCTCCCCGGGCCAGCGGCTCGCCATCAGCGTACGCCGGGTGGGCTAAGGGCTGCCAGGCGAGATCGACCGCCGTGTCGCCCCCCGAAAGCTCGCTAAGGATGCCTTCCCAGAGCTTTTCCCAGTGGATATTGGGCGCATACCGGCCTCGGACGAACTGGCTAAGCGCGGTCGTTGCGACCATGACCTCCGCCTCGGTCCCGGGCACACGCTGCATAAACAACGCGGGTTCCGGGGCCGCACCGCCGGTCAACCCAAACGCCGCCGAGTCATACCCCGCGACCCGCGCGAGCGACAGGCGGACCTTCCCAGGCGCGACCCGGTCACCCGCGGTCACGTAGACCCCTTCGTGCGAGTCGAGGATGGTGAACTGGCCAAGGCCCGCCAGGTCGTCGTCATGCATCACGACCAGGCGTTTGAGGCCATTCGTCGACGGCGCCTCGAACGAGCACCCCGCGACACCATCGGAGGGGAACTCAATATAAAGACGCAGCCGATTCTCCGCCGCGATCGCGAGGACTTCGTCTGAAACAGACGTCGTGGCCTCGGGGTAGCCGTCGGCCAGGATCAAGACCCCGTCGCCCGGCTGCGCCGCGTTGACCGCCTCGAGGGCCGAGTCGTACCGCGCCAACGCCACGCCGAGCGAATCACACGCTACGCGGTACAGGTCGTTGGAAGCATCCGACACAAAAACAAACGGATACGCAGTGTCCGAACTCGCTCGGGGCGCAGCTGCGCAGGCATTGCCGCAACACAGCAGGAACACCAGTACAGCATGCATCGCAGCAGGAACAAAGATAGGTCGCAAAACAGTCTCTCTTCAGGAATTCTGATCTCGAGTGCAGCTAACACAACGCGCACCCGAAAACATAGAAACAAAGGCAGATCAAGGGGCCTCGCGCGGCTCCCACTTCTTGTGCCAACGCAGCTGCCACAGATCGTTGAGCGGCGTCGTGCGGACCGAACCATCGAGGAAGGCGACATTGATGGCGTCCTTATGCCGATCGATATGGAATCGCCCGATGTAGGGGTTGAAGGAGCCCAGCCGGTCGTCATGACCAAACGGGAGCACTTCGGTTTCATTGGGCCACCCGCCGTCGGCCCAAATGCCGTCCGCAAGGACCGGGGTTTCGGAGGTTGCAACGGGCTCATCAATACTGCCGATGAACTTGTCCTTCCCGCCTCCATAAGGCCAGGCGGCCGGGTTGTACTCCATGTAATTGTTGTAGCCGTAGCTACCGATATCGCCTGGCTCCGAGTCTTCAACGTGTGTATCGTGCGCGGCCCAGGCCGTCGTGGCGTCACCGATCCCGTACTCGTAGTCCGGCGCGGATGTCATCGGGCACGTCAAGATGTCTCGGACGTCGGCGTAGTACTCTTCGAGCTCAAGGGTCCAGTAGCGGCCGACCCCCGTCGTCGCCCCCCCCAGTGTCCAGCTCGCCACGTTGTTGCCCTTGTGGTCGACCGAGTAGTTGTGCCAGGCCGTAGCCATGGAGTGCAGGTTCCCGTTGCACTTGAGGGCTCTAGCACTTTCCCGCGCCGCCCCCAGCGCTGGCAGCAGAATCGCGATAAGCAGGGCGATGATCGAAATGACCACGAGCAACTCGATCAGGGTAAAAGCTTTTCTATGTCGCATTTCGGTTTCCTGAGAGGGTTAAAGAAGGGGTAACCGGTCACCGGAAGACATGCGCAACGATCGCGCGAAATGACCGCCCGCCCATTAATGCGGACGATCAGCTGGGTGGAAAACCACCGTCCGCCGCGTAGCGGGCCGGTGGCGAAGGAGGATCGGGAGTTATGCGCGGCGACGTCGCAGCATCGCCATCCCGCCCAGGCCGAGCAGCGCGAGCGAGCCGGGCTCGGGGACGGCTTCGGTGTCAAAGACGACCTCGGTCAGGCCGTGCCAGGTCTGATCAAACACCGGGTTGGGATCGGTCCCGCCGGTCATGATGAGTTGGACCGACTGCCCGCTCTGAGCGCCGACATCGAAGCCGAACACACGGATATCGCCGAAGTTATCGACGCTAGGCGAGGTATCGAACCCCGAGAAGGTACCGATCGAAGTGCCATCGACGATCACTTCCACATTTTCAGCGGAGACGATGCCCGAGGCAGATCGGACGCCGTAGTGGATGTAGACGCTCTGGAAAGACTGCACGCTGCCGAAATCGAACGTGATGGACGGGAGGCCTTCGCCTGCGAGGATGCTGGTGTCAAAGTTGTTGTAGATCGTCCCTTCCTGACCGGGCTCCCAGAAGAAGGTGCTCGGGGTGTAGGAGCCGGCGAGCCCGAGGCCGTCGGTCAGTGCCTGCGCGGTCGCGGCGGCGTCGTCTTTGCCGGCCTGGCCGTTGTAGTCACCCGCGTTGTCGTAGCTGTAGCTGGAGACGGTCACGGGCGAAGCGGTCGCCATCAGACCAAGGGTGCATGCGGCAAAAGTCGTACCCATCAGAGTTGCGTAGCGAGTCATCATCGAACCTCCGTAGTGAATTGAGAGATGCTTGCGGACCGACAAACGTAGCCGGGCCTCGGTGAATCGGTCTGGCGCTACAGGCCCCAGGACCGTGTAAGAACGAAAGTCAGCGGACCTCCCCCTGTGTTTCCCGGGGTGTGGGGAGGGCACGGTAATGCGACCGTACTTCCTCGATCGTCAAAGGCCGGTCGTAGATCGCGAACTCGTCAAGCGAGCCGCGGAACAGGCGGTATTCACCGCCGGGCGTGATGCCATTACGCCCCACCACAATGGTCACATCCATCACCGGCCCGATGCGCGGAGCGTCGTCCTTGGCCCACAGATTCCCATCGCGATAGAGCATCACCTGCGGGCCATCCCGAACCACCACGATGTGATGCCAACCCGTGGGTTCACGGTCCGCCCGGGTGAACAGGTCGTGCTCAAATGGACCTGCCTCATCGGCATGGGTCAGCATGAAGCGGTGCCCGGCAGAGGCGTCGCCCTCGACCGCAGGCAGCATTTCAAGCTGGATCAGACCAAACTCCAACTCGGTACGCGCCTCGGGGAAGACCTGGAACGCGAAGAGCGTGGTCCAGGCGTCGGCGTGGTCATTGCGGACCCAGCACTCGATCGAGTAACGGTCCGAATCGATCGTCAGTCTTTCGGTCGTCACTAGAAACTCGCCGGTCACATCCGTCCGATGCAGGTGGCGGTTCTGAATATCTTCGCTGAGGCCAAGCCCCCCGCCGACCGACTGGATGCGCAGCGCGGGCTGGCCCTGCACGTCGTTGGGCACATCCCCGCCCTCGAGCTGCTCAAACCGCCAGTAGTTGGTTGGGCCCGATGCCCGGACCGCTTCGACATAGTCCCGCCCGATCGCGAGCTGCGAGACCGTGAGCGTCCGGACAAACGCCGCCTCATCGAGCCGTCCCACCTGTACCGAGCCGTCGGCATCGACCGTCAATGACTGGTTCGGCATGAGGCGCGAGACAAACTCGACCTCCCCCGCGTCGTCGTACACATGCACATCGCCCGACCCTTCGTAGACCTGACAGAACACTGTCCGGTCCTGCTCGGCACGCACCGCGAACGAGCGGTCACAGCCGGTGAGATCCAGCCGGTCTCCCTTCACGTCGAACGGCACCGCCGAGGACGACGCGTCGCCAAACACCCGGCCAGTCGACAGCCGAAGCGTCTGGGCATCATCAAACACAAAGTCCGCCGGCCCCTCGATAATCAGGTCGACCCCCTCGTCGGTACGCAGATGCGCGACGCCTTCAACCAAACGCGCCGCGCCTGCGGACAAGCGGCCACCTGGCACCGGAGTGTCCGCATCCCCCGCCGACGACGCCTCCCAAACCGCACCACGCTCGGCCACCAGTGTCGCGACCGACGCATACTGCTCGGGCGCCCCCTCCGCCCCGGGCCCCGGCTGCACGACGACCGGCGCGGGCTTCGTCGGCCAATACGACACCGCAAGCACCAACGCCAGCGTCCCGACCACCAGCACCGCCGCAGCCGAGAGCCAGGGCCAAGCCCCCCAACGCCCCCTGGCCCCGGACATCGTCCCGGCCGACTGGGCCAACGACCGCTGCTCCGCACGGAGCAGTTCCGCGACGCCATACTCCTCTGCGACATGATCCTCCAGCACCGACCACTCCGCGAAGAAGCGCGCGTTCTCAGGGGAACGCGCAATCCACTCCGCAAGCCGGGCCGAGTCCTCGGGCGACAGGGTGTTATCGAAGTACGCCGCAACCAGCTCACGCCCATCCATCATCGCCCACCCCCATGCGACAAACGCGATTCAATACATTCCTTCAGAGCCAGCCGGGCGCGGTACAACAGCCGGCTGATGGCGTTGGGCGTCGTCTCGAAACGCTCCGCGATCTGACGCACCGCCATCCCCGCGTCGTACCGTCGCGACAGCGCCTCGCGTGCTCGGCCGTCCAGGCGTCGCATGCATTCATTCAACGCCTGCTTACGTTCGTTCACCGTCGGCGCGACATCGATATGCCCCCGCTCGATCATGCGCAAGACCGACTCGTCAAACACGAGCTTGTCGCCGCGCTGCGAACGGTAGTAGTTCAATATCCGATACCGGGCGATCCCCATCACCCAGTTCAAGAAAGGCCGAGACCGGTCATAGGTCGTAAACTGCTCGATCGCCCCGCGGGCCACCTCCTGAAGCACGTCCTCGGCGTGCTGCGCATCGCGCACCGCCGACCGGATGTACGCACCCACCGACGGCTGGACCACGACCCAGCGGCTGGCGAATTCGGACTCGGGCGTGTCGTATGGCATCAAAAGGGTCCTCTACAAGGAGTGATCCTGCCTCAGGCCGATCTGCCTGCGACTTTCCGATTTTCTGAAAAATGGTCCCGTGGGCAAGCTCCACCTGGTCGGATCGCGACCCGCATCCACCTTGTGTGGATCGGATGAGTCAACCCTTGGTGATGGTTGTTCGGCATGTCACCACCAGCGGCGGCGTGGCGCAGTCAGGCCGAGCTGCAAGAAATGCACAGCAACGACTGCCGCAATGCACGACAGGCGCAGAACAGCGCGGCTTGGCCACGGGTGAGTATGTGCCAGGCAGCCGATGTTCGGCTTAGACGTGCTGGTCGATCAAGACCGGGTTGCCGTCGGGGTCGATCAACACGCAGCTTGCCGGGCCGGTGGTCGACTCGTCCGCCTGTGCGGCAAGGTCCAGCCCGGCCGCCTTGAGCTGCTGCTGGATCGCGCGGACGTCCGTGAATTGGGCGAGCGGCTTGGCGTTGCTGTCCCAGCCGGGATTGAAGGTCAGCGTGTTGCGTTCGAACATGCCTTGGAACAGCCCGATGACATGGTCGCCGTTCTTAAGGATCAGCCAGTTCTGTGTAGCATCGCCGCCGAAGATCGTAAACCCGAGCTTCTCGTAGAAGCTGCGGGACGCTTCGATATCTTTGACGGCCAAGCTGATTGAAAAGGCACCGAGATTCATGCGTTCGCTCCAGAGAAAGGTGTATGAGGTGTGCAGAGGTGCCCGAAACACAGGGCAGGCCCAGCCGACAAACACCGGGCAGCAAAGCAACAACATAGCAACACCCAAGAGCGAGAACCGGACACCCGGCTAGCGGGTCGGCATGTACACCACCCATCCCAAGCCGCTTGGGAACGAGGGCAGCTGAACCATCTCGTCGTAGGTCGAGTGGCTGAAGTTGACATTGCCAAACGTTTCGACCGAACCGTCGGTATGGAGGTAGTTCTTATCGATCTGCCCCCGGCCGTCGCCGTCCCAGTTGTTCCACCGGCTCATGGTGTATTGCGGGAAGCTCGCGTCGGGGAGGGTGAACGCCTCGCCCGAGTCGAAGGGGTGTGGCCCTTCGGAGTACTGCGAGCCGGGGCTGATCGTGTCGTAGTCCATCGCCAGGATATCGAACTCCTGGTCCCCATAGGTCATGACGGACATGCGTGATCATGTTCAGTGCAGACTACAGCACCCCGCGCCGCAAGCACATCAGCATCACCGCACCCAGCCCAAGGACAGAAGCGGGCTCGGGGACCTAGACTTCGGGCGGCTCACCTTCACCCCAGTTGGCGAGGATCAGCTGGAGGTCGGCGTTGTTTGTCACGCCGTCAGCGTTGGCGTCGCCGAAGGGCGGATCGCCGGGAACGCCCAGGGATCCAGTTGGGCAGCAGGATGTCGCTCAGGCGGCATTTTCAGAACTCGTCTGTCGTCTGCCGCCAGCATGGGCAAAGAAAGTGCTTCGCAAAAAAACGCACCCCCAAATAAATGGGGGTACGCTGAAGGAGGAAGGCACTATTATGAGTTCAGGACCTTGCGATAGATTGGTTTAGTTCGCGCCGTTCCACCAGCCGTAGTAGTAACCAAGGACAGGTGTCCGCACCCATTGGCCGCTTGGCAACTCGAGCTCCCAATCAATGTTGACTTGGGCACCGCCTTTAGCATTCGTGACACTGCCATCGATGCCTACATAGTTGCCGTTCCCGCTGTGTACGGCGGAAGACTCGTCGTCGTTGCCATGCGCTGAGTCCAGGTGGGTTCGATTGATATACCACTCGACATCTTCTTCCAGGATGATTGGAGTGACTTCGGTTTCGCCACGCAAGCGTGATTCATGTGGAATACGATCAATCTTGGCCCCAGCGAACGAAATAAACATGCTGTAGTCAAAGTGACCGTTACCCGTCGTCACGCCTGCAGCACCGGCGAAGTTGGGATCGCCCTGCTGCACAGACGGGCACAGATATAACTCGGGTGATTCCATGTAATCGTAGATCAGCCCCTCGGTCGGGGCGTTGCTCCAGATCTGGAAGTAGTTGCCGCCGGTCGACAACCAGCCCGCATCACCTTGGTTTTCAACGCCGGCCCATCCGACCAAAGAGATACCTGGCATCGTCTCTTTGTTATCCGCAAAGAACGAATGGAGCCCGATGCCCATCTGATGAAGGTTGGAGCGGCATTGCGAATCCCTTGCGGTTTCTCGCGCAGCCGAGAGAGCCGGCAGGAGGATCGCGATCAACAGTACGATGATCGAAATGACAACCAGA
>JBITAC010000123.1:0-17657 GCA_044439905.1 Phycisphaerales bacterium JB063 | reverse complement strand
ATTTGGTCTGCCACAGACGTCCCCGCCACGGGTCTGTCGGCATGTGAATGAGGTAGTTCAGCCAGTATGCCAAAATATCCTGAGTCTGGCGAGGCGTCGGTAAAGTGATGCCACTTTCCTGGCGGCCGCTCAAATGCTTCGTCGAGAATCGCTAAAAGAGCAGTCACGAATTCCTCGGAAGAGATGCTGGTCATAGAGTTGCTTAGGCCTAACGTCTCCCCACTCAGTTGCGAGCCGCCTACGGGGAGTGGCGGACGGCTCGAAGAAGATCAGGACTCGCGGGCGTTGTTCGTCAACTGCAGTGGTTGGTTAGGCGGCTTCAGATCTGCTCGCCACATTCAGGGCACTTCTTGCCACCAGACCTAATCGTGCCACGTAGATCGTATCCACAATCGCAATAGAGCCCTTGGCGTGCCGAAAACGTTCCAATACCCAAGAGCAATAGAACGCCTCCCAGAGTACCCACTATGTTCCACCAAAGAGTCTCAACCCAAGGGTCGAGCCCCCGAAAGATGCCGTCACCGAACCAGCCATCAAGGATGGGGTTGAATCCGTGAAACAAGAGGAACAGGCCAATCACCACTCGCCAAAAGTTTTTCTCTCGAGATCGGTTCATGTCGCCTAATAGAAAGTAGATGGATCAAAGTTGCCTATCAGTCTATATAGATCCAGGGAAATCAGAAAGGGTTGTTTGTCTAACTTCATTCCTCGTGGCTGCATTGGGCCGTACGACGCCCGCGTACTGTCGGCGGCGATTACGGATCGGGCGGGGGGTGGGTCGTCATGAAACGCACGTTGGAGGCGGATGCAAGAACCCCGGGCTCAAACGAATGAGGCCGGGGTGAAGGAGGAGGCGGTGATGGTAGGTTGGCGTGTTATTCGACACTGACGGCTTCGGGGACATAGTTCCACCATGACCCCGGTCCGCCGCGGAAGGAGGGGATCATTTCGATGCCTTCGGTGTTTTGGCCGTTGATTCGTCGGGTTTCGCCAGACCCGTCGGACTTGACGTAGTTCATATCGACGGTGCCGGTGTTGATGTTGCCGGTGGGGCTGTCCCATCGCGAGAAGACCTGCCCGCCGCCGTAGTTGATGGAGAACTGCGGGCCGACGCCCTGAGCTGTTTGCCACTGGCCGCCGCCGTCCGCGACACGTCCGACTGGTTTAAGGAACTGCCCGAAGAACACCCACACCTGCGCGGCAACCTTAGCCCATCAACGCGAATGTGAGTCCTTGCCGCCCACATCGGCGGTGAGACAATATTAGGGGTTATGAGTGGTTGCGCCGGGATTCATGGTGTCTGCGAAGTATTCATAATCCTTGCTTCCCGGATGAGCGGGGCCACCAAAATCATCGATCTGCACCGTTCTACCGTCACGAAAACGATAAAACTCACTATGTCCATCAACGAAACTCAGTGGGACACCATCAAAATGAAACGATGCGGGCCAATCACTCCAAGTGTATTCGCCATTTGATCCCCAAGGCGATACCGCAAACGAGTTGAGTGGGTAGTTGGATCGCGGGTCGGGTTCATCTTGGAACGATCGCGTCAGGACTGGGCGGGGGATTTGGTCGATTGTGCGTGCCACATTCACCATGCCGTTCCATCCCGACCACTCGTAACCGTTGAGAAAGGTGTTGATGGAGTAACTGCGGACGCGTGGGAGGTCCGTTGTTACCAGCGTGTAGGAAGTCACGTTGTCCGCGGGGCAGAGGTAGGTTTGAGTTTCTTGGACGTATTCGTAGAGGTCGCCCGCGATGAGGTCTTCGTTGTTCTCCGGCCCTGGCCAGTCGGTACGGACCCACGCTGTGTCGACATACACTCCGGTTGTATCGTCTGTAAACTCGGTATTCTCGGCTCCTACAAGCTTGCCCTTATTGTCCACCGAGTATGTCGTCCACGACTGGGTAAAGCCACGCTCTTGGGTCTGGCATTGCGACATACGAGCAAGACGTCGAGCTGATCCTAGAGCGGGTAGAAGAATTGCAATCAATAGTGCGACGATCGAAATGACAACGAGGAGTTCAATCAGTGTGAAGGCGTGATGTTTTCGCATGGAGAATCCTTTGGATTGGGATAAGGCTGATCCTGAAAGCAAACCGAAGCCCGTCCGTAAGGACGGACAACGGTGAAGGAAGGGGACCCATAGCACGCAAGGTTCCGTGCTTAGGAGATATCTAAAATGATCAAGTTGATTAGTTACGGCGACGATGCAGCATCACCAGACCACCCGTTATGAGTAGCGCGAGTGACCCAGGCTCGGGCACGGCTCGAACGACGACCCCCGCAGCGCCTGGATCGCTGCTTCCCAGGCCATTGATCTGGATGGAAGTTTCGCCTGATCCGGTTGTAAATGAGCCAATAACGGAGCCGCCCGTACCGCGCTGCAGGGTGGGGCTCGCTGCACCGCCGTCGGTATCCTGGAAACTGTAGGTGCGGTCGGAGATGCCTCCGCCACGCTCGTCGTGAATACCAATGATTTGGATCATATACGCGGTGTTTTCACTAAGCCCTGAGATTACGAGTACCCAGGGATCGGAATCATTTCCGAAAGCCGCGTGGTATCCGAGTATGTTGTTGAGCCCGACATCACCTGAGTCTGCAGACCAGAAGTCCCCGCTCCCACCGCCTGCGGTGAACGATACACCATTGACGGTGGCTGCATCTGGGCCGTAGTTGACCGCGCCACCCGATGCGAGGTTGTCAGCCGTGCCGCTTGGCCAGATGTCATGAGTGTAGGTGATATCTGAAGCTGGAGCGCCGATACTGAGGATATCAGATGCTGTATTGACCGGCGACGGTGCAGCATTCCAGGTAATGACGGCAGCTTGTGTGGTGACACTGAGTAAGCTGGAGGCAGCGAAAAGTGTGATGTGTGATGAAGGACGCATAGGTTTCTCCAATTTGGAAAGGTAAGCCCGTCCGGACAGTCCGGGATCGCGGGCAGAAGTGAAGCGATTTAGTTTTCGGGTCGGCCGGCTTCAAACATCTGGGTGATCTCGGACGAAGACATCGTCCGATTGAGGATGACGAACGAATCGATTCGGCCAAGTAACGTTCGGTGCCGATCTCCCTCATGTGAATCTGGGGGCGCATCCCACGCGCCAAGCTGGAAGTCTCCAAGCATGACCGGGATACCGTCGTTGAGTCGTGTCCGGACGACCTCTTGACCGTCAACAAAGATCTGCGCCTTGCCCTGCACCGAGTCGTAGCAGAGCGCCAGGTGGACCCATCGGCCAGTGAGGTCTCGCGGTGCCCAGCCGGTCGAGAGTGCGTCGTACCAATAGGAGCGATGTGGTGTTCGCGGGCGGTTTTGAACAAACTCAATTGCCCAGCCATTTTCGTGGTTGGCGTTGATATGCCAATGGATCCCTCCGTGGTTGTTCGTCCCGCTGGTGTGGAGGAGCGCCGCAAAACTCCCACTCAGCTGATCGATCCAGAACCACCCAGCCAAAGTGATGGCGTCCATAGGTTCGTTGAGACGAGAGGTGACGCCATCGCCGTCCTGAGCGAACGCGGCCGCAGGCTTGTCATCGAAACGGCCGGACGCAGTGCCTGGGCCGACGTATTGTCCCGCACTTCGAGGTGCCCCCTGCGAAGTGGCAAGGTTTGGCACTCGTCTGGATGCCAGGTCTTCGGGGTCAAAAGTGTAAAGAAGCACAACCGAAGGATCCTGTTTCAGCTTATACATATAAGCCAGCCATCGATTATGTGGTGATTCTGTCGATTCGAAAATGGCGTGGTACTCCGCGATCGAGACAAAAGCCGGTGAAAGCGGCACGGAGTGTTCGAGCGTCCCGTCCCGGTGGGCGAGCGTTGCCTCCCCCGGTTCGAGTATGTGTGATAGGTTTGAACGCGTCAGCATCTCAGCTTGGCCAGAGAATGTCTGTGCCAGCGTTGTATTGCGCGTCGTGGATTCGACTCCGATCGTACTGCCGGTCGCCTGCAGGGTGGCATGGGGGGTGTCGATTTGAAATCGCCTGCTGTTCGGTGGGATTTCAACCGTTACTTTGCCTGAGATGATACGGACCGTATGGGCATCGATCGGTTCGAACACGGCGGGGCCTTGAACGATCACCGCAACGCCGTCGCCGAAGACAACCTCGGCCATCCCTCTGGAAAGCGTCACGGGTGTATTGCTTGGCAGGCCTGCGTCATAATCAAGAGGCAGATCACCCCATTGTGCCTCAATTGAACTGCGGATGAATGCAACATGGGTGAGAACTGGGATAGTTTCCGACGGACTCTGTGCTGCGGGGCCCGATGGGTTGGGCTGGGGGGAGGGGGCTGTGTGGTTTAGATAAAAAGCCACTGTCGCGATCAGGCCGACCAGGGCGGCGATGCACAGCCAGGCGACCGGTTTGGGAACGACTGCGGAGTCCCTTGCCACGCTGCGACGCATGGCTTCGATCCGTAAGCGGCGGGACCGCTCTTTGGCCTGCTTCGCGCGACGCGAAAGCTCGTCGGTCCGGTCTACCGGCTGCACCGCGCCGGCGCGGGTCTCGAGCTCGGCGAGTTCGGCGAGGGTCCGGTGGGTGACGTCGGGCGGCCCCGGGTCTGGGGACGTCAACTCAAACTCACTCAGGGTGAGGTCCGCGAGCCCGCCCAGTCGGTCGTGTTTGAGCGCGTTTTCGATGACGCGCTGCTCAATGGCATAGCACGCAAAGGCGTCGGCGTTGTCGGGGCTTGCCTTGACCCAGCGCTCGAGTTTAGCAAGCGCTTCGGGCTCGATGACGCCGTTGAAATAGTCGGCAAGCAGCTGCGCAATATCGTTGGGTAAGCGTTGATTACCGGCCACGACTTCCCCCTTCTTCTCGGCGCAGCCGATGCCGTACACAGTCCGCCAGAGCCGCGCGTACTTTGTAGAGCGCGACCGACACCGTGTTGGGCTTGTTGCCGATCTCGCGTGCGATGTCCTGCACCGCGAGGCCGTCGGTGTAGCGCAAGTCCAGCAGCTTTCGATGTCGTGGCTGGAGGTCTTCGAGGCAGGCCTCCATCGCCGCGATCCGGTCGGCCGACTCGTCTTTGACCCGGGCCATTCCCTCGGCGATCTGGTCCAGCGCTTCCCCGCCGAGCATGATCGCGTCCCGGTTGGTCTTGCGTCGTAGTTCCTGCACTTTGTGCCGGGCGATGCCGACGGCCCAATTGGCGAATGGGCGTTCGGGGTCGTATCGGTCGAAGTTCAGCGCCGCCTGTTTCGCGGTTTCCTGCAGCACGTCGTCCCGGTCATGGGCGTTGAAGACGCTGGCGCGGATGAACGCCTCGACCAAGTGCTGAGAACGTGACCAGAGGACGGTCAGTTCTGCGCGTCGGTCTGCCTCGAGTTGGCGGTCGTGGAGCTGTTCCGTCATTGAAAAACGCCTCGTCTACCTTATATAGACCGAGGCGTTTCGAATATGACCGGGTTGTTTTGTTTTTTAGCGGCGGTCCCAGGAGCCCCATACGCCGCCGTTGGGGCCGGTGACGCCGAAGTCGTACATGAGGTCAACTATCGTTCCTGATGGGGCCTCAATTTGCCAGTCATAAGTAGTGATGCCCATACCTTCGTTTTTGGCGTTGTAGGCGTGCATCGAACCGTCGACCGCGAAGTAATGGCTGGACTTGTTGGGGTGGATGGTCGAGACCTGGTCGCCGTAGGCGTGCCCTGGGTCCGTGAGCGGCAGGCCGCCGAAGACGGCGGGGTCTTCTTCAAGCACGATCGGGGTGTAAGCATCGATGATATCGCCTTGCTCCTCGTACTTGGCCTCGAGCGGGACGCGGTCGACGTTGGCGCCGGTGAAGCTGTAGACGCCCATGTAGTCGAAGCGGCCGTTGGACGAGACGCCGTTGGAGCCGGTGCCGGACTGGAGCTCGGGGCAGAGGTAGGCCTCGACGCTGCCGCGCTCGCCATCGACGGCCTCGGGCGCGCCTTGGTAGCCCATGTAATCGAGCAGCACGCCGTCGTGGTCGACGCCGCCGACGGACATGGGCCAGGCCTCCTGCCCGATCCACGAGCGGTCATCGGGGCCGGGGCCGATCATATTCTGGGAGGCGTTGAAGTTTTTGCCGGTCGCGGGCAGTCGGTTTTTGTGCTCAACCGAGAAGGCGACGAAGCAGAGCCCGATGCCGCGCATGTTGCTTTGGCAGGCGATCGTGCGGGAGGTTTTGCGGGCGGCTCCGAGTGCTGGCAGGAGGATCGCGATCAGCAGCGCAATGATCGAGATGACCACGAGGAGCTCAATGAGGGTGAAGGCGTTTCGGGTTCGCAAAGCAGACTCCTTTGCAGGAAGGGGAGGGGCGGTCGTGTGGGGACGAGGTGGTCGGCTTGAATCGGCCACCCGCTACGTTGGCGCGGGCAGCCGCTGGGTGGAGCAACACCCTCGGCCCGCCAGGAGCGGGGGGAGGGCAAAAGGAGGAAGCGTGTTACAGCCGGTGCCTTCGCATCGTGAGGCCTGTGATGCCCAGCCCGAGCAGACCCAGCGAGCCGGGCTCGGGGACGGCGGCGGCATCGGCGATGCCCTGGCTGATCAGGTCGGCGAGGAGCTCATTGCCTAGCTCGGTCGGGTGGACACCGTCGTAGGTCAGGATCCCGCTGTCCTGAAAGATCAGCGAGCCATCGAGCTGGAGCTCGGCGTTGTGGTTCATTTCGTAGGCGATGTATGCCGCGCGGAGGTCGACGAGGACCACGTCGTTCTGCTCGGCGACCTCCCGCATGATCTGGGAGAACGCGTCGAGGGCGGCGTCGTCGCCATTGCTGCCGTCGGGGTTTTCAAAGTGCACCGTGGGGGTCGCGAAGACCAACGCGACCCCCGCGGCGCTGGCTTGGTCGGCGATGTCCTGGAGCGCGGTGCGGAAGTCGGTCTCAGAAGTCCCGCGCCACCAGACATCGTTGACGCCGATGAACACCACGGCGATGTCGGACTCATCGGCGGCGATGACGTTCGCGAAGCTGTCCTGGGCACTGCTGTTGGGGAAGGCCGAGTCGGGCGAACCGTCGCGGACCTGGAGGACGCCGCCGCCGTTGATCCCGCGGTTGATGACTTCGACACCCAGGCCTTGCGTACCTTCGCCGTTGGCCAGCGCGGTGCGGATGTTCGTGAGGTAGCCGTCCTGCCAGGTGATCGAGTCGCCAAAGACGCTGATGCGCATCCCGCTGGTGAGTGGCGTGCTCAGGCCGGTGAGGTTTTCTCTGCCGTCGATGTTGTAGAGCTGGGCGCGGGCGTCAAACGCTTCGGGGGAGACATCGAAGGGCGGATCGATGGCGACGACGCGCTGGTCGGGGGTGAGTGTGCCGTCGGCCTGAATGGCGGCGCGGTAAAGGCCGGGGTCCATGCCCGCGGGGTTGATAAAGCCCACGCTCGCGACCTGCGCCTCGGTGAGGCCGGCGCTGCTGCTGCCAAACGCGACGGTGTTGGCGGCTGGCCCGGCCCAGTTGCGGATGAGCAGTGTGTCGCCGTCGCCCCAGGCCAGCGCGCTGCTGTTGGCGAAGTGGACCTGGCTGTTGCCCGAGCCCAGATCGAGGTAGCCCCGGCCGTCGATCGAGAGGGTGCCGAAGGTCTCGCTGTGGCCGAGCATCAGCAGCTCAAAGGTCGATGCGCCCGAGGTGATCGAGGCGGCGTCGTTGATCTGGTGGTCGTTGCGCCAGGCGAGGACGGCGTTGTTGGCCGCGTTGCTGTCGCCGAGGGTGATGGTGCCGGCGAGGGCGTCGACGCCGGCGTCTTTGCCGAGGTTGACCGAGCCCTGAACCAGGTGGACGGTGTCGGGCGTGTTGGCGATAGAGCCGGCGAGCCAGATGTCGGCGAAGGTCCACCAGGTACCGTCGGCGCGGCCGATGAAGTTGAGTGCGCCCGGGCCGGTGAACGCGCCGGTGTAGGTCTGCTGGTTGCCGTCGCCGGTGTCGATCGTGAAGCCAAAGCCGTTGAGGTCGATGTCGGCGGCGGAGTTGACGCTGTGCCAGAAGGTGGTGGTATCGCCGAGGAGCCGGCCCGAGTTGCCCGCGCCCACGGCGTCATTGAGGTTGGCGGTCAGGTTGCCTTCGAGATCGGTCACACCCGCCGACGCGAGGCCGGGGAGCGTGCATAGGGCGAGGGCGGTGACGAGGGGCTTCATCTCAACCTCCGAGCGGCAAGAAAAAAAGGGATGCCGATGTTGAATCAAGCCGCCAGGCCGTGGTTAGACGGCCTGGCGGGGGTGGTGTGGTGGTGTTAGGCGCGTCGTCGCCGGACGAGCATGAGTCCGCCCAGGCCGAGTAGGGCGAGCGAGCCGGGCTCGGGGACTTCTACGATTTGGATGGCACTGATGCCGTCGTTGCCGATCGCGTCGAGACTGACTACGAGCGTGTCGCCGCTAATACCCGAAAAAACCGAGTAGTTCGAGCCCGTTGCGCCGTTGTCGCTATTTAGTACATAGCCAAACGAGGAGGGTGTGCCGGCCGCACCGCCAGAGGCGATGTCTTGGGTGCTTCCATTGACATCAAGGACGCCACCCACATTGTTCTCGTTGTTGCCGTAGTACACCACAACGGTGTAGCCATCGGCGGTAAAGCTGTTGACGCCTGTAAACGTCAATGTCGCATCGGTCGTGATGAAGTCATTCAACAGGATCTGATCCGGCGTGGCGGTTTCGCTGTACTGCCAACTGGTATTGGCAGATTGTGTCCAGGAACTGACACTGACACCGGTAGCTGTACCGTCATCATCCGTCAGCGGGCCGAACGGCGTAGTGCCCGGACCCTGGCCGGAACCGGCGTGGTTGTTCCAGTTGTCCTGGGCGAAGCCGGGTGCCCCGGCCACGTCACTCGGGTTCAGGCCGATGCCGCCGACACCCTGGTAGTTCCAGCCGATGCTGGCCGCATCTGCGCCGGCGACGCCGAACGTGCTGAGGATCCCTGCGGTTGCGATGGTAACAATCTTGCGTCCAAACATTCCTAAGCTCCTACTGAAAAAGGAAAAAGTGAAAGGTGCGTTCCTGCTTGCGGGATCAACCCGCGGTGGATATCCCCCGATATGGCTTGGTTAGGCGGGCCCGCGCGGGCCGCCTGTGGTTATCTCCCGACCCCCGGCGGGGCGGTCGTGCCGTTGTCGACGATGTTGCAACTGAACTGGACCCGGCGGATCTCGGCGTCCGGGTCTTTGATGCGCTGGATCAGACGCTTGACCGCGGCCTTGCCCATCTCGGGGCGCGGCAGGTGCGTGGTCGTCAGGGGGGGCATGCCCAGCGTCACCGGTTCGGAATCGTCAAAGCCCGTGATCGAGACGTCGGCCGGCACGCGAAGCCCTTTGGCAACCAGCCCGCGGTGGAGCTGGTTGCCCGGCCAGTCACTGGAGCAGACCCAGGCGGTGACCCCCCTACGGGTCACGGCCTCGGCGGTGTCGATGTGCTCGGCCCAGGTCGCGTCGTGCCCCTCTTCCATCAGCGGCGCCTCGGCGATGTTGATTACACGGTTCATGTCGAGCTCGAGCCCCAGCCGCGACACGCCGTTGACGTAGCCGGCGAATCGTTCGGTCGACCAGGACAGCGAGTGGCACATGCCGAAGAAGCCGATCTGGCGATGGCCCTGGGCGTAGAGGTGTTCGACCAGGTCGGAGACGGCGTTGTTGTGGTCCAGGCCGATCTGATCGATCTCGATGCCGGGGATCGTGAAGGGCAGGGCAACGCACGGCGCGATCGCGTTGAGCTCGTTGAGCACGCTGGGCGACCACTGACCCATCGCGAGGATGCCGGACAGACTGCCATCACGCAGGGCGGGTGACTGCTTGTTGGGGTCGAGGATGTCGCGCTCGTCATCTGACCCCAGGACTTCCTGCGGGACGAGGGTGACATTCAGCTCGGACGCCAGCTCGCGGATGACGGAGAAGTACGACTGCGGGACGGTCAGGGCCCCGGGCTGGTACGACGAACGGGCGAGGACCCCGATGTAATGGTGCTTGCGGTTGGACCCTACCCGGCGATTCAATTTTTTCGTTCGCTCGGCGAGGTAGCCCAGCTCGGTAGCGGTCTCGACGACTCGTAGCCGGGTGGCCTCGCTGACCCCGTTGTCGTTGCTGAGTGCCTTAGAAACCGTAGCTACGGAGACTTTCAGGCGGTCGGCAATCATCTGCTGATTGACTTTGACGAGTGGGGCCATGACGGAATTCTAACGGGGCGCGAAAAATTTTCAACGAAAAATAAGAAAAATTTAGAAAAATTTTCGCACGCCCCTTTCAGCACCATGTCCGCAGCGCATCAAAAGAAAGCCCCGCCGGCTTGGGCGGGGCGCGGGGGTTGCGGTGGCTGGTCTGCCTGGGCCGGCGGCTGATGGGTTGTCGGGGGATCTCCTCGAAATCGGCCTGGGGTTAGTCCGTGGTCAGCGTGGATTCGTGGCGCAGCCCGCCGGGGCCGATGAGGACAATGCGGTAGGTCGAGCTGCCCGCGAGGCGGACGGTGACCGAGGTGTCCTCAGGCGCGGCGTCTTTGCGGGCGACAAGTTCACCGGCCCAGTAGACGCGGACATCGATCTTCCCTTCGCCTGATGGGTCGTTTGACTCGATGGGGCTTTCTTCGGCGTCGCGGAGGGGGATGTCGACATCGACCGGCTCGCTGTAAAAGCGTGTGACATTCAGGGCGGGGACGTAGGTGATCTCCAGGTCCCAGACCAGCGGGAAGTGGGTCGCGGTCTGGCGGGTGCAACTGGCGTAGACGCTGTGGTGCCAGTGGTCGGGGTCGGTCATGTTGCGGCAGCGGTCGTTGACCCAGTCGTCGTCGCGGGCGTCGGAGTTGGTTCCGCCGACGTTGTACCAGCGGTCGTCGAAGACCTCGACCCAGTTGTGGTTGCCCTGGATCTCGGTCCACAGCGGCACGCCGACGATGCGGGCGGGGATGCCGACGGCGCGGCAGGCGTCGGTCATCAGGATCGAGAGCCCGGTGCACGAGGCGTAGCCCGCTTCGATGGATTCGTAGGGGGACTGGTCGGGCTTGGGGCGGCGGGTCGCGTGGAAGTAGACGTTGAAGTGGTCGTTGAGATGGTCGTTGAGCCAGTTGGTGGCGTCGAGGATGTTGTCAAACTTCCAGCACTGCTCGCGGAGTTGGTCGTAGAAGTCCTGTCGCCAGTCGTCTCGGCGTTCGTTGAGCGTGGCGAACGGGAGGATGTACTGGAGGAACTGCTGCTCGGTGACTTGGTCGTGCCAGGGCGCGTTGTGCCAGGCCTCGTACGCGAGTGTGACATTGTTGAGCAGGTACTCGGCGGTGACGGCCTGCAGATCGCGGTCGGGCATGTTGGCGATGAGGAACACGACGGCGGGGAGGTGTGCGTCGGGCGCATCGCGCAGGGCGTTGCGCAGCTGGTCAACATTCTCGCCCGCCCGTTCGAGGGGGCGGTTGACCGCGCGGCGGTCGTCGCGGGAAAGACGGCTGGCGAAGTCGCGTGCGGCGGTGTCGGCGGCGGGTTGGCCCGTCGGCCGGGGCGGGTTCGCCTGCGCCAGGGCGGGTGCGGTGATCAGGCAGGCGGTGGCGACGATCGCGGTCATCAGGGTGCGCATAGAGGGCTCGCGGGTGGGGGATAGGGCATCCTTGCCGGTCAGGCGGCTGTCATTGTACGGGCGGCGCGCGCTATCGCGGCTCACGGGCAGGGGTGTAGTCGTCGTAGTTGTTGGCGGATTGCCCCTGCCAGTAGGGGGACGTGTTGAAGTGTGGGTAGGTAGGCATCGCGCGTTCCCAGTCGTGGATGACGCGATAGAGCCGCTCGACGGATTGCGGGTCGTCGGGCGCGAGGTCGTGGCCCTCGCCGGGGTCATCGCTGAGGCGAAAGAGCTGGGCCGGCCTGTGTGCAAGCCGGATGAACTTGTCTTCGCCATCGACGAGTACGGCGGTCTGTCCTTGTAAACGCCAGAAGAGGGGCCGGTTAGGTGTGGGTTGGTCGGCGATGAGTGCGTCGAGGATATTGATGCCGTCGTAGGTGCGTGGCCTGGCGTTGTCTCCGGCGCCATCGTTGAGCGGGAGGGGGTCGCCCCCGCATGCGGCGAGGAAGGTGGGCAGGAGGTCGAGCGCGGAGATGACGCCGGCGTATGCGGTGTCGCCTGGGGGGATACGGCTGGGCCAGGTGATGATCATGGGGACACGGATGCCGCCCTCGCGGAGATTGCCTTTGCTGCCGGAGAATGGGCCGTTCCACGAGGCGTTGGTGCGTCGCGGTCCGCCGTTGTCGCTGAGGAAGACGATGAGGGTGTTGTCGTACTGCCCGGTTTGCTTGAGGTGTTCGACGATGCGGCCGACGCCGCGGTCCAGGGCGTGGACCATCGCGCAGTAGGTCCGGCGTTTGTCGTTGCGTACATCCTGGTAGTGGGCGAGGTCCTCGTCGGTGGCCTGCATCGGTGTGTGCGGTGCGTTGTAGGCGAGGTAGAGGAACCACGGCGGTGCCGGCTCGCGGTCGCTGTGCTCCGGGCGGAGGGCTGCGAGGTCGATGTAGCGGATCGCTTCGTCGGTGAAGAAGTCGGTGGCGTAGGGGCTTGAGAACTCGGTGACCTGCTCGCCGTCGCGCTCGATCGTGTTACGCCCGCGGTTGAGGAAGTAGCTGTGGCTGCCGGCCCGCGTGCCGGTGAAGTGGTCGAACCCGCGAGCGGTGGGGTAGTGCGCGGCCTCGTAGCCCAGGTGCCACTTGCCCACGGCGTAGGTCCGGTACCCTTGGTGTCTCAGGTGGTCGGCCAGGGTGGCTTCGCTGGGGTGCAGGCCGTAGAACTCGGGGCGGGTCGGCGTGTCTTCGGCCCATCGGCTGAGGTTCGCTTCAAACCCGATCCGCGTGGGGTAGCGCCCGGTGATCAGTCCCGCCCGGCTCGGGGCACAGACGCTGGAGGTGACGTAGGCCTGCGAGCAGAGCCGGCCCTCGGCGGCGAGCGCGTCGAGGTTCGGCGTCTGGATTACTGCCGTGCCGGTACACCCCAGGTCCCCGTAGCCCATGTCGTCGGCGATGATGAGCAGGATGTTGGGCGACGCGGGCCCGCTCGGCTGGGCGGTCGCGGGCGGGCAAGCTGCGGCCAGCAGCAGCATCGCTACGGCGGTCACGGCCTGCCGAAACCGGCGTGGGGTGTCGTTCATAACGCAACAGCGTAACCGGACCCGTTGGCGCGGGCACCTGCGGGGTTGGGGATATCGGCGGTGTTGGATGGCCGGGGCGGCGTCGTTGCGACGGGCTTTTGACGCTAACTTGGGGTAGCTGGGTGCAATGGGGCGAAGTGTGCCTGTGCGGGGTGTTTGGGTTATGTGTTTTAGCATGGTGGTTTGCCCTATTCTTGTTGACATGAGGGCGGTTTACGGGCATGATTAGGGTCTATGGGCCGGCATTTTTCGGGCCAAAGCACGGACGTTGCTGCGGATCTGACTCAGCGGAGAGAAAGAAAAGAACCTATGAAAAAGGCAATCACACTCGCGATGGGTATCGCTGCATCCGCAGTCGCTGGCAGTGCCGCGGCGGGGCCGATTTCGAGCCCGGTCAGTCTGGGCGACCTGATTACCACCGGCGGCTCGGTGCTGGTTGGCGATAAGCTTTTTTCGAACTTCGATTACGTCGGCAACGGCGATATGCCAGACGCCTCGGCGGTGATGGTCGCGGAGCTGGTCGACGGCGGGGGCAACTACGGGATCCAGTTCCAGGGCGCGTTCCAGGACCTCGCCGGCGGCGGCGCGTCTGACGCGCTCATCACCTTCGATGTCACCGTGCTTGACCCGAGCTTCCAGATCAGCAGCGTACTGCTCGCGGGCGACCTTGCGGTGGTCAACGGCTCGGGCGGCGGCTCGTTTGGCGGTGTTACTGAAACATTCCTTCCCGGGAACGTGAGCGACACGCTTTCGATCTTCACCGGGACCGCCGGGACGCAGCTCTCCGACCTGGTGACTTTTGCTCAGCCCGTCTCGACCCTCAGTGTGCAGAAAGACATCATCCTCTTCGCACAAGACGGCGACGCCGACGCGGTGACACTCTCGACGATCGACCAGTCCTTCGAGCAGATCCCCGAGCCCGGCTCGCTGGCGCTGCTCGGGCTCGGTGCGCTGGCGATGTTCCATCGGCGACGTGACTAAACCAACTATGCTATGGGCCAACAGGCCAACGACCGACCCTAAACTAACTTGAGCCCTCACCCGTCCAATTGCTGGAGGCATTTCCGGCGGGCACCCCTTCCCAGGAGAATTGAATTGAATCCCTACGCATCACGAACTCTGCTCTGTGCAACAGTCGGCAGTCTCGCGCTGACGATGTCCGCCACCGGCGACATCATCTCGCCCGACGGCAGTCTGTACACCATCACCGACCAGACCCCGCCGATCAACTCGAACTACACCGCCGACAATCTCTTCGACCAAATCCTGGAGATCGGCGACAACCCGGGCGATGGCGATGATGAGGGGCGGAGCTGGGGCACGCTGTCCTCCGACGGCGCCAACGGCACGGTCGGCGACGGCATCGGCCGCAGCGACGTCGTTGTGTTTGAGCTGGACCAGGTCTACACCATCGACGCGCTGATCTATGCCCAGCGTCAGTTCAACGACGACCCCGACCGCGACAAGAACATCTCGGTCAGCATCTGGGCGAGCGAAACCACTCCGTTCACGATCGCCGACCCCGGCACCGCGGCGGACATCGTCGACCTCCTGCTGGACGTCACCGACGACACGTTCCTCTTCTACGCGTTGCCGACCGAGATCACTGGCCGATACTTCCGCCTGCAGTTCGAAGACTCGCCGACCAACATGCGGTTTGACGAGTTCGGTAACCCCATCCCCAGCGCCGACTCGACCGGCGGCTCCGAGCTGCGTTTCAACAACGCACCCGAGCCCGGCTCGCTGGCGCTGCTCGGCCTGGGCGGCCTCGCGGTGCTCCGCCGTCGACGCTAATCCGATCGGTAATCATACGCAAGTGATTGAAAGCCCCGGTCATGCCGGGGTTTTCTTTTGCGCCGGCCGGTTTGAGTTTGAGCTTCTACGCCCGTATGTCGCGGAGGTCATAGTTGCCTCGAACCGCGTCGGCTCGGGCTCATTCGCCGGTCACCAGGACCTTGCCCGCGGCGGCGCTGCCGAGCGTGGTGGGTGCGGCGCGGCCGACTTTGACCGTGATCGCGTCGGCGGCGGGGTCGTTCGCGATCACGCGGACCGCCGCGCCGGGGGTCAGCCCGTTGCGCTCGGCAAACTGCAAGAAGCGTGGCAGCGTGTCCAGCAGCCGTGACACCGTCACGCGTTGGCCTGGCCGGCAATCTGTCAGCGGACGCATCTCGATCATGCGCATCGGCCCCGCGCCCGGCGCGGGTGGGATCGGCGAGCCGTGCGGGTCGGCGGTGGGGTGGCCCAGCAGGGCGTCGAGCTTGTCGAGCACCTTCTCGGAGACCGCGTGCTCGAGGACCTCGGCCTCCTCGTGGACCTCCGCCCAATCGAGCCCGAGCACCTCCACGAGGAACGTCTCAATGATGCGGTGTCGGCGGAGCACGGCCAATGCGAGCTTCATCCCGCCGGGCGTCAGCCGGGCGCCCTTGCGTGGGGTGTACCGCACTAGGCCGTCATCGGCGAACCGTTTGACCATCGTGGTCGCGGTGCCCGGTGTGACCCCCAGTTGGTCCGCGAGCTGTCCGAGCGACACGGGGCTGTTGTCCGTTTGTTTTTGCTGGAGCTGGTAGAGGGCTTTGGCGTAGTTTTCGGCGGTGGAGGTGGCTTGTGTAGGCATGTAGTTTTCCGGGTTGACATATCCAGCATCCTGAGTATGATATCTCCACCTTCATACTTTGAATATTCAAAAAAGGGAATTGCAATAATGGTAGCTTTGGCACTGATGACACTTGCCTCGGCCTTGGACCCTTCCCAGGGCGGGGCCGAACGCGGCTCGCAGCATGGTGGATCGCCCGACTTTCTCGAAGTAGAAGCTGGCTTGGGGGAGAGGGATCGCCTGCTGGGGGACCCATTCGGCTACCGCTCGGGGATGGAGGAGGTCGGGGTGTCTTTCGATGCGTCGCTTATCGTGGACCTGTCGCGCAATCTGTCGGGCGGCGCGGGCCGTGCGGGGACGTTTCGGCACCTCTTCGATGCGTCTTTGACGTTTGATTTAAACACTTTGGCAGGCATCGAAGGCGCAACGGTCTTTCTCGATTTCCAGACGCAGGAGGGGCAGGACGGCTCGGGCGAGACCGGTGACCTGCAGGCCTTTTCCAACATTGATGAGGCCGACGTCACCGCGCTTTATGAGTTCTGGTACGAGCAGGTGTTTGCGGACGGGGCCTTTCGGGTCAAGCTCGGAAAGGTCGATGCGAATAGCGAGTTCGCCTTTGTCGAGCACGGCGGCGAGTTTATCCACTCCTCGGCTGGGTTTAGTCCGACCCTTTTTGTGCTGCCGACCTACCCCGATCCTGCGCTAAGCGCGAGTCTGCATGCTTTGCTGGGCGAGGGCTGGTCGGTGTCGGCAGGCCTCTACGATGGCGCCGCTCAGGAGGGGGTTCGGACGGGCCGGCGTGGCTTTGGTAGCGCGTTTGGATCGCCCGCAGACTTGTTCCTGATCGCTGAGGTTTCGAGGGCTTGGGGTGATGGTGACGCTGTGGCGGCGGGAGAGGTTTTGCCGGGTCGCGTTGCGGCGGGCGTGTGGTACCACACCGGGGCATTTGATCGTTTTGATGGCGGGGTTGCCAGCGGTACGGGGGGATTCTACCTGACGGCTGACCAACTCCTTGTAGACCTTGGGGAGGGCCGGGGGGTTGGTGCGTTTTTCCAGTACGGCTATGCCGACGATGACGTCAGCGAGGTGGCGCACCATCTCGGGGCCGGTGTTCAGTGGTATGGCCCGGTCGTTAGCCGCCCCGATGATGTCGCGGGGGTGATGGTGAGTTGGGCGGGGCTGAGCGGCGAGCCGGGAGCAGGATTCTCGGAGTCCGATGAGACGGCGGTGGAGTTGTTTTACAAAGCGCAGCTCACACCCTGGTTGTCGCTCAAGCCGGATGTGCAGTACATCGTCGGGCCGGGTGGCGGTGGTTTGGATGATGCGTGGGTGTTCACGCTTCGTATGGAACTGACTTTTTGATTTTGAGTCTTGGTGGAATAGCCGAGCGAACCGATAGGAGTAACGATGATGTTGATGCTTGTAAGACGGCAGGTACTGGCTGTGTTCTGTGTTGCGTTGCTGGCGTTGAGCCTGGTGGGCTGTGAGTCGGGGGGTGAGTCTGGCGAGGGGGATGTGATCACGGTCGTCGCGACGACGACGATGATCGCCGACGCGGCGCGGGTGGTGGCGGGGGGCGACGCGGAGGTTGTGGGCATCATGCGTGACGGCGAGGACCCGCACATCTACCGCCCCAAGCCACGCGACGCGACGATGATCGCCGAGGCCGACGTCGTGCTGGCCAACGGCCTACACCTCGAGGCGACACTCGGCGACATCGTTGAGCACAAGGCGACCGGCGTGGTCGCCCGTCTCGCCGAGCAGGAGGGCATCACGCCGATCTCCGGGCAGGACGGCGACGGCGCGCCCGACCCGCACTGCTGGATGGATGTGCTGATCTTCAAGCAGTATGTCGAGGGGATCCGTGACGCTCTGATCGAGGCCGACCCCGAACATGCCGAGGGCTACCGCGCTCGGGCCGAGTCCTACCTCGCGGAGCTTGATGCGCTGGATGCCTGGGTCCGTGAGCAGTTTGAGACGGTGCCCCAGCCCCAGCGGGTGATCATCACGAGC
>JBITAC010000122.1:0-71699 GCA_044439905.1 Phycisphaerales bacterium JB063 | reverse complement strand
CCGGTCTTGAGGTGGTAGGCGATATCGCGGAACAGCCAGGGCTGGCCCATCGCGCCGCGGGCGACCATGACGCCGTCGCACCCGGTCTGCGCGATCATCGTCGCGGCGTCCTCGGGTGTCTTGATGTCGCCGTTGCCGATGACGGGGATGTTGGGGTGATGCTTCTTCACGCCTTGCACCGTCATCGCGATGCCGTCGAGCCGGACACTGGGGCGGAACTTCATCGCGGTGGTTCGGCCGTGCACCGTGATCATCTGCGCACCGACATCGCACAACATGCTCGGCAACGTGTCCGCGATGATCGAGTCGTCGTCCCAGCCCAATCGGATCTTGCAGGTGACGGGGACGCTGACGGCATCGACCACGGCCCTGGCGATCTCCTGCGCATTGCACGGGTTGCACAGGAGTTTGCTTCCGCCGTTCTTCTTGGTGACTTTATCGACGGGGCAGCCCATGTTGATATCGATGACCGCGGCGCCGTGTTCCTCGGCCCACTGCGCGGCCTGCACAAGGATGTCGAGGTCCGCGCCATAGAGCTGCATCGCGACAGGCCGGTCCTCGGGCGCGGTGGATGCGAGCCACATGGACTTGTCGTTTTCCTTGAGGACCGCTTGCGGGCAAAGCAGCTCCGTGCAGGTGAGCCCGACCGCGCCGTAGGTGCCGTCGCCGATGTCGTAGGCCGGGTCGCTGAGGTGTTTGGGTTCACAGGGCACGCCTTTGACCGAGCGCACGACAAGCCGGTTGGCCAGGTCGAAGTAACCGGCGACGGGCGCGAGCAGCAGGTTGGTCGGCAGCGTGAGCGGGCCAATGCGTAGCATGGGGGTATTGTAGGGTGCGGGATAAAGTGGCCGTAAACGGGGCAAGCAAGAAGCCCACGGGGGCGTCCGTGGGCTTCGCGGTGTGTCGTGTCTGCAAGCCGGCGTGCTAGCCCACGTCGAACCGGAACATGCGTTTTTTGCCGGCACGGAGCAGGAGCATGCCGTCGGTCACGTCGGCGGGGCCGAGCATGCGGTTGGGGTCTTCGACCTTGGTCTCGTGCAGCCGAACGCCGCCGCCCTGGATAAGCCGGCGGGCTTCGCTGTTGGACTTCGCGAGGCCGGCCCGCACGAGCAGCGCGAGGACACCGACCCCGGCGTTGAGCTCTGCCGGGTCCAGTTTCTCACTGGGGATCGCGTCCCCGGTGAGGTCGGCGGCGGCGCTGTAGGCGCGCTGCGCGGTGTCGCGGGCTTTCTCGGCCTCCGCTTCACCATGCACGAGTTTGGTCACTTCGTACGCCAGGCGGACCTTGCTGGCGTTGATGTCTTTGCCCTGTGCCGAGGCGAGCGCGTTGACCTCGTCCATCGGCAGGAACGTGAAGAACCCGAGGAATCGGCCGACGTCGGCGTCGCTGACATTGCGCCAGAACTGGAAGAAGTCGAACACGCTGGTCCGGGTTTTATCGAGCCAGACATTGCCCTGCTCGCTCTTGCCAAACTTCCCGCCATCCGCGCGTGTCACCAGCGGCGTGGTCAGCCCGGCGAGGTCCGCATCGTGCAGGCGTCGGCCAAGGTCGATGCCGATGACGATGTTGCCCCACTGGTCCTGGCCGCCCATCTGCAGCGTGCAGCCGTGCTGCTTGAACAGGTGCGCAAAGTCGTAGCCCTGCATGAGCATGTAGCTGAACTCGAGGTAGCTGATGCCCTCGCCCTCGCCGGTCATGCGTCCTTTGACGGACTCCATCGACATCATGCGGTTGACGCTCATGCGTGCGCCGACCTCGCGGAGCATGTCGATCCAGCCCATCGACCCGAACCAGTCGAGGTTGTTGACGAGCACGGCATCGGTCGGCCCCTCGCCAAAGCGTACGACCTTGCCGATCTGTTTGGCGATGCACTGGGCGTTGTGGTTGATGACTTCGGGCGTGAGCATCTGCCGAGCGTCGGTCTTACCCGACGGGTCGCCGACCAGCCCGGTCGCGCCGCCGACGAGGACGACGGGTTTGTGTCCACAGCGTTGGACGTGGGCCAGCAGCATCATCTGGACCAGCGAGCCGACGTGTAGCGCGTCGGCGGTCGGGTCAAAGCCGATGTAGGCGGCGAGCGGCTTGGCGAGGCGTTCACGGATCTTGTCGTCGGTGCACTGCGCGACCAGGCCGCGTGCGTGCAGGACGTCGTAGAGGTTGTCGGTTGTTGGGATGGTGGTCATAGCCGGGGGATTCTAGCGGATGCCGGCTGTCGGCTGGGTGTCGCGTGCGCGGCGCGACAGATTTCGTGGTTTTCCCGCTATGATAAGGCGATGAGCCAAGCGACCAGCCCAGCCCCCAGCGACGCCCCCGGCCCCGCCGCGGCCGGGCCCAGCGTCCTGCCGATCACACCGCCGCCCCACCCGCTGTCGCGCATCCACAACCGTCTGTTGGCGTTGCCGATCTTCCTCGCCGGGTCGACGGTGCTCGGCCTGGCCGCGTGGATGCAGCCCAACACCCGCGGCATGGGCACGCACCAGCAGCTCGGACTCCCGCCGTGCTCGTTCGAGCAGGTCACCGGGTTGCCGTGCGCCACGTGTGGCTGCACGACGTCCTTCGCCTACGCGGCCGAGGGGTCTTTGCTGACGGCTTTCGTGACACAGCCCTTCGGTGCGCTGCTCGCGATCCTCACCGCGATGGCGGTGCTCGTCTCGGGCTATGCCCTCGTGACCAACATGCCCTTGGCGCCCGTCGTCTACGCCGCGACCCGCGGCAAGGTCGTCGCGGGCTTCATCGCCGTCCTGCTGCTGGCCTGGGGCTACAACATCCTGCGGCACATGGGCTAGGCCCGAGCGCCCGCTTGGGGTACGATGTCAGCCCGCCCCACTGGATTGAACCTTCCGGCCCGCCGAACGCTTGACCCTCGACCCTACCCAGGAGCAGGACGCATGGACCTCCGAGCCCGCCTCCTCGTGACGACACTCTTCGCCGCGTGCCTCGCCTTCGCCGGCTGCCACGAGTCTGTCCACGACCCGAAGACCTACGACCGCGAGGCCCAGTACCTCGGGCTCAATGAGCACAGCGTCGCCGTCATCATCGCGATGAGCGACCAGACGCAGTACCAGTACCCCGACGCCCGCCGACAGCTCGCGCGTGAGATCACCCGGCGGATCGCGGTCAAGGTGCCCGGTGTCGAGGTCGTCGACCCGGACGTGCTGATCCAGTGGCAAGGCGCGAACCCCTACTGGAACGCCCGTCCGCCATCGAGATTGATCGAGGCGCTCAATGTGGATCGCGTCGTGGTGGTCGAAATCGGCGAGTACCGCATGACCGACCCGGGCGACACGAACATCAAGCGCGGCGTCATCAGCGGCAACGTCAACGTCATCGAAGCCGACGCCGCCGACCCGGACAACTACGGCTTCACGCAGACGATCCGCCTCTCGTTCCCCGATGAGTTCCGCACACGCGTAGGCATGCCGTCGGCGAGCGTGGACGACATCCGGATCATCACCGTCAGCCGTTTTACCGAGGACGTGGCCGGCCTGTTCTACGACCACTCCGTGATCCGCTAACCCCGAGGTGTTGCCGATGCCCCGCCGTGTTCTGACCTTGCTTGTGTTGTTGGCGATGGTGTCCGCGCTGCCCGGGTGCAACCTGATCGGTGCGGCGGCGATTATCATGCCCAAGCCGCCTGTGCCCGCGCAGCACGAGCTGCCCGACAAGAAGACCCTCATCATCGTCGAAGACCGCGCGAGCATGGTGCGTGACACCTCCGTGGTCCGGCAGGTCACCGCCAGCATCCGCGGCGCACTCGAAGAGGAGGAAGTCGTCACCACCGGCTTCGTCCCGCAGACCGAGCTGACCGCGTTGCAGACCGAGCTGGGCGAAGACTACGGCCGGACCTCGCTGGGCGAGATCGCGCGCCGCCTCGGTGCCGAGCAACTGATCTACGCCAAGGTCATCGGGTACCAGCTCGAGATGGGCGGCGGTGTGTTTCGGCCGATGATGGCGTTCGAGGTCAAAGTCATCGACATGGAGCTTGGCGCGCGTTCGTTCCCACGGACGGTCGACCCCGAGACCGGGATCGTCGAGGGGCAGTCCTTTGTCACAGTCGTGACGGAGATGCAGGCACGCAACCGCACGGCCGAGGGCAACGCCGCCCGTGCGATCGCGGCGCGTGAGCTCGCCGACCAGGCGGGTATCGAGATCGCCCGGCTGTTCCACTCGTGGAAGCGCCCCGAGCCGGGCGACCTGCTCCATGACAACCAGCCATGACGCGTGTGCTCCACCTGCTCACCGACGAGCCGGGCACGCCCAGCGCGGCGCTAGCCGCGCTGATTGCCGACACGGTCCGCCATGAGCCCGGCGAGCACCACACCCTGTTGCGGGGCGGCGAAGCGTTGCGCGATGCGGCCGTCGCTGCGGGGCTTCGCCCTTACACACTGCTTCCGGATTCGGCGCGGCCCTGGCCCGGGCTCTTGCCCTGTACGCTTCGGCAAGGCCGGCTGTTGTTGCAGAGTGACCGCGTCGACGCATGGACCCCGCGTGCCGCGCACCTCGCACGCCAGGCCGGCACCCCCGCAGTACACCCCCGCTTCCACCCTGCGAACCTGCAGCGACTCGCAGACCGATACACCGACACTACCCGATGCGACGCCTGCGATCGCGATGCGCAGCGCAGCCGATGGGGCCTTGGCCCGCAGGACCACGCGGTCGCGATGATCGGGCGCACCGCGGACGATGCCGACACCGCGCTGGCGGCACTGGCCTGCGTCATGGTGCAGGGCATCCTCGACAAGCGTGGGCCAGACGCCGGCCGAGTCGTGCTGATCTGCCATCCGTTGCACCCGCTGCGCCGCGAAGCCCAGCGCATGCTCGCGAGTGCCGGGCACGCGGACTTACTGGTCCAGGAACCACGGCTCCATACGCCCTGGTCGATCTACCCCGCCTGCGACGCCGCGCTGGTGACCCAGCCCAACCCGCCGTGGTCGCTGCATGCGCATTGGGCGGCACAGGCCGGGCTTTGTGTCCACGCCGCTTCCAACCCGCCCAGCGTTTTAGCGCAGGCCATCCTGCAGCAACTCGACGCCCCGCGCGCCGCGCTGACACCCTAGCCCGCGCGGGCCTGGCCTCGGCATCGTGGTGGTGCTTGGCCCGTCAGGTCTTATCATGGCCGGCGCATGACCGCGTCCCCGCCCAACTCGATCCCGGGCGATCCCCCACGTGCCGCATTCCCAAGTGACGACGCCCTGTGCGAAGCGTGCGGCTACCCGATCAAAGGGCTCCACCCCGCGGGCCACTGCCCCGAGTGCGGCAGCGCCATCGCCGACTCCCACCCCGGCCGCCGCATCGGCCCCGTGTTCGAGCACCGCCGCGGGCCGATCGGCTATGTGCAGACGGCCTTCGCCGTCATCCGCCGCCCCAGGCGAACGTTCCGCACGATGCGCGCCGATGGCTCAAACGCCCACGCCCGCAGGTTTCTCATGGTCAACGCGATCCTCTCGGCACTGCTCTGGCTGGTCTGCGCCTACGGCCTGCCCACCGGTCGAGCCGGCTGGCTCCAGCCGTTCACCGACTTGCTGCGGGGCAGGTCGCTGGGCCTGCTCTGGCTGGGCGGGGTCTTCTTCGCGGTCCCGATTCTGACCTACATCGAAGTCCTCGGCGTGACATGGTTCAGCCGACGCCGGGGCTGGCGTGTCCCGCTCCACTTGGCCGAGCGCGTCGCGTGCTACGCCTCGGTCGGCTGGCTGCCCGGCTCGGCCCTGCTGGGGGGCACTATCTACGCCGCGTGGTCGGGCCGGCTCCAGGACATGATGCTTGCCGTGCTGAGCAACCTCTTCAACATCGCCGCGGGCCCGTTTGTCAACGACGCCGCCTGGGTCCTGGTCTTCTTCGTCGGCGTCCTGTGCATGCTCGGGTTCGAGACCCTCGTCTGGGTCGGCGTCCGCCGGGTCAAGTTCGCCAACCCGCATCATGACACAACAACCCACCCCACCCGGCATTAGCACAAACGCCAACCGCTTTGGGGCTTGATGGACACTCGATGCATCCCGACCCGCCCTATCCGCCCGCCAGCCCCGGTTGAGCCCATCCCGCTTGACCCGCAAACAGCAACAAGACTAATATAAAACTCGTGGGGCCCTAACGCCTCCGCATGACCTAACCCGAGCCCGCCTGTCGCACAGGCCCGGCTCATACAACACCGGCACGATCGGGCACTTACAGCCCGGGTTGCCGATCAGACGCGGCGGGACAAACACCCCGCGAACGCCCGGATTAGAGCCCCGGGCGGGCATAGATTAACGATGCTACTCCGTGACGCCCCACCGACTCGAAGAGGACCTCAAACGGGACCAACCGACAATGCGCAACCATTGCGCGCCGGCCAAACCCCGCCCGGGTTCATCCCCACCCCGCCAACCCCCCGCCCACCCGCGTCACCGCAATCAATCGCTGATCACGCCTGATCGCTCCCGACCCACCGCGACGGCTAAACCCTAGCCCGACCGGCCCGATCCGTGCCCCAACGCGGCCGCCCCCGACACGCGGCCGACGAAAGGGGCTTTGTAGTGCACACCTCCCTCCTCCTCCCGATCGCGGATACCGGCATCATCGTGGGCGGCGCGGTCGCCGGCATCATCGTGGGCTCCATCGGCATGTTCCTGCTGATGAAGGCCACCGGCATCGGCGCCATCAACGCCGCCAAGCGCGAGGCCGACGGCATCATCGACAAAGCCAAGGGTGAAGGCGAAACCCTCGCCAAGCAGATCGAACTCGACGCCCGCAACGCCCAGGCCCAGCGCCGCGAAGCGCTCGAGAAAGAGCTCGACGCGATGCGCGACGAGGTGGCCGAGAAAGAGCGTCGCCTGACCAAACGGGAGGACACCCTCGACCGCAAGCTGGACATGCTGACGCTGAAGGAGAAGAACGCCGCCGACCTCGAGGCCGACGTCAAGAAGCGTGAGCAGGCGATCCAGGGCAAACAGCAGGAGCTTGACGACATGGTCGCCGAGCGCCGCGCCGCGCTGGATGCCTTCCGTCAAGAGCAGAAGGACATCCTGCTCCGCGTGGCCAATATGAATGAGCAGGACGCCAAGCGGGAGGCGCTGAAGGTCGTCGAGCAGGAATGCCAGCATGAGGCGGGTCAGCTCATCCAGCGGATCACCGAGCGGGCCGAGGAAGAAGCCAAAGACAACGCCCTGAAGATCACGCTCCAGGCGATCCAGCGTTACGCCAGCGACCACACCAGCGAGTCGACGACCAACGCGATCCAGATCCCCAGCGACGACATGAAGGGCCGGGTCATCGGCCGCGAAGGCCGGAACATCCGCGCGTTCGAGGCCGCGACGGGCGTGGATGTCATCGTCGACGACACGCCGGGCGTCATCGTCGTCTCCTGCTTCGACCCGATCCGCCGGGCCGTCGCCGCCGAGACGCTGCGCCGGCTGCTCGACGACGGCCGAATCCACCCCGCACGGATCGAAGAGGTCACCGACCAGGTCCGCGAGGAGATGCAGCAGCGCATCATCAAGTTCGGCAAAGAGGGCTGTATCGAAGCCAACATCCAGGGGCTGCACGGCAAGATCAGCGAGATGATGGGCCGGCTCCACTACCGCACGTCGTACGGCCAGAACATCCTGCAACACTCGCAGGAGGTCGCCTACCTCTGCCAGGTCATCGCCGAAGAGCTCGGCCTCGACGGCGCGATCGCACGCCGATGCGGCTTCCTCCACGACATCGGCAAGGCCATGGACCACGAGATGGAAGGCGGCCACCCCGCGATCGGCATGGAATTCTGCCGTAAGCTCGGCGAGAAGGAGGCCGTGCTCAACGCCATCGGTGGCCACCACGACGATATCCCGCACACCACGCCCTACACCGCCATCGTCATGGCCGCCGACGCGATCTCCAGCGCCCGCCCGGGTGCCCGCCGCGAAACGCTCGACCGCTACGTCAAACGTCTCGAGCAGCTCGAGAGCATCGCGACCGACATCAAGGGCGTCCGCGAGGCCTTCGCCATCCAGGCCGGCCGAGAGGTCCGTGTCATCGTCGACCCCGCCCGCGTCGACGACACCAACTGCAACTTCATCGCCCGCGACATCGCCAAACGTGTCAGCGAAGAAATGACGTTCCCCGGCGAAATCAAGGTCACGGTGCTACGCGAGATGCGCACGGTCGAGTTCGCGCGGTAGGATTACCGTATGGACCTCCAGTCGACCTTCAACCCGGCGGCGATCGCGGCCCTGTGCAAGCGGCACCATATCGTCCGTCTCAAGCTGTTCGGGTCGGCCTTGACTGACGCATTCAACGACGACAGTGATATCGACCTCCTCGCGACCTTCGCCCCCGGACAAACGCCCGGCTGGGAGATTATCGATATCGAACGGGCCTTTGCAGAACTGCTTGGTCGGCCTGTAGACCTGTTGACCGAGACCTCTCTGCGTCCACGGTGGCGGGATGAGGTCCTGCCGACCGCGGAGGTCCTCTATGCCGCGTGATGCGTCGATCCGGTTCGCCGACATGCTGGAGTTTTCGACGAAAGCCCACGAGAAAGCCGCGGCCGCAGGGAAAGAGCGATTCATTGAGGATGAGGACCTGCAAGTCGTTGTGTCGCATTGGATATTGCTGTTAGGAGAAGCGGCGGCACGGATCGAAGCTGAGGACCGAGCCAAACATCCCGCCCTGCCATGGAAGCAGATGCTGGGGATGAGGAACCGGATCGTTCACGAGTACTTTGCGATTGATGCCGAGATCGTGTGGAAGACGGCAATCGACTCGCTCCCACAACTCATTGAGCAACTCCGCCTTGTCCTCGCGTTTGACCACGGCGACGCGTCTAACAATCACCCGAACAAACCACACCAAGATGGGGACATTCCATGACCACACCCCACGACAAAGTCCGCTGCCCCGGCTGCCGGGCCGTGATGCAGGACGGCTACTTGCCCGTCAACGACGGGCTCGTCTTTGTCCGCGGCGACGGCAAGGCCGCCGGCTCATTCGCCGAGGACATCCCCGGGACACACGCCGTCATGCGCAGTAACCGGCTCTTTGCCTGGCGGTGCAAGGCCTGCCACCTCGTGCTGTTCAAGTACGGCCGAGACAACGCCAAGCACGTCGAACGCATCGCCGCGCTCAACGAGGACGAAAGCCCCGCTGACCACGAGGCCGAGACCGACGCGGGCAACACAGGCGCGTAACCCCGCGGCCGGGCCCATCCTCACGCAGTCCGCCCCAGCCGTGTGTAAGCCGACGGGTTGATGTTGTCACCAATGCTGATTGTCTGGTCGTCACGCGGCGCTGGCGCACTCGTCACAGTGGCCGTAGAGCATCACCTCGTGCCCGGTCAGCTTGAAGCCGGGCGGGCACAGGTTTTTCATCGCCCCCGGACACCCCTCGACGTCGAAGACCTTGCCACAGCCCGTGCAGTGGAAATGGTGGTGATGCGCGAGGCCTGCGAGTTCGTAGCGGTCCGGCTCGCCGGGGATCTGGACCGCGACCAGGCCGCCCTCCTCGACCATCGCGTTGACCGCGCGGTAGACCGTGGCTGTGCCGATCGACGCGACCTCGTTCTGCGCCAGCTCATAGACCTCCGCGACGCTGAGCGGCCGGCCCGCGTCCTCGAATGCCTGCTGCACCGCCTGCCTCTGACTGGTTTTTCGCTGCGCCACCGTGGCCCCTTGACTGATAATGATAATGCGATATCATACCTATGCCAAGCCCATGCGCCCAGCATCCGAACCCTCAGGATTGTACTCGTGCCAACCACGAACGCACGCCCCAACCTGCCCGCCCGGCCTCACTCGGGCGCTCGACCGCCGCACCGAGCCCCGCGTTCATGCTGCCCCGTCGCCGGCTTCACGCTCATCGAGCTGCTCGTCGTCATCTCCATCATCGCCCTGCTCATCGGCATCCTGCTCCCCGCGCTGGGACAGGCGAGGCAGTCGGCCCGTGTCGCGCAAGACCTGGCCAGTCTCAAGCAGATGGAGACTGCGCATCAGGCCTACCTGACCGACAACAAAGGTTTCTTTGTCAACGCGGGCCTACCGCACGGTATCGCGCCGACCAACCCGCAGATCGCCTGGGTCGCGTCGCTGCGGGAGTACTACCAGGCCGAGCTGATCCTGCGTTCGCCTCTGGATGACAGCCCGCACTGGCCCGGAGGAGAGCCGGTGCCCAACACCCCGGGGGATGTCTACCGCCAGACCAGCTACGGCATTAACAGCTTCCTGACCGATGTGCGACTCAACGGGACCAACCCCAACGGCGGCCCGGCCTGGGACCGTTTGGATCGCGTGCTGTCGAAGCGTTCGCCGACCGAGCTGGTCCATTTCCTGCCCATGGCGACCCGGGGGGAGTTCGCCGGGGCCGACCACCCCCACCCCGAGGAGTGGGACCTGTTTGGCACGGGCGGGCCGGTCGTCGCCGACCTCGCCGGCCAGCAGGTCGAGCTGCACGCGGTCCGCGGCCCGGCACGCGAGTTCGCCGGCGTCGCCAACTGGGGCTTCCTCGATGGCCACGCCAAAGCCACGAGCTTCGACCAGGTCTACCTCAGCGAGGCCCAGAACCAGTTTGATCCTGAGGCAGGCCCCACCGACTGACACCGTAACGAACCGTACCGTTTTTACCCCGACCCTCTGGAGAAAGAGATGAAAGCATTCCTGACCACCACCGCCCTCGCCGCCTCCCTTGCCGCCAGCCCGATCGCGCTGGCCCACGAGGCGGGTGACCTGATGATCTACGACAACGGCAGCGGCGGGCTGTCATTCGGCTTGTACGACTTCGACGGCGGCTCGGGCGAAGTCGTCGCCCCCGGCCCGATCGATATCGCCATCACCGAGCTCGAAGGCAACTGGGAGATGACCGGCATGCCCGGCTCGGACGAGCCGGGCTGGGTCACCGACGGCAGCTCGCCCAACGACCCCGACGGCATCGCCTTCGCCTTCCCCGCCAGCACCCAGCTCAACGTGTCGGCCAACGTGCTACCGGTCCTCGGCGGCAACGCGGCCTACTGGAACGGCACGGGCCCCGTCGCCTTCACCACCGCCATGCCCAACGGCATCATCGTCGAAGGCGTCTTCGGCTCGGAACTCGAATTCGACGGCTCGGCCAGCGCCCCCGCGGGCTCGGTCTCGCCCTGGACCAGCGACGCCAACGGCCAGGCACACAACCACCTTGAGTTCCTCCTCGACGCTGACGACGCCACCGCCGCCACCGGCGTCTACCTGATCTCGCTGTCCGCCTCCACCGGGGCACTCGACAGCGAACCGCTCTACCTCCTGCTGGGCTGGGGCGGCAGCGACTTCACCGACGAGGCACTCGAAGAAGCGCTCGAGTCGGCCGAGGGCTATGTCGAGTCTGAACTCGTGCCCGAGCCCGGCTCGCTCGCGCTGCTGGGCACGGCCGGCCTCATGCTCCTGCGTCGCCGTCGATAACCCGACACTAAGACACACAACCACGACATCAAGCGGGGTGGGCGGCCTACTCACCCCGCTTTCCTGCAACGAAGCACCCCGTCCCTTTTACGGACACCGCAGATGAAACCCGCACACCTCACGATGGCCCTCGCCCTGCTGGCCGGCTGCCCGGCCGTTGGCTTGACGATTTCTGACGGCTCGGCCCATGTCGATGTCCTCCCGTACAACGACAACGGACAAGTCGCGCTGGGCCATTACGACTTCGATCTCAACCAAGTCGTCACCGGCACCCAGCTCTTTGTCCGCGATCTTGAGGTCGTGCAGTCGAGCTTCTTCGGCACCACTTCCCCGGGTTTTACCACCGCCGCGGGCTACACGCTGCTCCCCTCGGCCTCGCTGGATATCCATGCACAGACGATGAGTATCCCCGGCGGCACGTTCAATCTGCTGTACTGGGACGGCATCGACCAGGACGGCGATGGCGACTACGCAGACGACGTCGCCTTCGGCGCGCCCGCGGCCGGGGACGAACTCTTCGTCCGTCGGTCCAGCGCACTCAACTTCGCGCTCGCTGGTGAGTCCACCGCCCCGGCCGGGTTCGCGCTCGACCTCACCAGCGTCAACGGGACGCTCCACAAGCACATCTCCTTCCAGGCCCGCAACGGCGACGGGACGCCGGCCCAGGACGGGCTGTACCTCGCGTCGTTCACGCTGACGATGGATGGGCTGGACGACTCGGACCCGTTCTACATGCTCTTCAACGCCGCCTACCTCCGCGACGAGGGCGGCGCGATCGTGACCGCCGGGGATCGGCCGGTCACCAATGACGACGCCCGACTCGCCGCGATCGACTGGATCGACCAGACCTTTTTCAACACCGACCTGCTCGCCGGCGATCTCAACGGCGACGGGTTCGTAGGCGCGGCCGACCTCGACGTCCTGCTCGCCAACTGGGGCGACAGTGTCTCCGCCGGCTCGCTGATCGATGGCGACCCCTCGGGCGACGGCGTCGTCGGCCAGGCAGACCTGCAGATCGTCCGCGACGCGTGGGGCAACGGCGCCCCACCGCCCGCGGTCCCCGAGCCCACCGCGCTGGCACTCATCGGGCTGGGCGGGCTGGCACTGATGCGTCGCCGACACTAACACCGTTTTGTTCCTGATATGGCGCGTGTGGCGTCATATCTTTTCACTACATATGATAATGATTTATCATTATCACTCTGAGGAGACCCGTTTCATGTTCTCGACTCGCACCCTCTCGTCCGTCGCCGTGGCTGGCCTCACCACCCTCTCCGCTCTTTCCGCCCAGGCAGAGCTTGCGGAGTTCTACATCGGGATCGATGCCCGGACCGAAGGCTTCGGATCCTACGCAGACAACCCCAATGAAAACCGCCTGACCCTGCTGTACGCCCACGGCAACCACTACCACAGCATCGGCTCGTACACGTACACCGGCGACGCGGCAGACCCCGACGTGCTCGACACCAACGGCAACAACCGTCTGCCCGAAACTTACACGCTCCAGGCCCCGCTGGAACTCACCCCCGGCACCGGCGCGTTTGCCGGCCTGCTGACCAGTAACCCGCAGCCCGGGGTTCACTACAGCGACTTGGAGATGCGCAGCGTCCACACCCTGGATGGCGACCCGGACGATGTCGAAGGCCTCTTTGGAAGCTCGAGCGGACGATGGGACGACGCCTTCGACGCGGCCCACATCCACCTCGAGGTCGTGTCCCTGACGCCCGGCCTGAACCTCAGCACCACCTCGCCCCTTGCCACCTACGGCATCGGTGACGATGTCCACGTCGGTGACGGCGACGAGGGCTTCAGCTTCACACCCGTGTTCTGGACGGATGCCTCGGCGACCCCCGGCGTCTACACCGCTGAACTTCGGCTAGTGGATGAACACGGTGTCTACGGCGACTCGGGCCGGTTCTACATCGACTACCAGGTCGTGCCTGAGCCGGGCTCGCTGGCGCTGCTCGCGGTCGGCGGCCTGGCGATGCTGCGCCGCCGCCGCCGCCGCTAATGACCTTGAGGATCCCCACGCCGGGCCGTTGACACCAACGGCCCGGCGCTTTGCCCCCCTTTTACCCTCCCGGAGTTTTGCGATGACCGCCTGCCAGACGCCTGCGACAGCCGCACCCGCCGAGCGACCCACCCGCGACAACGCCGACACCACCTGGCTGGACAAGATCGGCATCACCGCCTCGTTCGCCTGCGTGATCCATTGCCTGGTCGCGCCATTCCTGCTGTTGCTGCTGCCGACGGTCGGATCCGTCTGGGCCGACCCCTGGGTCCACTGGGTACTGGCGGTCTTTGTCCTTCCTTTGGCGCTGCTGGTGATCTACCGCGGTTATCGCCGGCACGGCAAACGCTGGGTGTTTGCAGCGGCGCTGCTCGGGGTCGCTCTGGTTACGGCGGGCCTGGTCGCCCCTTACATCAACGATCGGCCGATCATCCAGACGCCGGCTCCGGCGATGCTCGCGGGCTTTGGCGGCGCGTCGAGCCCCGCCCCCGCAGACCAGCCGGCAGCGACCTGCGCGGATGGGTGCTGCCCGACCCTCGCGGTCAGTGAAAGCGGCGCAACCACGCTCGGCATCCCCGCCGGCGGTCTGCTGACGATCCTGGGCAGCTTGCTGCTTGTGGCTGGGCATAGCGGCAACCTGCTCGCCTGCCACTGCTTCAGGGCGCACGGCAAGGGCGAGCCCGCCGGCTGTGGCTGCCCGGGGTAGCCGTGCCCCAGACCTACGGACGCGATGCGAGATGCGGTGGAGTTTCTAAAGTAGTGGGCTTTGGCGGCAACGCGACCGCCTGATTCTCTCCTGGAGCCCACTATGACTGCCTACGACGCCGACCCGCAACGCTACGAACAACAAGACGGCTGGTTCCGCCGATGCGGCACGTCCGGGCTCTGGCTGCCGGCGGTCTCGCTGGGGTGTTGGCATAACTTCGGCGGCGCGGGGCGCGACTCGGGCCGACATACCGACGAAGCCGACATGCACGCCAACTGTAAGGCCATGCTCCACACCGCCTTCGATCACGGCGTGACGCACTTCGACCTCGCCAACAACTACGGCCCCCCGCCCGGCAGCGCCGAAACCCGCGTCGGCCAAATCCTCAAAGAAGACTTCACCCCCTACCGCGACGAGCTCATCATCTCCTCCAAGGCCGGCTGGGATATGTGGCCCGGGCCCTACGGCAACTTCGGCTCCCGCAAGCACGTCCTCGCGTCGCTCGACCAGTCCCTCGCCCGGCTCCAGCTCGACTACGTCGACCTGTTCTACACCCACCGCCCCGACCCCACCGACACCCCGCTCGAAGAAACCCTCGGCGCACTCGACACCGCGGTCCGCAGCGGCAAAGCCCTCTACTGCGGCATCAGCATGTACCCCGGCCAACGCACCCAGGATGTCCTCCGCGTCTGCGCCGAAAACGGCTACGTCAAACCCATCATCCACCAGCCCAACTACTCGATGCTTGACCGATGGATCGAGCGCGACCTGCTCGATGTCACCGACAAGGCGGGCATGGGCGTCATCACCTTCAGCCCGCTCGCCCAAGGGCTGCTGACTAACAAATACCTGGACCAGGTGCCCGAAAACTCCCGGGCGAGCCACAAAGACGGCTTCCTCGACAAGGGCCGGATCACCCCCAAGCTCCAGGCCCAGCTCCGCAACCTCGCGACGATCGCGCAGCGGCGCGGGCAGACGCTCGCGCAGATGGCGCTGTCGTGGACGCTCCGCGACAAGCGGGTCACCTCGACGCTCATCGGTGCGAGCAGCCCGGAGCAGATCATCGAGAACCTCAAAGCCGCGGAGCTGACCGCGTTCGACAAGCAGGAACTCGCCGCGATCGATGTGGCCTTGGCGATGTGAGCGCGGCCGCTGGATACAAAGAACAACGCCGCCCGGCGAGGGGCGGCGTTGTTGGGGTTCGTGTAACGGGTCGTGACCCGGCGGATCAGAAGGTCTGGCCGCCGCCCTGCATCTGGCCCATCATCTCTTCGAACGCGGGGCCCATCTCGCTGGCCGCGTCGAAGAACTCCTTGCCCAGCCGGAGGCGGAGGGTTGCGCCGTTGTCGTCGCTGGTCAGTGCGAGGTGCTTGAAGAAGCCCGCGATGGTTTCCTGGCTCGGGGCGTTATCGAGCTCGGCCATCTGCATGCCGAGCATGCCCTGCGCGAGCATCAGGATGCCGTTGAACGAGTTCAGGAACTGCCCGCCGAGCTCGCTGTCGTCGAACGCCATCGCCATGTCGATCTCGACGCCACCGTCGACCTCGAACACGGAGATCGCCGCGGTGTCCATCCCACGCAGCGGCTGCAGCACGCCGGCGATCATCGCCATCTGCGGGTCGTCGGCCTCCATCATCCCGTCGAGCATGTCGCGGGCGTTGTCGTCCATGCGGTAGACCACCGTCAGCGGCGCTTCGGCACGCTCCGCGAGGTGGGCGTTGAATCGTGCGGCCGCATCGGCGTTACCGGCCTTGGTCACCTCGGCCGCGCCGTCCATACCCACGGCCAGCCAGCCGTCGGCGTACTCGTCCAGATCGACCACCGCGCCGTCGGTCATCCCCGCCGCGATCCCCGCGACGGCGTCCTTCAAGGCCTCGGCGTTGTAGCCTTCGCCGACCCTAATCAACGCGGTCATCGGCGGCATCGCTTCCATCCCCTCGGGCATCGCGAGCATGAGCAGGATGCCCTCCCCGCCCGCCTCCACAAACGAGTCGCGGAAGTCCTGCATCTGCAGGATGCCCAGCTCGATGTCGCCCAGCGGCAGGCCCTGCCCCTGGATCATGGGGCTGTCCGCGATGTCGCCGAGCATCTCGCCGGCGTCGGCGATCATGTCCTCATCGACAATCGTCAGGTCGACCCACACCATCAGCGCGGTCTCGTCCGACACCGCCGTCTCCGGCGCCCCGGCCAGCGCCGGCCGCGCAAGCATCATCGCGGCGAGCATCGCCATCATCACAGTGGAAAAAAGTCGGGTCGTTGCAGTCATCAGCATTCTCCAAAACAAATCGGTGGTGGAAAGTTCAAAGTGCCCGTTATTCAAACATGACGCATTGTATCCCGCCCAAGGGCGTCAACGCGGCGTCACCCACACTACCGCCCGACCAAGGACGGGTTGCAGCAGACAACATCACACCCTCACCCGCCGGTCCGGCTAGACCACCCCGCCAAATCGGCGGACCCGGCCCCTGAACGACGCAAACGCCTTGTGCAATTCCTGCACGGTAAACTCGGGCCAGCACGCCTCGGTCACATACAGCTCCGCGTAGCTGAGCTGCCAGAGCAGGTAATTGCTGAGCCGAAGCTCCCCCGCCGTCCGCACCAGCAGGTCGGGGTCCGGCAGGCCGGCGGTGTAGAGATGGTCAGCCACCGTGGACTCATCGATCGCGTCGGGCGACAGCTCACCTCGGCGGACCCGGTCTGCGATCGTGCGGACGGCGTCGGTGATCTCGGCCCGGCTGCCGTAGTTGATCGCGAGGGCGAGGGTGAGGCCGTCGTGCTTCGCCGTGTCGTCGGACATCTTGTCGAGCGCATCGAGCACACGCTGGGGCAGGCCCTCACGACGACCGATCTGCAACAGCCGCACGTTGTTGTCCATGAACAGGTCGCGCTCCGACTCCAGGTACGCGACATACAGGTCCATCAGCGTATCGACCTCGTCCTTGCTGCGTGTCCAGTTCTCGGTCGAGAAAGAGTAGAGCGTCAACGCCTCGAGCCCGAGCTTCGCACACTCGGTCACGATCGGGCGCACGGCCTCGGCCCCCTGCTTGTGGCCGTAGCTGCGGTCCTTGCCCCGGGCCTGCGCCCACCGCCCGTTGCCGTCCATAATGACGGCGAGGTGGCGGGGCAACTCGGTGTACGGGGTCTCGTGGGGTGGTTGTGTCATGCGTTGCTGTCCGCCGTTGCCAACACGCCAAAGCGGCCGGCGCGTCGGGCCCTGCTTTACTTCGATGCCAGGTCCCGCCACTTCGAGCCGCACCACGGGATCTCTACCGCGTGGTCCAGGCGGAGACGGAGACCGAGCTGCGCGGCGTGGTGGTGGATGTGTCGGATATTGTAGACGTGTACCTCTGCGCGCGAGAACTCGAGCCAGTCAAAACCCGGCAACTTCTTGAGCGACGCCTCGGTTTCGCCGTCGATCACCCGAGCCATCTTCTCACGGCAATGCGTCAGGTACGCGCGGATGAACGGCCGGGTGTACATCGCCTCCTGCACCTTGTGCTCGAGCTCTTCGTAGTCAGCAAACGCCTCGGCGTGCTCCTGATGGAAGTCCTGCCCACGCAGCTCGACGAGATTCTCACCGAGGTAGACATCCGTAAAAAACAGCGTGTGGAAGACGACCTGACAAAACCTGAGGTTCGCGACCGGCGCGTCCCAGCTCTCATCGGGGCAGCGGTCGATGCACGCACCGAGCATGCAGAAGACAGCGTCGTATTGATCCGCGAGCAAAGTCTTGAAGGTGTCGAGCATCACAGACTCCTGATTTATCCCACCGCGGTCTGTGTTCGGCCGGGCCCGACGCTCGCGAGGACGACGGGCACGCCCAGGAAGTCCGCGATGAAGCCGAGGTACTTGCGGGCGTTGTCGGGCAGGTCGGCGAGGGTCTTGCAGTGATCGACCGGGCCCTCGAAGCCGGGCAGCGTTTCGTAGACCGGCTCGACGCGGGCGAGCTCATCGCAGCCGGCGGGGAAGTGGTCGATCGGTTGGCCGTCGAGGGTGTACCCGGTGCAGCACTTGAGCTCGGGCAGGCCGGCGAGGACATCAAGCAGCATGACACACAGCACGGTCGCGCCGCTGACACGGGTGGTGTAGCGGAGCGCGACGAGGTCGATCCAGCCGCAGCGGCGCGGGCGGCCCGTGGTCGTGCCGTACTCCCGGCCGACCTCGCGGATACGGTCGCCGGTCGCGTCGGTGAGTTCGGTCGGCATCGGACCTTCGCCCACGCGGGTCTGGTAGGCCTTGGCGATGCCGATGATGTTGGGGACCTGGTGCCCCGGCGTGCCCGTGCCCGTGTGTGCGCCCAGCGACGAGCAGTTGGACGAAGTGACAAACGGGTACGTGCCGTGGTCGATATCGAGCAGCGTCGCGTTTGCCCCTTCGAAGAGGATGGACTGCTTCGCGTCGGTCGCCTGGTGCAGCATGCTGGCGGTATCGCGCACCATCGGGCCGAGGACCGCCATGTGCTCGAGTGTCGTCTGGATGATGGCGTCGGCATCGAAGGGGGTGAAGTCTTTGCCGTGCGCATTGGCGAGTGCGCCGATCATCGTGTTCTTGAACGCGACGACGCGTGTGATCGCTGCCCGCATTTTGGCTTCGTCGACCAGGTCACCCATACGGATCGCGTTGAGCCGGAGCGCTTTGTCGGCGTAGCAGGGCCCGATGCCGCGGCCGGTCGTGCCGATCGGCGAGGTGCTGGTCGCTTCAAGCAGCTTGTCCTCGCAGGGGTGGTACGGCAGGACGACGTGGGCACGGTCGCTGATCGCGAGGTTGGTCGCGTCGGCCTTGATGCCACGCTCGCGCAGGCCGACGATCTCCTTGACCAGCTGCGCCGGGTCGATGACCACGCCGTTGCCCAGCACGTTCATCTTGTCGCCGTAGAGGATGCCCGACGGGATGAGGTGCAGCTTGTAGGTCTGGTCGCCGACGACAACCGTGTGCCCCGCGTTCGCCCCGCCGTTGTAGCGGGCGACCAGGTCGTACTCGGCGGCGAGCATGTCGACGACCTTGCCCTTGCCTTCATCGCCCCACTGCAGGCCGACGATCGTGGCATGGCCCGTCGTGAGCTTGAGCTTGTCGAGGACAGATCCGTTCGCGGGCGAGGTCGTTGTTTTCGCAGCGGTCATCGTGGGCTTTCGGGGCCGGGGGTTCGGTGAGCCAAACCGAAGATTCTACCCGATCCCGCGGGCCGCCGTCACCCCACGCTAGACCCCGAACGAGACCCCCACCGCCTGGGCCGCCGCGATCATCGGGTGGTCCAGCGGGACGGTGCGCTGCTTGCCGGCCGCGGCAGTGAGCGATTCGTGCGTCACCTCCCGGCCGTGCATCACGACAAGCCGGCTCTTCTGCCCCGACATCAACACCTCGACCGCCTTGTGGCCGAACTGCGTGCCCAGCAGGCGGTCCTCGGGCACGGGCGTGCCGCCGCGTTGGATGTAGCCGAGCACGGTGTTGCGGGTCTCAATGCCCGTCTTCTCCTCGATCTGCTCGGTCAGCACCCGCCCGATCCCGCCCAGGCGGATCGGGTCCGGGCTGGCGAGGTCGACCTTCTTCACCACACGCTCACCGCCCTTGGGTTTCGCGCCCTCGCTGACGCAGATGATCGAGAAGCGTTTACCGTGCTTGCTGCGATCGATCACCTTCTCGCACACGACATCCAGGTCGAAGTCCATCTCCGGCAGCAGGATCACATCCGACCCCGACGCGACGCCGGCATACAACGCGATCCAGCCGGCGTTTCGCCCCATGACCTCGATCACCATCGCGCGGTGGTGGCTCATCGCGGTCGTGTGGATGCGGTCGATCGCCTCGGTCGCCGTATCCACGGCTGTCGCGAAGCCGAACGTGACATCGGTGCCGACCAGGTCGTTGTCGATCGTCTTGGGGACGCCCACGCAAGTGACGCCGCGCTCGACAAAGTTCTGTGCACACGCCATCGTGCCGTCGCCGCCGATGACGACGAGCGCATCGATGCCGAACTGTTCGAGGTGGTCGAGGCATCGGCCGGTGACATCGATGTAGTCGTACCCCCCGTCGGCCCGCTGGACCGCGAAGCGCGACGGGTTGCACTTGTTGTTGGACCCGAGGATCGTCCCGCCACGCGTGAGGATGCCCGACACCGCCGCATCATCGAGCGGGTGGACTCGACCCTCGACGAGCCCGAGGAACCCATCTTCGATGCCGATGACCTCGAGGCCGTACTCACAGATCGCGGTCTTGGTCACCGCCCGGATCACAGCGTTGAGCCCGGGACAGTCCCCCCCGCCCGTGAGGACACCGATACGTTTGATGTTCGTTGGATTCGTCGCAGTCATAACGGGGATGATAACGGGAACCGCGCGCTACCCCGGCAGTTCGACCGAGGCGATCTTGAGGACGCCGGGGGTGGCCTTGAGTTTCTCGACCAGCGAGTCGCCGGGCTGGGCGTCGGTCTTGAGGACCATGAGCGCGGTCGCACTGCCGTCGCCGGTGTCGCGTCGGCTGATGGTCATGTCGGCGATGTTGACTTTCGCATCACCGAAGGCCGAGCCGATGTGACCGATCATGCCGGGCGTGTCGTTGTTTTGCAGGACGACCATCGGGCCCTGAGGCGTCATATCCATGTGGTAGCCGTTGATCTCCACCACGTGGGGCAACAGGTCGTCATACACCCGGCCGACGATCCGGCGGACGCGGTCCTGCTTGTGCGTCTGCGCATCGGTCGCGCCCTCGGGGCCGAGCACTTCGATGGTGAGCTGCGGTCCCTGCTCGGTCGGCTCATCGACAACCGCGACGCGCGACTTGATGCCACGGGACTCGGCGACGTTGGCGACGTTGATCATGTTGACCGGCTCGTCCAGGTGCCGACGCAGCAGGCCGACCAACGCCGCGCGCTCGGCTGTGCCCGACGCCTTGGCCAGTTCCTTGCCCGCGAGCTCGATGCGGACCTGCGCGATCCCGCGCGTGATCATCGGGCTCAGCAGCATCGCCATGCGCTCGGCAAGGTCGACAAATCCGCGTTGCCGCGCATCAAGGTCCACACGGATGCCGCCTGCATTCACAGCGCCCTTGATCCCCTCACCGCGAAGGTAGGCCATACACGCCGCAGCCGCGTCGCTACTCACCGCGACCTGCGCCTCTTCGGTCGAAGCGCCAAGGTGCGGGGTGCAGAGCATCTTCGGATGCGAACGCAATGGGGAATCAGCAGCCGGCGGCTCGCTTGTGTACACATCGATCGCCGCCCCGCCGCAGCGACCGTCGTCGAGCGCCTTGATGAGATCGGCCTCATCGACCACGCCGCCCCGCGCCGCGTTGACAACAAACACGCCCTTACGGCAAACGCCAAACGTCTCATCGTTCAGCATCCCACGCGTCGCATCGTTGAGCGGGACATGGAACGTCAGCACATCGGCTTCGGGCAGCATCGCCTTGAAGTCGTTGTACATCTTGACTCGGCCGTCCATCGCGGTCGGGTTGCTGTAGACCGGGTCAAAGGCGACGACGTTCATCCCAAACGCGAGGGCACGCTCAGCGACGGTCTGCCCGATGCGGCCAAACCCGACGACGCCGAGCGTCATACCGCTGAGCTGTCGGCCTTTGAACTTGGCACGGTCCCAGCCGCCATCGGTCATCGTTTTGTACGCCGGACCGATGTTGCGGAGCAGCGCGATCATCAGCGCAAAGGCGTGCTCGGCGGTGGTGATCGTCGAGGCCTCGGCCGTGTTGACGACGAGGATGCCCTTCTCCGTGGCGGCCGCGAGGTCGATGTTGTCAACGCCGACGCCTGCCCGGGCGATGACTTTCAGGTCGCCGGGGTTCTCGAGCACCTCGCGGGTGACCTTGATCGCCGAGCGAACGATCATCGCGTGGATGCCGCCGGCCGCGAGCATCTGGCCATACTCCGCCTCGGTCAGGCCCGGCTTGTTGACCAGTTCGGCATCAGGCTGCGCGTCAATCCAGTCAAGCCCCTGCTGGGCAAGCTTGTCGGCGGCGAGGATCGTGAAAGTCTGAGTAGCGGTCGCGGGGGTCATGATTATGTAGCCACAAAAAGGGACAGAGAACACAAAAAACAGGAGAAATCAAGAATAGGAATCCAGATCGGCGTACTTCTTGATTTGAAATTTAGCGTTGCCGAAGTTGATCAACAGGCCGTGTTCGATACGGCAACTTCGCAGATATCCTAGCAACTGAGCCGTATGCTCGTCAGCCAAAGTTCGGCAGGCCTTGAGCTCGACTAGGAGAATCCCCTCAACCACGAGGTCGGCGACATAGGCGCCCAACACTTCGTCATCCTCATCGAGCACCTGCAACGGAACTTGCTGTTGAACCTGCACACCGCACTTCCTCAGACGGTGTGCCAATCCGTTTTCGTAGACTTTTTCAAGGTGCCCGTGCCGAAGATATCCATGCAGACTGAATGCCGTCTCGCGCACGATGTCACACAACGCAAACACTCGATCTTTTGCCACCAACCCCTCCTTTGTGATTCTTGTGCATTCTTGTGGCTAAACCTCCGCCGCCACAACGAACGCCCGTGCCGCGGCGGCGACGGTCTGCTCGATCGCTTCGAGGTCATGCGCCGTGCTCACAAACCACGCCTCGTACTGCGCGGGGGGCAGCACGACCCCTTCGTCGAGCATCTTGCCAAAGAACGCGGCGAAGCGGTCGGTCCGGCAGCCCGTCGCGTCGGCGTAATCGTGCACTGTATCGCCTTGCTGCTTCACAAAGAACGGGCAGAGCATCGAGCCCACGCGTGTGAGATGGATCGGCACCTCCGCCGACTCGGCCGCCTCGCCCAGCCCCATCTCCAATCGGCGAGCCGACTCTTCGAGCTGCGCGTAGGCCGCGAAGTCGTCCTGCTTGAGCGCATCAAGCGTCGCGATCCCCGCCGCCATCGCGAGGGGGTTGCCGCTGAGTGTGCCCGCCTGGTACATCGGGCCGTCGGGCGCAACCTGACGCATGAGGTCTGCGCGCCCGCCGTACGCCGCGCAGGGCAGTCCCCCGCCGACGACTTTGCCCAGCGTCGTGAGGTCGGGCGTCACGCCGTAGAGCGCCTGCGCCCCGCCGTAGTGCACACGGAACCCGGTCATCACCTCGTCGAACAGCAGCAGGACACCGAACTCGTCGCACAACTCGCGCAGCCCCTGCAGGTAGCCCTCGCGTGGGAGGATGCAGCCCATGTTCCCCGCGATCGGCTCAACCGCCATGCACGCGACCTCGCCCTGATGCTGCGACATCGCCGCTCGCACGGCATCAAGATCGTTGTACGGCACGAGCAGCGTCTCACCCGTCACCGACGCCGGCACACCGGGCGACGAAGGCACGCCCAGCGTCGTTGCCCCGCTGCCCGCGCTGACCAAGAGCGCATCCGTGTGGCCGTGATAGCACCCGACACACTTGATGATCTTGTTGCGCCCCGTCGCCGCGCGGGCCAGGCGGATCGCGCTCATGACCGCCTCGGTCCCCGAGTTCACAAAGCGCACGACCTCGACGCTGGGCACCGCCTCGATCACCCGCTCCGCGAGTTGCGTCTCCGCCCGGGTCGGCATGCCGAAGCTCGCGCCACGCTGCACCGCCTTGGTCACCGCGGCGACGACCGGCTCGGCCGCGTGCCCCAGAATCAGCGGGCCGTACGAACAGACGTAATCGATGTAGCTGTTCCCGTCGACGTCCGTCACACGCGGGCCCTTGCCCTGCTTGATCGTGATCGGTTCCCGGCCCACGGCCTGGTAGGCACGCACGGGCGAGTTCACCCCGCCGGGCATGGATTTCTTGGCACGGGCGTGGGCCTCGGCGGACTTGGCGTAGCGGTCGGTGGCGGAGGTCGTGTTCATGCGGGCATGGTAGCCCAAAGTCAATGCCCATAGCCGAACCGACGCGACACCCATGCGACCAGGCACACCCGCTGACCGCTTAGGCAAGGCCTTCCCTTTCACGGGCCGATATGGCATGATGGTAGTGCCTCCCACCTCTTTCTCACCTCGCTCAGGAGCCCCACCATGGCCACCGTCGGCGAACTGCTCGCAGCCAAAGAACACGCGGTCCTCTCGGTCAGCCCCAACACCAGCGTGCTCGACGCGGCGGTGCTGATGAATGAAAAACGCGTGGGTGCCCTGCTCGTCGTCGAGGGCGACACCATGCAGGGCATCTTCACCGAGCGTGACATCCTGCGCCGGGTCGTCGCCGAAAAAAAAGCCCCGTCCGAGACCGCGGTGGGCCAGGTGATGACACGCGAGCTGGTGTGCTGCCCGCCGGAAACCACCGTCGAGCAGGCCCGGATGATCTTCCGCGACAAGCGCATCCGCCACCTGCCCGTCGTCGATGCGCAGGGCAAACCGCTGGGTGTGATGTCGATCGGCGACGCGAACGCCTGGGCGATGAGCACCCAGCAGGCCGAGATCCACTACCTCCAGGAATACCTCTACGGCACGCGGACCCGCGGGTCGGGCGGGATGTAGAGGCAGGGAAGGGATGATGACCTAAGCAGCCCGTCCGATCGCTCCCTTGGGTCCACGGTAAACTCCCCGCATGGCTTGGTTCTTTTTAGGCATCGCGGTCGGTGTGCTCATCGCGGTGCCGTGCGCCTGGGCCTTCAATCGGCGGACCGAACGGCGGGTGCGTGACCTGGAGCGCCAGGCGCGGTCGGCCGAGCGGTTGGCAGAGCAGGCGACCATGACCTCCGGGCTCGCGCACGAGATCAAGAACCCGCTGTCGACCATCGGGCTCAACGTCCAGCTGTTACAGGAAGACCTCGTAGACATCGCGGGCGCGATCGATTCGGATTCCGCCGCAGGCCAGCAGGTCGGGCGGGTCCAACGTCGGCTGGCGGGGCTCGGCCGTGAGGCCGATCGGCTGCGTGAAATCCTCGAAGACTTCCTGCGTTTTGCCGGTCGATTAGAGCTGGACACGTCGGCGACGGACATCAATCAACTCGTCGATGAGATCGCGGTGTTCTTTGAGCCCCAGGCCGCCGAGCAGCGGATCAACCTGCGAGTGCAGTGCGAGGCCAAGCCCGCGCAGGCACAGGCCGACGCGTCGCTCCTGAAGCAGGCGCTGCTGAACCTGCTGATCAACGCCGTGCACGCGATGGCGGACGCACGCGACGCGGGCCAGCCCCACGGCGGCGCGAGCGAACTGCTGCTCCGCACCACACGCGAGGATGATCGGCTCTGTATCCACGTCACCGACACGGGGCCGGGCATACCCGCAGCGGTCGTGTCCCGGGTGTTTGAGCCGTACTACTCGACCAAACGCAGCGGGACCGGGCTCGGGCTACCCACCTCACGCCGGATCATCGAGCAGCACGGCGGGACCCTTACCGTCCACAGTGAGGTCGGCCGAGGCACGGACTTCATCATCGCGTTGCCCGGCTAAAACAGCCCAGCCGCTTGCGGCTTAGCGCGGGTGGCGCTAAGCCGCAAGCGGCTGGGGGTCGGTCATACAATGTCGATCGCGCGCTTAGTCGGCGGCGTCCTGGATCGCTTCACCGCCGGCTTCAATGTCTTCGCCTGCGCCCCGTAGTGTGTTGCACCCCGCAAGGGAGACGACAAAAGCGCCGAGCATCATCAAGAGCATCCACTTCTTCATCACAAGACTCCTAGATCGAAGATCAATCGAAACGCCGACACGCGTCAGGCCACAGCAAGTCACAGGTCATCGGCTGCCCGTCACCGGCTTGGGTTTATCCATTTGCTGCTGCGGGTCGATGGGCTCAAACGTAAACCCCTGCCCACCGACCGAGGCCTCGAACATCAGCCCGCCCCGCGGGAGGGTAAAGACCATCACGCCGTCGGTGTAGCGTGCGTCGGCCGAGGCACCCGCCGTCACCGCGACGGCCGAGACCTGCGCGGAAAACTCAAGAGTGTTGTACTTGAAGCGGTCCAGCGCGATCTCGTCTTCGAAGAAGATCACCTCGCTGTACGACTGGCCCCCGAGCTGAAGCCCGACGGTGCCCTGCTCGAGTTTGCAGTAGCCGATCAGTCGGCCGTTCTCGAACGCCTGGCCCCGGCCGTATGCCCCGCCGACGACGACGCCGCCCTTGCCGACCGAGGGGAACACCGCGTAGCCGTACGCCTGATTGAACAGCGCGGCCATCCCCGCGTCGCGGGCGGTGAAATCCTGGATCGTCGATTGCACGTTGCTGGTCAGCGCCGCGCGGTCCGCCTGCGAGCCCGGCGATGTTGCGCAGCCCCCCAATACCGCCATCATCACGCCCAGCGCCAGCACCATCAGTCCCGTTCGTTTCATCGTGGTCGTCCTTGGTTGAAGTGGTCGAGTCCCCGCCCTGCTTACGCCCGGGCCGACACATCCTACCGCGATCGAGCTAGTGTTGAAAAACTTCTTCGACCTCGAATTGCATCGGCACGACCTCGTACTCCGTCAGGAACACCAGCCGAAGCGTCGTCACATCCGCATCATCCGACACGAAGAACTCCGCCTCAAACTTCCCGTCGGGCGCGAAGATTTCCGACCCCTCCGTCCAGCGCCCGCCCCCCAGCACGTTGCCGTCCTCGTCGAGCGCATAGATCGCCTCGGGCAGCGGCCGACCCGGGTCGTCCTCACGGTCGTACTCGATCACCAGCTCGGCCACATGGTCCCGGCCGATCTTCATCTCGCTCAGCCGGACCGTCGTCGCGTACGGCGTGTCCAGGGGGTCGTCGGTCACGATCGCACGCAGCTCAAACTCGCCACGTTCATGAGCGATCACCGCCTGCGTCACGAGTTGCATCCGCTCGATCGTATACGCCGGTCGTTCCAGCTCCGCCGACTTCAGCTCGACCGATGTCATCCCCTCGGCAAACGCGACGTACTCCTCGCTCCCGCTCCCGCTTCGACGACGCGGCGGGAGGTAGATGTCGTCGCCCTCATCGTCGATCGCCTCCACCACCGTCAACTGCTCCAGCAGGCAGACGACATCAAGCCGCTCGGGCTGATGCACCAAACACGTCATCGCGACCTCGTGCGTGGCCTCGGCCTCCTCGTAATCAATCTCGGTGCTGGCCTCGTACTGCGTCACCGCGATGCGGTAGCCCTCGTCCTGCTCAAACTCGGGCGACGGGGGCGGAGCCGCCTGCGCTATCAGCATCGACAACATCAAGGCCGGGGCGGCGGCAAAGGCCGGCTTCGCGGCCCAATCGGGCATCCATCTCATCGCGGGGCTCCTCGTTGTGGGACTGCCATCACCATACCCGGTTTGGCTCAAGCGGACGCCGGGCCGGACACACAAAACAGCCCCTCATGGCAATGAGGGGCTGCGGGTGATTCGTGTTACAGCCGGCCGGGCCGACCGCTTGGACCGACCGTCACGGGCCGGGTTACTGAACGACTTCAAACACGGACTGCGTGCGGAGCACGGTCGAGTTGTGGGCCGACAGGTGGTAGCCCTGGAAGTGGAACTCGCGCTTGTACTTCTGGCAATCGAGCACGACGAGGTTAGGCCCGGCGGGCGAGTCTTCGGTCTTGGACAGCGCGTTGTTGTCCGAGGCGAACTCGACCATCTCGCGGTAGGTCGCGAGGTAGAGACTCTCGGGCAGGACCTCGGTCTGGAGGGTGCTCATGTAGCGGATCCGGCCCTCGACGCCGTGGTCGTACTCCTTCTCACCGACACAGGGCAGCGCGTGGGCGAGCCCGGCCTCGGGGAGGTTGTCGCCGCCCTCAAGGACCGCCTCGGTCATGCTCTGGCCGTCAACGATAAAACGGACCAGGTGGCCGCGCTGGACGACCCAGGACTCGATCTCGTAGTCGCCCTGACGGTCAACGCGTCGGCCATGGAAGCTGAACAGCTCGGGGTGGAGCGGTTTGCGGTAGACCATCAGTTTAGGGATCTGGGAGACAGCGGTTTTGCTGCTGATACTCATGTCAACAACCTCAATATATGGTGGTATGGGTGAATGAATGCGGCTACATCTAGGAGCCGGAGTCGAAATGACGTCCCCGGAGGCAGATTATAGTGGGCTCGGGGCAAAAGGGAACCTTTGTTTCTCCATTTTATGCCGGTCTTGGGCGGATTCGGGCGTCCGGGCCCTACAGACCCTACGAACGCCAGAGCCGGGAGGGTCGCGGTTTGCAGCGGGCGTGGCATTCAGGCCGATAACTGCTTGCAGCGTCCGGCCTTGGACGCCTTGCGCCCACACCGAGCCCGAGCATGGCACGACTGCCCAACATCCTGCCCGCCCTGCTGAAGCAGAAAAGCTCGCTCATTGACCAGGCCCTCTCTGAGGCGCTGCGGTCCGCGAACCCCGACGAGCTGGGCCCACTCTCACAGGCCGTGCTCCAGCGTGACCGCCCGGACCGGTCGGTGGGCCTGATCCTCCGGTTCCACGAGCTGCCGGCCGAGGCACGCCACACCATCGTCGAGCGGGCCGAGGAGCTCGCCTCCGCCGTCCGCCGGGCCGCCACCCGGCACGGCCAGCAGGGCGCGAAAAACGCCCTGACCCTGATCGAACGCGCCGCCTCGACCCGCATGGCCTACCTCGTCACCGCCCTGATGCGGCACAAGGACCCCGACATCCGTGACCGTGCCGCCGACTGCCTGCGAGGGCTGGCCCGGCGGTGCAACACCGTCGAGCGGGGCACGCCGGCACACCTCGACGCCGTCAGCGCCGCCTACCTGACCCAGGCCGTCGAGCAGGCCGTCGTCCTCTTTGCCAACCACCAACAGCCGGCCGTGCTCGAGGCGATGGCTCAGCTCCTGCCCCGGCCGATGCCCGAGGCCTACGCGGCGCTCAGCAGCAGCGAACACCCGGCGGTCTCTGCCTGCAACGACCTCGCCCGCGACGCGGCGAGCTGGCAGGTCCGAAGCGCCCTGCTCTCGCTGGTCTCACTGGGACCGATCCGGCTCAGCGCCGTCGATGGGCTCTGCCAGGCCAACCACGCCGGCAAACTCGACGACCCCCTCCGCAATGGTCACCTGCTCGCCCTGCCCGCCGTCCACCACGCCCTGAGACGCACGCACGACCCCCAACGGCTCTGGCCCAACGCCAAGCACCGCGGCGAGATGCCCGAAGACGCCCAGCGGCACCTGCCCGCGTTCGCACACGCCCTGCCCATGGACCCTCAGGAGCGCGTGCTCCGGCTGGCGGGGCTCGCCCGTTCCAAGTACGACGCGACCCGGCTGGCGACCCTGCGGGCCCTACTAAACATCGCCACCGACCCATCGCCGCAGGACAAAAACGCCGCCGAAAACGCCAACGACGCCATCGCCACGTTTACCAATGACCCGCTCATGCCCCTGGCTCGCACCGCGCTGTGGCACCTGATCCGCATCCAGTATACCGGCCTGCCCCGCATCCTCGCCAACCTCGTCAACTCCAAGCACCCCCAGATCCGCGCCGTCGCGTCGCGACACCTCGCCCCGCTCGGGTTTGATCGGCTGTGGCAGGCCTGGCCCAAGCTCGACCCCAAACGCCGGCTCTCCGCGGGCCGGGCACTCATCAAGATCGACCCCGACTTCCACCGGCACCTGGGCACCCGGCTTGGCTCGCAGGAACCCGCTATCCGCCTCCGGGCCCTGGGCATCGTCGCGATGCTCGGCCAAGGCGGCTTCTTCGAACCCGCCATGCTCGAACTGGCCGGCAGCGACGACCCGCGCATCGTCGCCAGCGCGATCCGCGCACTGGGCGACTGCACCAGCGAGCAGTCCAAGCGTGTCCTCGAACTCGCGCTCGAGCACGACGACGCGCGCATCCGTGCCAACGCCGTCGAAGCTATCGCCAAGTCCGACGCCTCACGCCATCTCAGCGCCCTGATCGCACTCGCCGACGACGACCAGCAACGCCCACGCGCCAATGCGATCAAGGCCCTGCTTGAACTCAGCGCCCGCGACGCGCTGCCGGCACTCACCAAAATGCTCAGCGACCTCCGACCCGAGCACCGCGTCTCCGCGCTCTGGCTGATCGACGAGCTCGGCCTCCTGCAACTGGCACGCCAGGTCGCCGAGATGTCCATCACCGACGACGACGCCCGCGTCAAGCAGCGGGCCGGCCACGTGATCCAGCACCTCATCGAAGACCTGGAGCATCAGGCCGCCGAGCAGGACGCCAGCACGGAGGCCGCGTGATGGACTGGCGATACCCCCTCGCACAAACTGCCAAACCCAGCGAGATCAGCGAGCACTTCAAGCACAGCCGATGGGACCTGCCCTGGGAACTGCTGGTGATCGGGCTTGGGATCCTGCTGATCGTCGTCACGATTATCTCGGGGGTCCGCTGGTGGCAGTCGCGTTACACGAACCCCAGCGCGCTGGTGCTGTTCAGCGCCCTGGCACGCAAGGCCGGGCTGGGCTGGGCCGACCGCTTCCTGCTCTGGCGGATCGCGCGGTCGCGTGGGCTGTCGTCCCCGATCGCGTTGCTGATCGCCCGCGGCGCGCTCGAGCAGCATAGCCAGGCCTACCGCGCCAAGCTCTCGGGCTTCACCGCCGCCCGGGTTGGACGCCGTATCGACCACATCGCCGCCCAGCTCTTCGGCAGCGCGGGCTGACACCCTATTCACATCGCTCACCACACACGCCGCACGCGACACACCGGTGCCACCGCGAACGGCTCGGCCACCGCCGAGCTCGAAGCCCCCCGATGCCCCCGGCCGACGCCTAGTGCAGTGCGGCCTCGTGCTGCACCTCATGCGACGCCGCCGGCTGACTCATCGCCTCGTCACGGTGCACCTCGCGGGCCTGGAACCCCTTGTCCCCTTCGACCAGGTCGTAGTCCACCACTTCCCCGTCCTTGAGCGAGCGGAAGCCCTCGCCCTGGATCTGGCTGAAGTGGACAAACACGTCCTGGCCCTGAGGCCCCACGATAAAGCCGTAGCCCTTCTTCGGGTCAAACCATTTGACTTCGCCGTGAATCGACATGACACAACTCCTGGATAGGACTGGGGAATCCGTGTCTCGGGCCAGCGAATCGGCCGTGTGCTTGGGCATACACCACTCGCGTACGCGCATCAGGACTGACACGTCGTTTTGAGTTCCAGGTGAATCAACACACAAACGATACATGAACCCGGGGCAAAGCGGTCGGCCAAGAGAAAGGTGCCAACCATCCCCACAAACACGCGACGCTCTTCACAGCAGGCGGCGTCGCATCACCCCAAGGACGGCCGATAGACGTGTGCCGTCCAAGAATACAGCACCACAATAAAGAGCAATCCCCCCCGTGTCCAGAAAAATCCGGCGCCGTGATGCGACAAGTCTTCCCACGTCCATCACGACACACAAGCACTAAACCAACCCCCATCGAACAACAGTCTTCTGCCCTCGTTATCACGATTCAACTTCGCGATAGCCGATCCGCTGCAAACGATTCGCAATTGCCGTCAAAGGCCCCGCGTTTGTTTCAATGCTCGGCCGCAACCATAATCCCACCATGCAATTCCTCCACGACGACTTCTTCCTCACCACCGACACCGCCCGCCGGCTCTATCACGAAGCCGCCGCAAACCAGCCGATCTACGACTACCACTGCCACCTCAGCCCCGCCGACATCGCGGGCAACCGCGTCTTCGACAACCTCCACGACATCTGGCTCGAAGGCGACCACTACAAGTGGCGCGCGATGCGTGCCAACGGCATCGACGAACACCTGATCACCGGCGACGCCGACCCCTACGACAAGTTCCGCGCCTGGGCACGCACCGTCCCCAAAACCCTCCGCAACCCCCTCTACCACTGGACCCACCTTGAGTTGCGCCGGTACTTCGGCATCGACGCACTCCTCAACGAACACACCGCGCAAGACATCTGGGACGAAGCGAACAAGCAACTCGGCAACCTCTCGACCCACGCGATCTTCGGCAAGTTCAACGTCGCCGCCGTCTGCACCACCGACGACCCGGCCGATTCTCTGGAACACCACCACGCGATCGCGAAGCTCGGCCTCAACACCCAGGTCTACCCGACGTTCCGCCCAGACAAGGCGCTGGCGGTGCCCACCACCGACGCCCAGCGCGCCTACCGCGATCGGCTGTTTGGCATGCACGACGTGCGAGGCCGTGCGCTCGATGACCTGATTGAGGCGCTCGACAAATCGCTGCAGCGCTTCGCGGATGCGGGCTGCCGGCTCAGCGACCACGGCCTGGGCGCTTTGCCCGCCGGCGACTGCCCACACTCACGCGCGGCATCCATCTACCACAACACCGACGTATGGGACGACGGCCAACCCACCGTACACGACCAGGACCGGCTCACGGCCTACCTCATGCAACACCTCGGCGAACGCTACGCCGACCGCGGATGGACCATGCAGCTCCACCTGGGCGCGATCCGCAACGTCAACACCGGGCTCTACAACCAGCTCGGGCCCGACGTCGGCTGCGACTCGATCGGCGATGCGCCGCAGAGCCCGGGCCTCCAACGCCTGCTCGGCAACCTCGCCGGCGAAGGCAAGCTGCCCCAAACCGTGCTCTACAACCTCAACCCCGCCGACAACGCCCTCTTCGCCAGCATGGCCGGCAACTTCAACCAGGGCCCCACGCCCGGCAAAGTCCAGTACGGATCCGGCTGGTGGTTCCTTGACCAGAAGCACGGCATCATCGAGCAGCTCAACGCGCTCTCTAACCTCGGGCTGCTCTCGCGATTCGTCGGCATGCTCACCGACTCACGCTCCATGATGTCCTACCCCCGCCACGAATACTTCCGACGCATCCTCTGCGGCTTGCTCGGCGAAGAGGCCCAGCGCGGCGAACTGCCCGACGACTTCGGCCTGCTCAGCCAACTGGTCCGGGACATCTGCTTCAACAACGCACGCGACTACTTCGGCCTCGGCCTGTCCCCGCGCTACGCCGAGTGAACCGCACGCCTCGCGAACCTCAAAACCCACACCGATTCGGCCCGCACGCGTCGGGGGAGTTGGCACCCGCACGCCGCCACCCTACAATGCCCCGCTACCCCCGGCCGTGTGCCCGAGTGGACCAAGGGGGCGGATTGCAAATCCGCTAGCGTAAGCTATCGAGGGTTCGAATCCCTCCGCGGCCTTGATACCCGAGACCCCTGACTCGACCCGAGTCAGGGGTTTTTCGTGGTCAAAACCCCCTCCTGCCCCAAGGCCGAGCGTGCCCCGCGTGCGAGAGACCCCATCGCCCCAGCGGGGCCAGCGGGGCAATTCGCCCCGAGACTTGGCCGCCACCCATGAGAGCCGATCGATTCTGCGCTCGCAGCAGACCGCTCAGACTCTGTACACACTCTAAATAGATTTTTTGCAGTAGTTTACCGGATTTCAAAAAAATTGGGAGGGTCGCCTGCTGGACAATATAAAGATAAAGCGATATCTTTATCTTTTATTACCGATACTCTGACTAGAAGGCCACGATTGCACACCCCTCAAACCGCCTAGTGCCCCAAGGACGACGACGATGCCACCCAACGCCCCCGCCGACACAATCGCCAGCCAGGCCGGCCCCAACCACCTGGACGAGTTCACCTACGACGACCAGATTTGCCGGCTGTTCATGTCCGCCATGTTCGTCTGGGGCATCGTCGCGTTCGTGGTCGGCCTGGTCTTGGCGATCCAGCTCCCCTTCCCCCACATCCCGGGCACCGACATCCCCACCAACCTCGGGCTCGAGTGGTTCACGTTCGGCCGGCTCCGCCCGCTGCACACCAACGCGGCGATCTTCGCCTTCGCGGGCAACGCCATCTTCGCCGGCGTCTACTACTCCACCCAGCGCCTGTGCAAGACGCGCATGTTCTCTGACCTGCTCAGCCGGCTTCACTTCTGGGGCTGGCAGTTCGTCATCGTCGCCGCCGCCGTCACCCTGCCCGCCGGTATCACCCAGGGCAAGGAGTACGCCGAGCTCGAGTGGCCCATCGACATCCTCATCGCCGTGGTCTGGCTCGGGTTCTTCGGCGGCAACTTCCTCATGACGCTGCTCCGCCGACGCGAACGGCACATGTACGTCGCGCTGTGGTTCTACATCGCCACGATCGTCACCGTCACCGTCCTGCACGTCTTCAACAATCTGGTCATCCCGGTCTTTGGCCCGACGCTGATCAAGAGCTACCCGATCTACGCCGGCGTGCAGGACGCGTTTATGCAGTGGTGGTACGGGCATAACGCCGTGGCGTTCTTCCTGACCACGCCCTTCCTCGGGATGATGTACTACTTCCTGCCCAAGGCCGCCGAGCGCCCGGTCTTCAGCTACCGGCTGTCGATCGTGCCCTTCTGGTCGCTGGTGTTCATCTACATCTGGGCCGGCCCGCACCACCTGTAGTACACCGCGCTGCCGGACTGGGCCGCGTCGCTGGGGATGGTGTTCTCGCTGATGCTGTGGATGCCTTCGTGGGGCGGGATGATCAACTTCCTGCTCACCCTAAGGGGCGCGTGGCAGAAGGTCGCGTCCGAGCCGATCCTCAAGTTCTTCGTCGTCGCGATCACGTTCTACGGCATGGCGACGTTCGAGGGGCCGATGCTCTCGATCAAGAGTGTCAACGCGCTCTCGCACTACACCGACTGGACCATCGCCCACGTCCATGCCGGGGCGCTGGGCTGGAACGGCTTCCTCGCGTTTGGGATGATGTACTTCCTGCTGCCGCGCCTGTTCCAGACCAAGCTGCACAGCATCAAGCTGGCCAACACACACTTCTGGCTGGCGACCGTGGGCATCCTGCTGTACATCGTGCCGATCTACGTCGCGGGCATCACGCAGGGGCTGATGTGGCGGGCGATGACCGATACGGGCCAGCTCGCCTACCCCGACTTTGTGGAGTCGGTCCTGGCGTCCAAGGCGATGTGGATGCTGCGGATCCTCGGCGGGACGTGCTACCTCGCGGGCGCGTTGCTGGGCGGGGTCAACCTGGTCAAGACCTGGGCCAACCGACCCAAGACCTACCACGAGCCGGTGATCCAGGCCGCCCCGTTGAGCAAGGTCATCGAGCACCCCGAAGAACGCCCCGAGCCCACGATCGACGGCGTCACCGATGCCGCCAAGGCCATCAACGTCTGGGCGACCGGCTGGTGGCACCGCAAGTGGGAGCGTAAGCCGATCCGGTTTACGGTCTGGGTCGTGATCGCGGTCTCGGTCGCGTCGCTGTTCGAGATCATCCCGACGTTCCTGATCCGCTCGAACGTCCCGCAGATCGAGTCGGTGACGCCCTACACCGCGCTCGAGTTGTATGGCCGAGACATCTATGTGGCGGAGGGCTGCTACAACTGCCACTCGCAGATGATCCGCCCGATCCTGCCGGAGGTCGAGCGGTATGGCGAGTACTCGAAGCCCGGCGAGTTTATCTACGACCACCCGTTCCAGTGGGGCAGCCGACGCATCGGCCCGGACCTGGCGCGTGTGGGTGTGAGCCGGCCCCAGGCGTCGTGGCACGCCGAGCACTTCGCGGACCCGGGCAGTGTGATCGACGGGTCGATCATGCCGGCATACACCTGGCTGTACGAGCGTGAGGTCGACTGGGGCTCTTTGGATAAGCGGATGCGTGCGATCAACCTGCTGCATGGTGGGGAGGCGTACACGGAGGAAGAGATCCTCAACGCCCGCGCGGATGCCGAGAAGCAGGGGCTCGAGATCGCCGCGCAGATCGAGGCCGACCAAGGCCGGCCGGGCCTTGAGCGTCAGCAGATCATCGCGTTGATCGCGTACATGCAGCGGCTCGGGACGGACCTGAACAAGCCGGTGCCGGGCGAGTCTGAGCCCAAGGCAGACGCAGCCGCAGCCGCCGAGGCCGACAACACCAACGAAGGAGGCGAATGATGTTTAAGGATGTCTTGCGAGCGATGGACTTCACGCTGCTGAGCCAGATCGCTCTGGTGCTGTTCTTCCTCGTGTTTATCGCGGTCACGATCCGGACCCTGCTTCGGCCGCGCAAGGAGATGGAAAGCCAGGCATCGATCCCGCTCAGCGACCAACCCATTGAACCCCGTGGCACGGAGCCGACCCACCATGTCTGAACAACCCCTCCACGACGACTCGCTGCCCAAGGGCGCTGAAGAAATCACCGGCCACTGCTACGACGGCATCCAGGAGTACGACAACCCCACCCCCGCCTGGTGGACCTGGATCTTCATCGGCTCGGTCGTCTTCGCGGTCATCTACCTGTTCTTCGTCTTCGCCGCCGGCGACGAGCTCAGCCCGCACGGACAGTACCGCCGCGCGTATGTCGCCAACGTCGAGAAGAAGTTTGGCGAGCTGGGTGAACTCGAGCCCGACGCCGCAACCCTCATCGAGTACATGGACAACGAGCAGTGGATGGCCTTTGCAGGCAACGTCTTCAAGACCAACTGCATCGCCTGCCACGGCGCAGACGGCGAAGGCATCTCGGGCCCGAACCTCACCGACCACTTCTACAAAAACGTCACGACTATCGAAGACATCGCCCGCGTGGTGCGCGACGGCGCCGCCAACGGCGCGATGCCCCCGCATGAGACACGCCTGCACCCCAACGAGATCGTGCTGGTCTCGTCCTACGTCGCGTCGCTACGTGGCAAGGGCGCGCAGGGACGACCGGCCGAAGGCGAAGAAGCACCCCCGTGGAGCGCGGAGTAAACCGTTGATTCGCGATGCCCCCCAACACCCCACCACTCCTGGAATCCGAAGAGCACGTGCTCTCCACCCTCGAGCGCGACGGCTCGCGGCGATGGCTCAGGCCTAAGCTCTCCAAGGGCAAGTTCCTGACCTATCGGCGGTACGTGGCCTATGGCCTGATCGCGCTGTTTACCCTGCTGCCTTACATCAGGATCAACGGGCACCCCGCCATCCTCCTCGATGTCATCCACCGGGACTTCTACATCTTCGGCGGCAGCTTCAGGCCGACCGACTCGCTCCTGCTCGCGTTGCTCATGCTCACGACCGGGCTGACGATCTTCCTCGTCACCGCGTTGCTCGGCCGAGTGTGGTGCGGCTGGGCCTGCCCGCAGACGGTCTACATGGAGTTCGTCTTCCGCCCTATCGAACGCCTGTTCGACGGCCGAAAAGGCATCGGCGGCAAGCCCGCCAAGCCCCCCGCCCCGTGGCGCACCGCCGCGAAGTATGTCGTCTTCTTCCTGATCTGCGTCCACCTTGCGCACATCTTCATGGCCTACTTTGTCGGCGTCGACCAGCTCTTCGCGTGGTCCCGTGGCAACCCGCTCAACCACCCCTTCGCCTTTGTCATCATCTTCGCCATCGTCGGGCTCATGATGTTCGACTTCTGCTTCTTCCGAGAGCAGCTCTGCATCGTCGCGTGCCCGTACGGTCGGCTGCAGTCGGTCATGATCGACAAACGCTCGATGATCATCAGCTACGACCCGTCGCGCGGCGAGCCCCGCGGCAAGCTCGGCCGAAAGAAACGCGATGCGCTCGCCGACAAAGACAAGCCCGAGCACGAACGCACCGTCTCGCTCGACATCATGCAGGGCTACGGCGGGGACTGCATCGACTGCCACGAGTGTGTCACCACCTGCCCCACCGGCATCGACATCCGCGAGGGGCTGCAGCTCGAGTGCATCGGCTGCGCACAGTGCATCGACGCATGCAACCCCATCATGGACCGCATCGGCCGACCCCACGGGCTGATCCGCTACACCTCGCAAGAGGCGATCGAAGGCAAACACACCCGCATCCTTCGGCCGCGCGTCCTGCTCTATCCCGCGATCATCCTCGCGGTCGCGTCGCTGTTCCTCTTCCTCCTGATCACCAAGCCGCCCGCCGACGTCACGATGATGCGGCAGACCGGGACCCCGTTTATGACGCTCGATTCGGGCCTGGTGCAGAACACGATGCGGCTCAAGATCGTCAACCGTGACGAGCGCGAGCACCGCTACACCGTGTCGGTCAAGGAGCCCCCCGGTGTCAGTGTCCGCATGGTCGCGGGCGACGCCGTCACCCTCGCCGCCGGCCAAAGCTACACCGAGCCGATCCACGTGCTCGCAGCGCCCGACATGTTCCGTGACGGACGACTCTCCGTTGTCCTGACCGTGACCGATGGCGAAGGGTTCTCCACCGACGAGGCCTTCGAGCTCAAGGGCCCCTGGCAGCAGCGCGACCCGCAGCCACAGCCCAACGCAAACACACCGACGGAATCCAGCCCCGAGGAGGCCGGCCATGAGTGACTCCGCACCCCCCGCCGCGACGGACCCCACCGGCCCGACGAAGAACCGCTTCGTCATGCCCGGGCTTGTGCTCGCGTTCCTGGCGGGGCACATGCTGTTCATCATCATCGCGATCTCGATCGCGGTCAGCGACCGTTCGTTCGCCGTCGTCCCCGACTACTACCAGAAGGCGGTGGACTGGGACGAGCACAAGGAACTCCTCGCCGCGAGCGATGCGCTGGGCTGGTCCGCCCAGGTCCTGCCGTCGCGCAAGGTGTCTATCCTGGGTAAGCGTGAGTTGGCGGTTACCCTGACCGACTCGGAAGGCCGACCCGTCGAAGGCGCGGACGTGTTCGTCACGCTCTACCCGCACGCCCAGGCCAACCAAATCTCGGAACTGGTTTTGTCGGCCACGGATGAGCCCGGCCGATACAGCGCGACCGCCGAGATGGCGCGGGAAGGGGTATGGAGCGTCTCGGTACACGCGACGCGTGGCGCGGTGGCCTACCTCTACGAAGACAAGCTGTTCGTGCGTGGCGATTCGGAAGGAGGCCGGTGATGTTCGCATTGATTGCCGCGGTATTTGTCGCGAGCGTGCTGGGCTCGCTCCACTGCGCCGGGATGTGCGGGGCGTTTGTCGTCTTCGCGGTCGGTGGGATTGATGCGCCGCGCGGGACACGTCTACGGCTGCACGCCGCGTACAACGGCGGCCGACTGGTGACGTACGTCCTGCTCGGTGTGGTCGCGGGCTCGATCGGCGCAGTGCTGAACCTCGGCGGCGCACTCGCCGGGCTGAGCCGGGTCGCGACGGTGCTCGCGGGCGCGCTCATGATCGGCTTTGGCGCGGTCGCGTTGATGCACGCGATGGGCAAGTCTTCGATGCGCTGGCCCGTCCCCCCCGTGATGCAGCGCGCGATGATCGCGGGGCAGAAGTTTGCGATGACGCTAAGCCCAACCCGCCGAGCGCTGGTGATCGGGCTGCTCACAACGCTGCTGCCCTGCGGCTGGCTGTACGCGTTCGCCATCACCGCGGCGGGGACCGCGAGCCCGCTCTGGGGTGGGGTGACGATGGCCGCGTTCTGGCTGGGCACGCTGCCGGTGCTGGTGTCGCTGGGGAGTTGTGTGCAGCAATTGACGGGCGCGCTTGGCGCTCGTCTGCCCGCGATGACGGCGCTGGCCGTCATCGTCGTTGGGCTCTGGACGCTGGTCGGCCGGGCGGGCCTTGACGCCTCATCGATCCTGCAGGCACAGGCCCAGGCCGCGACATCGGCGCAGACCGAGCACGGACCGACGCCAACAACCCACACCGAAGCCGCGACCCAGCGTGTCGAATCACTCGTCGACCAAACCCCCGCCTGCTGCCTGGAAGATGAACACTAGCGCCGCGATCCCGAGTCCAGACACCGCACCGCCCGATGCCAAGCCGAAGGCGAGTGAAACGGTCCGCTGCGCCCACTGCACCCTGCCCGTGCCCAAGGGGCTGATCGAGGTCGGCGAAAAGGAGCAGTTTTGCTGCGCCGGCTGCCGAGGCGCGTTCGCGGTGATCCACGGCTCGGGGCTCGACGACTACTACCGGCTGCGCCAAGCCACCGGCGGAACCGCCGACGCCAGCGCAGTCGCCGCCCCGGCACAGGGCTTTTCATCCTTCGACACCGACACATTCCAGCAGCTCCACGTCCAGCACCTCGCTCAGGGGCTATGCGCCGCGGACCTCCGGCTGGAGGGCGTCCACTGCGCGGCGTGTGTCTGGCTCATCGAAAAGCTCCCCCGCCTCATCCGCGCGACGTTGGGCCACGCCGCGAGCCAGGGCATCGTCGAAGCACGGCTCTCCATGCGGCAGGCCACCGTCCGCGTCGTGTGGGACCCGGCGCGCATCAAGCTGTCCGAGATCGCGCAGGCGCTCCACACACTGGGCTACCGCCCGCACCCTGCCAAAGGGCTCTCACGCCAGGCGCTGCGCCGAAAAGAAGAACGCAAGCAGTTGATGAACATCGGCCTGGCCGGCGCACTGGCGGGCAACATCATGCTGCTCGCGATCGCGCAATACGCCGGGCTCTGGGGCGGGATCGAGCGGCAATACGACCAGCTCTTCCGCTGGCTGGGAGCGGGGCTCGGCCTGCTCGCGTTGCTCGGGCCGGGGCGTGTCTTCTTTCGTGGGGCGGTCACCGCGCTCCGGGTCCGAAGCCCGCACCTCGACTTACCCATCGCTCTCGCGTTGGGGGTCGGCGGGCTCGCGGGTGCGACCAACGTCGTCATGGGGCGCGGCGATATCTACTTTGATTCCCTGGCGGTGCTGGTGTTCCTGCTGCTGGTTGGGCGCTACATCCAGTTCCGCCAGCAGCGCTCGGCCGACGATGCTGTCTCCCTGCTGGCTTCGCTCACCCCGGGCGACTGCCGGCGCCGGCTTGACGATGGCACGTGCGAAGTCGTCCCCATCGAGGCGCTGCAAGTCGGCGATACCGTCGAGGTCTTGCCCAACGGCGTGATCCCGGCCGACGGCGAGGTCGTCGAAGGCCGCGCCTCCGTCGTCGCCGCCTTGCTGACCGGGGAATCCCAGCCCATCCCGGTCAAGCCGGGCGATGCCGTGTGTGCCGGCACGCAGGTGGTCGCGCAGACCATCGCGCTGCGCGTCACTTGTATTGGTGAGCAGACACGCGTGGGCCGACTGATGTCCCTCGTGTCACAGGGCGTCGCGGCCAAGCCCGCCATCGTGCTGCTGGCCGACCGCATCGCCGGCTGGTTCGTGGTCGCGGTCTCGCTGATCGCGTTCGTCGTCTTCGCGGCATGGAGTGTCGTCGATGTCGGCCTGGCGGTAGACCACACGGTCGCCCTGCTCATCGTGGCCTGTCCTTGTGCGCTCGGGCTTGCCACACCGCTGACGATCGCCGTCGCCATCGGCCGGGCCGCGAAACGCGACATCCTCATCAAGTCCCCCACCGCACTCGAACGCGCCGCGCGCGGCGGGCGTCTCATGCTCGACAAGACCGGCACGATCACCACCGGCGCGATGCGGCTGATCGGGTGGGAAGGCGACACGATGCTCCGGCGGTGGGTCGCGATGGCCGAAGCGCAGTCGACCCACCCAATCGCCGTCGCACTCGCATCGGGGCTGTGTAAGACGGAAGCCGACGACATGGACACGCCCGCGCACACCCCCGTCCAGGTCACACAGCACCCCGATGGCGTGGTCGCGGACGCCCCCGCCGGCAAACTCGCGATCGGTTCACTGGGCATGATGCAACGAATGGGCGCGACGGTCTCGCCGCACTGGCGGCAACGTGCAGAACACCACGCCCAGGCGGGCCACACCCCCGTCTTTATTGCGGTCGACCTGGCTGTTGCGGCGCTCGCGTGGGTCGGCGATGGCCTGCACGACGACGCCGCCGCATCGATCGAGCAGGCCCGGCGATGGGGTTGGCAGGTGCAGATGCTCTCGGGGGATCGGCCCGAGATCGCCCGGCATATCGCGGGCCAGGTGGGCATCGCCGACGACGACGCGCGGGGCGACGTGACCCCCGAGACCAAGCTCGACAAGGTCCGGTCGGCGCAGCAGTCGCGACGTGACGTGGGCTCGGTCGTGATGGTCGGCGACGGCGTGAACGACGCCGCCGCCCTGGCCGCGGCGGACCTCGGTGTCGCGGTCAGCGGCGGGGCCGAGCCGTCGCTAGCCGCCGCCGACGTCTACCTCGCCCGGCCGGGCCTGAGCTCGCTCATCGAACTCTTCGCGCTGGGACGCCAAACCCTGCGTACCATCCGACGAAACCTCGTCTTTTCGCTGTTGTACAACGCCTGCGTCATCGCCCTCGCCGCCGCGGGGATGATCACCCCCCTGCTCGCGGCGGTGCTGATGCCCCTGAGCAGCGCGGCCGTCCTCGCCCTCGCGATGGGTGGGCAGTGGCACACACCCAACCCCCGCGATTCCCGCGAGTAGCATCCCACCATGTCGGTCCTCTACCTCGTCATCCCGATCGCCCTCGTCCTCGCCGGCGCAGGCCTCGCCGCGTTCCTGTGGGCGGTACGTAAAGGGCAGTTCGACGACCTGGACACCCCGGCCGTGCGCATGCTGTTTGATGATGAAGAAGACCCCGGCCTAGGCGAGCGAAACCCAACGCAGGCCGACCGAAAGCCGCCAGACGACGCGACGATCCCCTAACGCTTGGGCCGATCTGAAACCGACTCGCCTTCGATCGTCGGCAGCGTCATCCCGAGGATGTCCAGCTTCTTGTTGAGCGCCTCGCTCATGTCCTGAAGCGTCGTCGTATTCAGATAGCTGAGCATCCGCTGACGCAGCGACTTGAAGTGTTCGTGCTGTGGGCAGGGCTGCTTGTCGTTGCACTCGGCCAGCCCGACGACACACCGCTGGTAGTCGCTGACCCCGTCCACCGCGTCGACGATGTCGTACAACCGAATCATCCGCGCGGGCTTGGCCAACGCATACCCCCCGCCCCGCCCCTTCGCGCTGACGAGCAGCCCGGCCCGGACGAGGTCCCGGAAGATCTTAGCGATGAAGTACGACGGCAACTCGCTGCCCTCACACACCTCCTGGATCCGCACGTAGCCCTCGGGGTTGATGATCGTCAGCCGACACAGGGCTCGGATCGCATAGGAGCAGGTCGTCGAATACATCATGAGCGTGTTCCGGGCGGAGCCGTGGGGTTGCCGCTGGCATGGCGGGGTCCATTCTATACGATCATTCGATCTTTTCATCCGATTCTCTGCCGTTCAGCATGTGTTTTAAAAAGCCGGCGCCTTTCCAGACGCCGGCACACAGGTGGCTCCAGCCCGCTCGCGGGTCGCTAAAACTCCCAGTGCAGCGAGGCCGTCCAGCGGTCGCCAAACAGGTCGATGTCGTCGGTCAACGGGAACTCGTAGCCGATGCGCAGCGAGATGTTGTGGTCCAGCCGGAACGCTCCGCCGATGCCCATGGTGACCACGTCCTCGGACTCGCCCCCGCCGAGGTTGGTGACATCGACCCCGGTGAAGGGCAGGGGCATGGTGCTGCTGGCGTCGATGGTGTGGTAGCCATTGAACTCGACGACGGGGCTGAACCATTCGCAGAGGTAGTAGTCCAAGTGGACGTGCCAGGTGATCCGCTCGGCATCGCCCAGCGCGTCCTCGCTGCCGGTGGGGTAGAAGTAGTTGAACGTGAAGCCCACGTGCAGGTCGTCAAACCCCTTGTCGATCGAGAACCACAGACGCAGTTCATCATCGTTCTGCAGGACCTCGTCGTCGCCGGCCGCGATCTCGTACCCCACCCCTACCGCCGCGCTGAGCTGCTCGTCCGCATCGCGGTAGAAGTTCCACTTCAGCCCCGCGGCGATATCCATCAGGCCCTGGTCGTTGACCACCGTGTCGTCAAACCACGCGTAGCCATCCTTGTACGCCACGAACTGGAGCCGGTCCGTCAGCGCCAAACGCACCTGCACCGCCGCGACCTGGACATCGCCGCCCAGCACGCTGTCGGGGAAGTCGTGGTAGAGGTACCAGGCACGGACGTCGGACGTGATAAACGAGTTTTCGTGGTAGTACGGCGACGTGATCGGCGCGACAAACTGCTGGTTGGCAGGCATCGCGGCGGCCTCGGCGTCGGGCTCGCCAAAGAGCACAAAATCCGCATGCTGCGCCGTGACAGGCAGCGCCAGCGCGGCGGCGAAGAACGCAGCGGGACGGGTGAATCGGGAGCGTTTCATAACAAGATCCTTGGAAAAAAGCGTGCGCCTGCTCCGCACGATGCGGGCCAGAACCCCGGACAAACCGCAATCTAATTCACTTCACAGGCATTGTCAAGATAAAAAGATCGTGATATCTTTTATTGAACGCCAGCCCGATGCACCCCCACCGCGAGCCCTGCCATGACACGCCCCGAACTCACCTACCAAGACACCCTCGACGCCGCCCGCCGCATCCTCGAAACCTGCCTGGTCGGGTCCATGACCACCGTCGATGCCCAGGGCATGCCCCACACCCGGCAGATGGCGGCCGTGCCACAGGACAGCGAGCTGACGCGACTGATGTCCGTCGCCGCACGAGGCAGCCGAAAGCTCGACCACCTGGCCGGCAACGCGAAGGTCTGCTGGCTGTTCGCCGACCGCCACGACAACGAGGTCGTCACGCTCACCGGCACGATGCGCATCCTTGAGGACCAGACCCTCGCCGAGCCCGCCTGGCAGCAGCTCGAACGCGCCGCGAGGCAGTACTCCATGAACCTGCTCAGCGAGCCGGAAAACCTCTGGTTCGTCGGCCTCGAAACCCGCGTCGAAACACTCGAGTACATGCACCCCAGCGCCGGACTCACCCACCCGGTGATCTACCCGATCCACCACGCTTGACGCCGACACAACCGCACGCACAGCCGTTGGCCCGATCGGCTACCGACGTATCACGCCGCCAGCCCTTCAACGAACATTGTCCAGACCGGCAGCAGAAGGGCCGACGCCGACGCACAACAAAACACCCGCCAATCTGGACGGGTGCTCAGGTCATACGGCCATCGTTTGTTCTGATGTTCTGAGGCACCAGCTTCAAAGCACACCGCTTACAAAGCTGAAGCAGTCGCCGAAAATGGGCCTGGCAGGATTCGAACCTGCGACCTCACCCTTATCAGGGGTGCGCTCTAACCAGCTGAGCTACAAGCCCGGGATGTCGTGGCCAAGTCCGCGTGGGGGTCGTGGCCGAGCGGGGTATTATCGCTATGCGGGCGGGGTTGTCAATCGAGCCATAAATCCCCGACGTCGATGCTGACGATGTCGCCCCGCGCGGGGCCCTGGTACTCGGGGTGGCCACCCATTTTCCGGTCGGGATAGTAGACCGCGTAGAGGCGTTTGCTGGCGGGGTCGTAGCAGAGGTGCTCGAGCAGGCCGTCGAACAGCGCCTGGCCTATGGGCTGCAGGCCCGGCAGGCGGTAGGCGGCCAGGGTGTTGTCGCGGTTGGCGGCGAGGAGGACGGCACCGTGGCCGGCCGCGCCGGTGAGCGGTTCGTTGAGTGCGCCGATGCCGCGGACCCGGTAGCCCTCGCGGGTCCGGTCGATCTCGAACACGCCGCCGGGCAGGCTCGCGACGTGTCGGCCGTCGCCGGTCACCCACATGTCGCCGCCGTGCGGGCTCTCGCCGCGTTGGTAGTTATCGCGCCCGAGCCCGGCCGGCTGCCCGTCACGCCCCACCGCGAACGCGCCCATACTGGAGGGAGACAGGCCGTTGGTGGCGGTGAAGATCAGCGTGCCATCGGGCGACGCGCGGAGCGCGGTGCGCATGTACGCGTGTGTGATTTCCTCGTTGCGGCCGGTGTCGGGGTCGATGCGGATGACGCGCGTGTGCTGGTTGCTACCGCCCGAGAGGATGAGCCCGCCGGTATGGTCGAAGGCGATGTCGTAGGCATCCAGCGGGCTGTCGGCGGCGCGGCCGCTGGGCTCGAGCGTTTGCGGATCGAGGAAGACCACCGTGGCGGCCTCGCGGTCCTTGTTGCCGTGGAACCCGGAGGGCGATGCCACGACCGCAAGGAGCTCACCCTCGACATTGAGCGCCAGCCGGTGCGACCCGGCCGGCAACGGCGCGGAAGCCGCCTGGATCTCAAGCGTCTGCGCATCGAGCCGGAGCACCCGACCCCCGGCGGTGTCGAGCGCAAAGAGCGTCGCACGGTCCGGCGATAGGAGTAACGCCCCGACCTCGGTCCGTAGCGGCAGCCGCTGGGCAATATTCTCGCCCGCATCGTCCATCGGCTCGGGCTCAGCCGGCTCGGGCTCAAAACCGTCGGGGACAAGCCGAGCCAAATCGATCGCGACGAGCGTGCCCGACGCGTCGCCCTGGGTCCTGCCAAAGCGGTCGATGCCGGCCTCGGTCTTGCGCCAACCGTAGGCCATGGTGCCCGTAGGCGCACCGACCAGCGCGTCGATCACACCGTCGTAGAACGTCTCCCCCAGCGGCGTCATCGCGGGCCAACGATAACGCTGCAGGCCGCCCGCGACACTGACGACCATCAGCCCAGCCTCGGGCGCGATCGCCCCGCCGGCGTTGGGCGCGACCTGCGCGATCCCCAGCAGCCCGCGGGGGTGGTGGTTCGAGATACGCAGCAACGAGCCATCACGCGCGAGCAGATGCGACCCGCCACCCATCAAGACAAACCCGCCGCGTGCGCTGTCGCCAACACTATCGTGCGCCGCAAAGTTCCACGTCACGCCCGGCTCATTGTCGGGGTCGAACCAGCGCAGCTCCACGCGGTTGCTGTTGCCGTTGTACATCCGCTGGCCGTCGGGGTGCATCGCATAGGCCGCGCCGGGGTCGGCCCAGTTGTTTTTACCCAGGATCGCGCCGGTGTCTGGATCGAGCACCGCCACAAAACTATTGCTGTCGCCGCTGCCGTTGAGCACAAGCAAGTTGCCATCGTGCGCGACGAACAACTCGCGAATATCCGCACGGACCTGGACCCGCCGACCCACCGGCGACATCGTCTCGGTCTCGACCTGCACGAACTGACCACGCAACTCTGCGTCGTCTCGGCTGCGGTCGAATCCGTTGACCGGCCCCGCGAGGTAAAGCGTGCGCTCGTCGCGGGACAGCGCCAACGCCACCATCCCCTCGGGCAGGTTGTCGAACGCATCAATCACGTCCAGGGTCCGGCCATCAAGCTTCATCACCGACCGCTGCTCGGCATCGAGCGCGTAGACCACCGACCCGTCCGAGGAAACCACGAAACGCGAGACCGCAACATCCGGCGGGGCCTCGGCGACGATGTAGTCCGGCCCGGCATCCTCCTCAACCACGGGGCCCGGGCCGGGCAACTCGCTGAAGGGCGGGATCAGCTCCGCAGGCGTGGGCTCAAGGATGATGCGCGAGTAGAAGCGCAAATGCAGGTCCAACGGCTGGCCATCGATCGAGAGCAGCACACGCAGCGTCTTTCGCCGGTGTCGGCTCCGCGCGGGCACGCCGAAGTCGTGCGTCTTGTTAATCAGCATCGGCGTCTGCGCGACCTGCTCGGCGGCGGGCATGGTGGCGTCGGCCCAGCCCCCGCCCCGGCCGTCGTTGCCCCAACGCGCCCAGACCACCCCCACGCCCGCGTAGCCCTCGGGCCCGAGCATCTCGGCGGCACGACGCGTCTCGGCATCTGTCCACGACGCCCCGCTGCCGTGCGGCGCAAACCGGCCGGGCGGGATCGTGAAGTACACACTCGAGTCCTCATGCAACGCGATCCGCAACGACCGGCTCGGCGTATCCACCACCATCACCAGCCACTTGTTCACCCCCGGGGCCGGGTCCCCCGCAAAACCACTGAAACCCGCGCGGTCGAAGGGCACACGGCCTCCACTGGCGATCAACTCACGGACGTACGGCGTGACATCCGACGACCGGCTGCCGTCCTCGGTCTGCCAGGATGCCCAACGCAGCGTAAACCCCTCGCCGACCACCTCCGTCCCGGGGGCGAACGGCAGCGCCACCGCTTCGGGTGCGGGGTCGACATCATCTTCGACCGCCCTGCTACCCGCGTCGTCTGAAGATGGATCGCTTCCAGATTCGCGCCCGGCCCGGACCGTATCCGTCACCGCACCGACCGACTCGGCCTCCGGCGCCTCGGTCGTATCCGAACCCCCGCCACAGCCCTGGACCCACACGAGCACAATGGCCAGCACCACCCCGCCCCACGATCGCCGCGCCAACCGGTTCAGCCATCGATTATCAAGCATGGTGTCGCCCCTGAGTTCAGATTTGATCTCGAACAAGCAGTATACCGAGACGGTCCCGCGAACCTGGGCCGAATCAAGCGTAACACGTTTGCACTAATTCGACCCAGAGATAGCGATGCGATAACAATAAACTCGTTGCAAAAACGATTCATGCAGCGGCAAGCGAGCGCCTCGAATACATATCAGCAAAGCCCTAAACACAACACCACGCCGACCGCATCGCCTGATTTCGAGACCGATGGAACGATACGTAATCTGAATGTTTAGCCTGGCGTGCATGAATTGCATGAACGCGATTACCCACGTTAACAAGCCAAAAAACTCTTGTTTTTACACTCGCAATGGCTCTGGAAATCTGTAAGATAAGTCGCACAGTCGGCACCTGAGTTTTTGGGTGTTGGCCAGACGATGTGGAAGTCGTCGGGTTTCCTGGAGAAAAGAATTGACCGCGGAAGAGATGATTCTGGGATGGATGCGCAGCCACAGCGGGCTTACGCCTGGCTTGTGTGATACGCATGCGTCGGCGGCCGGCCCGCAGGGTTGCCGGGCCGATGCCGTTGCCACCCGATCGTCACGGGCAAATCGCCCCTGCGGTGGCCTCACGCCTAGTGTTTGTTTTTGAACCCCTGTTCCGGTGTATCGATCTACCTGAAAGGAATTGCACCATGCCCGCTTTCGTGATGAATCGCACGCTCCTCGCCGCCCCGGCGCTGCTCGCCGCAGCACTGGCCGTCCCAGCGATGGGCGACTCGTTCACCGACTTCGAGTCGTTCACGCCCAACACGAGCGTCGACGGCCAAGGCGGCTGGAGCGCGACCGGCCCCTACGACCAGGAAGTCGTTGACGACGGCACGGGCAACCTCGCCCTGCGTATCTCCAACGCCGTCACCAACGGCAGCTTCGGCGACATGCCCATCGGCCCACGCCCAGGCGGCATCGTCACCGATACCATCGGCGACCCCGTGAACTCCAACCCCGGCGCGTTCGCGGGCGAGTCCTCGACCGGCGCAACCTACACCAGCTTCGTCGGCAGCTTCCGCTTCCGCAGCGCCACCGGTGGCCAGCAGGTCGGCGCGAGCGTCACCGTCAGCGCCGACAACGGCACCGGCGGCCGACACGGCTTCATCGATATCGAAGAAAGCGCCGTCAACGGGGCCGGCATCGACCTGATCACCTTCGACGTCGATGCCAACGGCAACTTCGTCAACCAGCACGCCATCGCCGCGGGGCTGTCCTACACCGAGTGGCACGAGTTCCGCCTCGAGATCGACTTCAACGAAGGCTCGAACAACGACGTCGCCCGCTACTACGTCAACGGCGTCCTGGTCAACACCGACACGAGCTGGGAAAACTACTACGAAACCTTCGAGGCAGCCTCCCATCCCAACGGTGTGCCCGTCCAGACCTTCCTCTTCCGCGTGTCCGGCCTCGCGGCCCCGGGGCTCGCGGGCGGCGGATTCCTCTTCGACGACGTCAGCGTCAGCCTGACCCCCGAGCCCGGCAGCATGGCCATCCTCGGCCTGGGCGGCCTGCTCGTCGCGCGTCGCCGACGACAGGCCTGATCGCCAAACACATCCCGCTTCTTCCCGCCGCGCTCTGGAGACAGAGCGCGGTTTTTTTACACGCCCGCCTCGGCCTGGAAACACACAGCCATCGCCGCACCAAGCCCCCGCATCAACCCAACACTGTCCCCAAACCACACCGCCTTCGCTGCCCCGCGTTACGCAACACGCCCGACCGCGTCTTTCCCTCAACCACGGGCGGCCTACGCGCGATCCGTTTACACTCATTGCCCCACCGCCCTCAACCACGCCCGGAGAAACCCACGATGCTGCGTACGCTCTGTACCCTCCTGCCCGCACTGCTGCTCATGGCCTGCACAACGACGACGACCGCCGCACAAGACGACGACCTCTGGGTCACCTACGAAGGCACCGACGGCCTGCCCGGCAGCGGCAAGCACATCGTCCTCATCAGCGGGGACGACGAGTACCGCTCCGAGGAAGCGCTGCCACAGCTGGGCAAGATCCTCGCGACGCAGCACGGCTTTACCTGCACCGTCCTCTTCGCGATCGACCCCGACACCGGCTTCATCCAGCCCGACTACCAGACCAACATCCCTGGCATGGCGCACCTGGACGACGCCGACCTCGTGGTGATGTCGCTGCGTTTCCGCAACCTGCCCGATGAGCAGATGGCGCACTTCGACGCGTACCTCAAACGCGGCGGGCCGATCGTCGCGATGCGCACCTCGACCCACGCCTTCAACATCACCTCGAGCGAGACCTACAAGCACTACACCTGGAACAATGGCGGACAGGGCGCATGGAACGGCGGGTTTGGCCGCAACATCCTCGGCGAGACGTGGATCAACCACCACGGCCACCACAAGGTCGAAAGCACCCGGGGCATCGTGATCGAGCAGCGAGAAGACCATCCGATCGTCCGCGGCATCGAGCCCGGCAGTATCTGGGGCCCCAGCGATGTCTACGGCGTCCGCCTGCCCCAGCCCGAGGGCTGTGTCCCGCTGGTCGTCGGCGCGGTGCTCACGGGGATGTCGCCTGACGACGAGCCCGTCGACGGAGCCAAGAACACGCCGATGATGCCGATCGCCTGGACCAAGCCCTACCAGCTTGAGGGCGGCGCGGAAGGCACTGCGTTTACAACGACGATGGGCGCAGCCACCGACCTCGAAGCCGAGGGCACCCGCCGGATGATTGTCAACGCGGCATACTGGCTGCTGGGCATGGCGGACGATATCCCCGCAGGCGGGACAAGCGTCGATCTCGTCGGCGACTACGCCCCGAGCCAGTACGGCTTTGGCGCGGCAAGCGAAGGCAAAGACGGCTACATCGTCGGCCGCGTCCCCAGCGACTACGCGATGGAAGAGTAGCTCGAGTCAATTGCATACGACGCAAAGCCGTCGCCGGCGACATCGCAAGTCGCTGACTGCTTTCATAACAATGGGATCGCTTGCACGGCCGACTCGTGTGGTGGCTGGGCGATGCGATCACGTTGCGTGTGTTGTAAAAAAGCCCACGGATGAATTCCGTGGGCTTCCTTTAGCTTAGATTTTGCGAGACTTGGCCCTTACAGCTTGCGCCAGCCGCCGCCGGCACCGCGGATGCCGTTGCTGGTGGCTTGGCCTTCGCGGTTGAGTTTGATGAGCGCGCTCGAGGCGGTCTTGGGGTCGAGGTCGCACTTCTCGGCGACGCGGGACTTGGCCATGCACAGGTGGTCGGGGGTATCGGCCGGGGGCAAGACCTTCATGATCGCGGCGCAGGCCTGCTGCATCTCTTCGCGCGGGACGCGCTTGCGGCTGCCCTTGGTCTGTGAGGGCTTGGCGACGTCGGCGGGCTTCGCGGGCTGGTCCTGCTTGAGCTGCAGCGGCAGACGGTGCTCGTTGCACACCGCGAGCACCGCCAAGGCCGCGTCGCGACGCAAGGGCATGTTGATGCCCGGCTTCGCGAGGTCCTGGCGGATGTCTTCGACAACCTTCTGCAGCGCGGGAAGTGTCGGGCTGTTCGCGGGTTCCTTGGAGATCATCTTCTCAATGCGCTCGATCTCGGCCTCCTGCTCAAGCTGGTGCGGGGTCTTCTGCGAGAGAAAGGTCGTGAGCTGCGGCCCCAGCGCGGCGCGGAGACGGTCGATGAGTTGTTCTTTGGGGAGCGTTGCGGTGGCCATGGTTACGGATCCTGAGGATGGGGTTTTGCAAAGGGCGAATGAAGAAATTGGAACGAACCACACCGGCCATGAAGCCGTGCAGTCCCGGGAAATCGTTTGTTTTGGGTTTAGCCGTTAGGGCAATCTAAAAGGGGCTTGGTACCTGTTTCGGATTTGAACAAATCCCGGAAAAGGAACGGCGACAGTTTAGCAATATGGATGACAAACACAAGCCGACAAAAAGAAACCAGCAATGCACAATACGACCGACCCGCTCGGGCGTCGTTATCCAGAAAGCAACTGCCATCGGCACGTCACTCCCCGCCTGCAACCTCGACCGAATAGTTCGGGCTTTCGCGTGTGATGTGGATGTCGTGCGGGTGGCTCTCGGCCAGCGAGGCGCCCGAGATCCGGACGAAGCGTGCATCGCTGCGCAGGGCCTCGATCGTCGGTGTCCCGCAATAGCCCATGCCGGCCTTGATGCCGCCGACCATCTGGTAAACGTATTCGGCAAGCGGCCCGCGGTACGGGACCCGGCCTTCAACGCCCTCGGGCACAAGTTTGTCTTTAGTGCTAACACCTTTTTGTGAATAGCGGTCGGCCGAGCCCGCGAGCATCGCGCCTTGGCTGCCCATGCCGCGGTATTGTTTATAGCGTCGGCCCATATGGATAATGAGTTCGCCGGGCGACTCGTCCAGGCCCGCGAACAGTGAGCCGAGCATGACGACACTCGCGCCCGCGGCGAGTGCCTTGGTGATGTCACCGCTCAGACGGATCCCGCCGTCCGCGATGACGGGGATGCCGGCCGGGTCGGCCGCGCGGCAGGCGTTAAAGACCGCGGTGATCTGGGGGACGCCGACCCCCGAGACGACGCGGGTCGTGCAGATCGAGCCGGGCCCGATGCCGACCTTCACCGCGTCTGCGCCGGCCTCGATGAGGTCGCGTGCGCCCTCCTCGGTCGCGACATTGCCCGCGATCACGTCGATGTCGTAGCGGGCCTTCACCGCGCGGACCGAGTCCATCACGTTCGCGCTGTGGCCGTGCGCGCTGTCGATGACGATGACGTCGACCTCGGCTTTGATGAGTGCATCCACCCGGTCGAGCTGGTGGACCCCCACCGCCGCCCCGACCCGCAGCCGGCCCCGTGCGTCGCGGCAGGCCAGCGGGAACTGCGTGAGCTTGGAGATATCGCGCATCGTGATGAGGCCTTGCAGCCGCATCGCGTCGTCGACGAGCATCAGCTTCTCGACCTTGTTCTGGTTGAGGATGCGTTCGGCCTGTTCGAGGGTCGTGCCGGGGGGCGCGGTGACCAGGCGGTCGCTGGTCATGACTTCGTGGATCGGGCGGTCATCGCCGTCGAGGAACATCATGTCACGTCGGGTGATGATGCCGACGACTTTGCCGTTGCGGCTGCCGTCGTCGGTGATCGGGACGCCGGAGATGTGCTGCTCGGCCATGAGCTGCCGGACCGCCCCGGCCTTGACGTCCGGGGCCAGGGTGAGCGGATCGCGGATGTCGCCGTTGGCCGACCGCTTGACCTTGGTGACCTCGCGGACCTGGTCTTCGATGGAGAGGTTTTTATGGATGAACCCCAGCCCGCCGGCCTGGGCGAGAGCGATCGCCAGCGCAGACTCGGTGACGGTATCCATCGGTGCCGAGAGCAGCGGGATGTTCAACCGGATGTTGCGAGTGAGCTGCGTGCTGGTATCGGCAGAGGAGGGCACGACATCGCTGCGAGCGGGCAGGAGTAGCACGTCGTCGAAGGTGATCCCATCGGTAATGATTTTCGCTTCCATGTCCTATTGTGTCTGCCCCGGGTTCAAGCGTCAAGTTTGGGGGGTGGATGTTCGATGGTGTCGATGAGACCGCCCTGGCCTACAATCCTGCCCATGCTTCCGACGATTACACAGCGACTCATGATGACGGCGGCGATCGCACTGGGCACGCTGTCGTGGTGGCTCATCTTCCCCAAGCTGCTGGCGGCGGACGGCTCGGCAGGGATCTCGCTGATGGATGCCCGGGCCGGGCTCTGGCTGGCGGGCGTGCTGCTGCTGGTGTTCGGGCTGCCCGCGCTGTGCAGTGCGATCTACGTCGGCGCGTCGGGCAACCCGCTGTCGGGCATCTTCACGACCGGCTTCGCATTGATGATCATCGCGGGGCTGGGCGGGTCCGCCAAGGGGCTGCTCGTGCGTCAGGAGGCTTGGGCCAGCGGCGCGGGCGGCGGCGTCTTTGTGAAACTCGAGATCGAGCTCGCGCTGTGGGCGGCCGCGTGGTGCCTGCTGATGTTTTTGATGCGCCGGTTCCGGACTCGGGTGCGTGACCACTGGGTACCCCGCCGACTCAAGACGCCCTACAGCCCGAGTTCACAGCGGCTCTCGGAAGAGGACACGCCTAAGTTCGTGCTGCACGTCACGCCGATCGTCTCCGGGCTGCTTTGCGCCGGCATCGGCTGGCTGCTTTGCATGGTGCTGATCCAGAACACCGAGGCCGGGCAGGTGATCGGCGCGATCCTGCTCGCGTTTACCATCGCCTCGCTGACCGCGCGCATCGCGCTGCCCACCGGCAATGTCGTGTTCCTCGTGCTGAGCCCGCTGCTCACCGGGTTTGTCGCGTTCGCCCACGCGGCGGTCGTCCACTCGGGCGCGTCGGGCACCGACATCATCGGGCTGCTGCACCGCGGCGCGTTGATCGGCCCGGCGATGACGCTGCCCATCCACTGGGCCTCGGCCGGGATGGTCGGCGTCGCCACAGGCATCGGTATCGCGCAGGCGATCGACCGCGTGCGCTACGGCGAGTTCGAAGCCGCACGCGCCGCCGAGCCCCAATCCCCCGGCTAACACGGCCGCCGGCGCGGGCCCAAACGCCTGAACGCCCCAGCGATACACTGGCACCATGGCCCGCCTCTGGCAGCAATTCGCACAACGCTTCAACCGCCTCCGCGCCGCGGCGGGGTTTTCGCCCAACTGGTTCCTGATCCCCCTCGCCGCCGGCACCGGCACGCTGGGCGGGCTCGCGGCGGCCAGCTTCGGCACACTCGTCGAGTGGCTAAGCGAAACACTGTCCGTCGCCCAGCAGCGCCCGACGCTCTGGGTCATGGCGACCCTCGTCGTCCTCATCCCCGCGCTGGGCGGGCTCGCCGTCGGGCTGATCCAGTCGTGGCTGCTGCGGACCGGGCCGATCCACGGCGTGCCCGAGGTGATCGAGTCCCTGGCCAAGGAACGCGGCAAACTCAAGGGCCGCGTCGGCGTAAGCAAGGCTGTGACATCCACATGTACGCTGGGTACCGGCGGGTCGGCGGGGATGGAGGGGCCCATCATCACCATCGGCGCGACGCTGGGCAGCAAGATCGCCCAGTGGCTGCACATCAAGCCCGAGCACTACCCCACGCTCATCGGCTGCGGCGCAGCCAGCGCAACCGCCGGCATCTTCAACGCCCCGATCGCCGGCGTGCTCTTCGTCCTCGAAGTCATCCTCCGCGACTTCTCCGTCCGTACCTTCATGCCCATCGTCGTCGCCAGCGTCTTCGGCACCGCGGTTTCGCAGGAGTTCTTCACCCAACTCGGCAGCGAGCACGACTCCGTCGCCGGCGCACTGTTCCAGGTCCCGCCCGAGATGATGATCGACTACCGCTTCGCCCTCAGCGAGACGCCCGCGTACATGGCGCTCGGGCTCGTCTGCGGGATGGTCGGGCTCGGACTCGCCGCATCGCTCCGGCTCAGCGATCGGCTCTGGCGCAAAGTGCCCAGCCCCGACTACGCCCGCCCCGCGATCGGCGGACTCCTGCTGGGCGCGATGGGTCTGCTCTTCATCTTCCTCTTCCCCGCCAACGCGACCATCGAAGAAAACCTCGGCTACCACCAGCCCGTCTTCATGGGCAACGGCTATGCCGTCATCGAGTCGCTCCTCAAGCCCGAAACCTACAACGCCGCCACCATCGGCATCTGGCTCCTGCTCGCGATCCTCCTCTTCAAGATCGTCGGCACCGCGCTCACCATCGGCTCGGGCGGCTCGGGCGGCATCATCGCCCCCAGCCTCTTCGTCGGCGCGGCCAGCGGCGCACTCCTGGCCGTCGCCTTGCAAAAAACCGGCTACTTCCCCGGCGCGACCCCCGCGACCTACGCCCTCGCCGGCATGGCCGGCGCCATCGCCGCCTCGCTCCACTGCCCGCTTACCGCTTTCCTCCTCGTCTTCGAGATCACACAGGACTACAAGGTCATCCTCCCCATCATGCTCGTCGCCATCATCTCGACGACCACCGCCCAGTTCCTCCACCGCGACTCTGTCTACTCCGACCTCCTCCGCCGCCGCGGCATCCGCCTCGGACAGGTCTCCGACCTCTCGATCCTCCGACGCATTCAGGTCAGCGACGTGCCCAGGGCCCACGCCGTCCTCGTCAACGCCGACGACCCCGCCCAGCGACTCATCGACCTCGCCACCGACTACGCCGTCGCCGACTTCGTCGTCGTCGATGCCAAGGAGCACTACATCGGCATGGTCGTCGGCGAAGACCTGCGCACCACCCTGGTCCAGCGCGAAGCCATCCCGCTCATGATCGTCGCCGAGCTCATGCGCACCAACCTCCCCACGGTCCAGGGCAACGAGACCCTCGATGTCGTCCTCGACAAGTTCGCCAAGCACGAGGTCTCCTCCCTCCCCATCGTCGCGCCCGAGGGCTACGTCTCCGGTATGGTCACCCGGTCTCGCCTGCTGCAGCGATACCAGGAAGAGCTGGACAAACGCGGGTGAGCCGGAAACGGCTTGAGTTTGAGCGTTTGGGAATCGGGGGCACCGCACCTGAAACCACTCATATCATTGCAACACGAAGCACCCTGCCGCGATATGCCCGACACCCCCAACCCCCAACCCCCGACGCCCCGGCGATACCGCTTCACCCATGCGCACCGGCTGCACGGCGACCGCGCGTTCCAGACCGTCTTCGCCAACAAACTCCGCAAAAATGCCGGGCCACTCGCCGTCGTCGCAAAGCCCAACGGCCTGCCCTACCACCGCCTCGGGCTCAGCGTCTCGCGCCGAGTCGGCAACGCCGTCAAACGCCACCGCATCAAACGCATGCTCCGCGAGGCGTTCCGGCTTAACCAGCACACCTGGCCCGGGGCATACGACCTGGTCCTTGTCGTCTACCCGCACGACGTGTTGAACCTCGACGCCTACGCCGACCACCTCGCGACCGCCCTGCGGCAGGTCCACCACGTCGCCCAGAAACGCGACGCACGCGGCTGAGCCCGCTACGCTGTTGTCGTCTATGAAGTGGCTACACCGACTCAAACTCGAAGTCCGTATCGCGCTAAGCCGGCCGAGCACCAACCTCACGCGCGGCCAACGCTTTCTCCGATACTGCATCGACCTCGCCCTCCACGCACGCAACGAGCTACGCGAAGATGCGGCCTCCACCATGGCCGCCGCGCTCACCTACCGCACGATCTTCGGCCTCATCCCCGTCATCGTCATGACCCTCATCGTCTTCCGCGCCTTCGGTGGATTTGACGACAACGCACAGGACGGCCTGCGCGACCTGGCCTACCGCGTCCTCGAGATCGAAAGGCCAGACCCCACCCCCACCGACGACCCCGAAGAGGACGCCAAACTACAACTCGACACCGAAGACTTCCCCGAGATGTTCCGCCCCCTGGTTGAAGAGGCGATCGCCAAGAGCATCCAGGAAAGCCCCGAAGCCGCCGCAGGCCGAGCCGACATCGAACTCCAGCAACGCATCGACAGCATCCTGGGCGATCTTTCCCAACGCGCCGCGAGCATCGACATGAGCAAGATCGGCGTGGTCGGCACGCTGATCCTCATCTGGGCCGCCATCGGGCTGATCGTCACTATCGAAAAGAACTTCAACGTCATCTTCAAAGCCCCGCAAGGCCGGCCCTGGCACGTCCGCATCCCGATCTACTGGGCCGTCATCACGCTGGGCCCCGTCCTCGTCTGGTCCAGCTTCTACTTCTCCAACCGCCTCATCGCCTACTCGTCCGACATCCAGTACGTCGGCGGGCTGTTCGCCTGGCTCAACCGGTTCCTCGCGCTGCTGGTGACCTGGCTGCTCTTCGTGCTGATGTTCAAGCTCCTGCCCAACGCCCGCGTCATGATGCGTCCCGCGATGATCGGCGCGCTCGTCTCCGCGCTCGCGTGGGAAGGCATGAAGGCCGCGCTGCGCTGGTACATCGACAACGCCGTCGTCGGCTCAACCCAGTCGGCGCTCTACGGATCGCTCGCGCTGGTCCCCATCATGCTCCTGTGGACCTACATCACCTGGCTCATCGTCCTCGCCGGCCTCGAAGTCACGCACATCCTGCAGACCCTGCCCGCCCAGCGGCTCGGCCTCGCCCGCGCGTCGCTGCTATCCGACAAGGCCATGCCCGCACCGCTGCGCGACCCCTGGCTGGTGATCCCGATCCTCAGCGCGGTCGCCGACGCCTTCTACAAAGGCAAGACCGTCTCCGCCAACGAGATCGCCGAGCGCCTCGACGCATCCATCAGGGAAGTCGACCACGTGACCCAGGAACTCACACGACGCGGCCTGCTGCACCACCTGCCCGACGACGACGGCCCCGACCGCCTCTCGCTCGCGATGCCGCCAGAGAAAATCCGCATCGCCGACCTGATCGACAGCTCGCTCTCCAGCGAGGGCGAATCGCTCCCGGGACACGCACTGCTCAAGCAGTTGGCAGAGGCGCAGAACAAAGCGTTCGCGGACGCGACGCTAGGCCACACGAGCGAACGCCCGCGCCGCGCCGCCGATGGTGACAGCGACTAGCCCAGGCCCCGGCGGTTGTCGTACCCCTGCGCAATCGGCATACGCCTGCCAAACCCGAACGCACGCCCCGTGATCTTCAGCCCCGGCGCGGCCTGCTTGCGTTTGTACTCGTTCAGGTCGATCAGCCGGGTGATCCGCAAGATGGTCTCGGCGTCGCAATCCATCTGCTCGACGATCTGCTTCGCGGTCTGCTCCCGTTCGACGTATCGCTCGATGATCTCGTCCAGCACGGCATACTCGGGCAGTGAGTCCTGATCGGTCTGGTCGGGCCGTAGCTCGGCGCTGGGCGGCTTGGTGATCGTATCCACCGGGATGACGGGGCCTTCGAACTGCTGATAGAGCGGGCAATCCGGCGTGTTCATCCACCGCGCGAGGTCGTACACCATCGTCTTGGGCACATCGGAGAGCACGGAGAACCCGCCGCACATGTCGCCATAGAGCGTGCAATAGCCCACGGCCAGTTCACTCTTGTTGCCCGTCGTCACGAGCATCGCGCCGAGCTTATTGCTCAACGCCATCATGATGTTGCCACGCACACGGGCCTGGATATTTTCTTCCGTCACGTCCTGGACCAGCCCCGCAAACACATCCGCGAGCATCGTCTCCATCGCGGTGTGCGCGGGCTCGATCGGGATGACATCAAACGCCACCTCGAGGTTCTCCGCCAACAGCCGGGCGTCGGTCACGCTGCCCCCGCTTGAGTAGCGCGACGGCATGCCGAAGCCGCGCACGTTGTCAGACCCCAGCGCCGCGACCGCGATCGCGCACGACACGGCCGAGTCGATCCCGCCCGACAGCCCCATCACGACCCGCTTGAACCCGCACTTGCGGCAGTAGTCACGCAGACCGAGCACGAGCGCGGCGTAGACCGAGGCAAGCCCGTCGCGTGGGGTCTCGATGCGCGAGACTTCGGCCGCGCCCAACGCCCCGCCGCCCGCGCTGTTGGCCTCGTCCCCAGTCGGGACATCGACCACCAGCAGGTCGGGCTCGAAGTCCTTGGCGTGCGCGAGGACCTGGCCCTGGGCATCGAAGACACACGAGTTGCCATCGAACACGAGCTCGTCGTTGCCGCCGACTTGGTTGCAGTACACCAGCGGCAGCGCGTATCGGCGGGCGACCTGGCTCATGAGCTTCAGCCGAAACGCGTGCTTGCGGATGATGTAGGGCGACGCGGAGCAGTTCACAAAGAGCTGCGCCCCGAGCTTGGCCAGTTCGTCGATCGGATTGTCGTGGTAGAGCTGGCGTGAGACGGTATGTTCGTCGTTCCAGAGGTCTTCGCAGATGCTGATGCCGAGCTTGACGCCGGCCAGCTCGGCGAGGTCGACACGCGGGCCCGGCTCGAAGTACCGGCGCTCGTCGAAGACGTCGTAAGTAGGCAGCAGGTGCTTGCGGTGATAGCCCGCGACCCCGGCATCGACGCACAGCGCGGCGGCGTTGTAGAGCGTTCGGCCGCGGGTGTGTTCGGAGGGCAGCGGCAGACCGATAACCGCCGCGATGTCGCGGCACTCCGAGGCGAGCTCCGCGACCGCGGCGACACACTCTTCGACGACGGCCGGCTTGAGCAGCAGGTCCTTGGGCGGGTAGCCGATAATCGCCAGTTCTGGGAACACCGCGAGCGACGCGCCGCGTTCACGGGCCTCACGGAGCGATTCGCGGATCAGCTCCGCGTTGCCGGCGATATCCCCCACCGTCGGGTTGATTTGGGCGAGTGCAAGTTTCATACCGGTTATCATTAATCCTCAGGCGAGAAAACTACGACTACCATTCTAGGGCTTTGCCTCGCGAGGCGACCCGACACCGTCCAGAGCCCCGGCCACCGCGTCACACGCACCCAAGGCGACCCTCTATGAAACGACTGCTCTTCCTCCTCGCCGCCACCACCTGCGCCGCGTCCTTCGGCTGCCAGCGCGACCGCCTCAGCCGGGTCGACCCCAAGCAGCAACGCATCAACGACCTCATCGAGCAGGCACACGACTTCAACGAAGCCGGGCTGACCGACTCGGCCTTCGCCGCCTTCGGGCTCGCGCTCGAAGAAAACCCGCGCGTCGTCGAGGCCCACCTCGGCATCGGCGACATCTACAAGGCACGCGGCGACTACGAACGCGCCTCGCCCCGCTACGAGATGGCGGCCGCGCTCGACATCAACAACTACGACGCGCACTACAACCTCGGCGTCTGCAAGCAGGTGCTCGGCGACCTGCCCTTCGCCATCCGCAGCTACCTCCGCGCACTGGCGATCAACCCCGACTCCGGCGAGGCCAACCGTGACCTCGCCTCGGCGTATATGCAGGACAACAAGGTCGGGCTGGCGCTGGCGTACGCCGAACGCGCTGCCGAGCTCTCCCCCGAGTCGTACGGCGCGTGGGCGAACCTCGGGTTTGTGTATATCCGCATGGGTGAATTCGAGAAAGCCGTCGACGCGCTGCGGGCCGCGACCGAGCTCGCCAGCGACGACACCGAGTCGACCCGCGTCATGCTCGGCCTGGCGGACGCGCACATCCGGCTGGGCAACTACACCCGCGCGATCAACGTGCTCCAGTCCGTGCTGCGGACCGAGCCCAGCTCCACCGCGCACGAGCGCATGGGCGTTGCGATGTTCAAGCTGCGGCGATATGACGATGCGCTGAGCCACTTCAAGCAGGCCATCGAGTTCGACGACACCGACACGGCCGCGCACAACGGGCTTGGCGTCGCGTACATGACGCTGTACATCGAGGGCGGCCGGGAGAATATCTGGCAGCGCGACGAGGCCAAGCGGGCGTGGAACCGGTCGCTCGAACTCAACCCCAACCAGCCCGCGATCGTCGAGCTGGTCGCGCGGTACGAAAACATCTGAGCCCGGGCGCTAACCCGCGAGAAAGCTAGATGCCGACGGCGTCGAGCAGGTCAAAGCCCTGAGCCCGTGCGGCGTGGTAGGAAACCGTCACGTCGGCGCGTTGCCGGTATTGCTTTGCACGGCTCGAGAGCAACCGGGCATAGCAGCGGGCCAACGCGTCCGTTTCGGCCTCGCCAGGACCGGGCTGATACCCGCCCTGCCAGAGCACGGGCTTGGGCTCCTTGAGGTAGAGCGCGACCATCCGGTCCCGCACCGCGTCGGGCGCATCGAAGTACACGACGCGTGTCTCGGAGCGCAGCCGATCAAGCAGCGCATCGCCGGTGTAGATCACACTGCCCGTGGTGTCGAGGACGACGCCCGGCCCGGTGTGTTGCGCGGCGGCGTCGAGGGCATGGGCCGTGACTTCACGTTCCAGCTCGAGGTACTGCGTTTCGCGTTCTTCGTAGCCCGGGGTCCAAGGCATCCCCATCCACCGCCCCACCGCGTGCACGGCGTCTTCCCCCTGTGCGACGTCGATCAACTCCCCCAAACGCTGGGCGATCATCGCGTCGCAGTCAAGGTGCAGCCAGCCGCGATGCGCAAGTTGCTTCGCCCAGTGGGACTTGCCGACGCCGGACATACCGATGAAAGAGAAGGGGCGTTCGATGTTCGATATTCGATGTTCGATCTTGACGGACTCTCGATTTGGCTACAGCGTGTGCACCGCGTCGCGATGCAGCTGTCGGGTGCAATGTGTTTCATGCCATTTTACGACCATCGTACTTCGCACATCGAACATCGGATATCACTCCACTGTCATCACACCGGCACCGAAGGTAAACCCGCCGCCGAAGGCGCAGACGCCGAGGGTATCGCCGACTTCGAACTGGTCGTAGGACTTGCAGATCGAGAGCGGGATGGAGGAGGACGACGTGTTGCCGTGGTTGGCGAGCAGGTCGATAACCTTCTCGGGCGGGACTTTGAGTCGAGCGCGGACGGCCTCGGCGATACGGCTGTTGGCCTGGTGCGGGACGAGCCAGTCGACCTGATCGATCGGCAGGCCCGACTCTTCGAACGCCTGCTTGACCATCTTGGTCATCGCGCGGACGGCCTCGACAAAGACCTTCTGCCCGTCCATGTGGACATAGCTGTGGCCCTGGAATCCGACGGTAAGGACATTGCCCTTGTCGGCCTTGCCCGAGAGGACGGGGCGCTGCATGACCAGGCACTTGTTGCCTTTGCCGCAGACCTTGTCGTCGGTGGTGCCGCGGACGACGGTCGCGCTCGCGGCGTCGCCGAAGAGGATCGCCGTGCCAAAATCCTGCGGATCGACAACGCGAGAGAGCGCTTCGGTGGTGACGACGAGCACGGCCTTATGCGGCTGGGTGAGGATCGTGTGGTAGGCGGTGTCGAGCGCATAGAGCCAGCCCGAGCACGCGGCGTTGACATCGTAGACCATGAGCTCGTGCTTGGCCTCGGGGTCGAGCTCGCGCAGGATCATGCAGGCCATGGACGGCGTGTTGAGCGGCGGCGTCGTGGTATGGCAGACGATACCGGTGAGGTCGTCGAGTGTCAGCCCCTCGGCGGCAAGCGCCTTGCGTGCCGCCTCGGCACCGATGGACACCGCCGTCTGGTCCGACGCGAGGATCGGCCGGGACACGATACCGGTGCGCTTGACGATGTCGTCGCTGGTCCACTCGGGGAAACGCTGCTCGAAACGCTCGTTGGTGAGCTTGTCTCGGCCCTCGGCGATCTGGATCGGTGAGAGGTAGATCTTGACCTTGTCGCCCACGGCGTCGGTGAGCTGACGGTTTTCAGAGGTCACTGGCGCAGCGGGTCGGCCGATGACGGGGTGCCCCAGGTCTTCGCGGGTCTGGCGTTTCATCACCTTCTCGCCCGGGGCCTGCTGCTCCGTCCGGATCTTCATCAGCGGCGTGCCGACGTCGACCTGCTGCTCTTCTTCGACCAGCAGTTCCACGACCGTGCCGTCGTATCGCGAGTTGATCTCGAAGACGGCCTTGTCCGCCTCGGCCTCGGCGAGGAGTTGGCCCGACGCGACGCTGTCGCCGACCTTCACCTTCCACGCGCTGATGGTGACGGACTGGTCCGCAGGGCTGGAACCCTCGGCTTCGACGATCTCCGTGCCGTCATCGTCGGCGTGTTCATGTTCGGGCCAACTGATGCCCAGCCCGAGCAGCTCGCACGCGGCGGTGAGGGTCCGGCGGTAGCTTGGCAGAACCTCAAGCTGGTTGGTGTAGTTGCAGGGGGCGTAGGTGTCGCTTCGGGTGACGCGTTTGGCTTTGACGCTGCCGCCGAGCTTTTCGAGGACGGTCGCGAGGATTTCCGAGCCGAAGCCGAGCGTGAGGTTGTCTTCGTGGACGACCAGAAGCTTGCCGGTCTTGCGCGCGCTGCGGAGGATGGTGTCCTGGTCCCATGGCGCGATGCACCGGAGGTCGATGAGCTCGACGCCGATGCCGACGGTGTCGAGTTTTTCGGCGACGCCCATGCCGATGGTGACGGTGCTGCCCCAGGTGACGAGGGTGAGGTCGTTGCCCTTCTTGAGGACGCGTGCGCTGCCGACGGGTGTGAGGTGTTTCTCGACGTCTTTGCTGGTGAGTTTCCAGGGCGCGCGGTCGTTGAGGCAGACCTTGGGGTAGAGGAAGACGGTGGGTCGGCCCGACTCGAACGCGGCGTTGAGCATCGCGGCGGCGTCGGAGGCGGAGCTGGGCATCATGACGTCGATGCCGGGCATGTGCGCGATGATGGACTCGAGGGTCTGGGAGTGGAAGGGCCCGAGCCCGGGGCGGTACGCGCCGCAGGTGATCATGAGGATCAGGGGGCATTCGAACTGGCCGTTGGTGCGCCAGTACATCGTGCCGACCTCGCTGAGCAGTTGGCCGATGCCGGTGGGCAGGAAGTCGGCGAACTGGATGAACCCGACAGGCCGGCCGCCCGCGAGCGCCCGCCCGATGCTGGAGCCGATGATGGTCGACTCGGCGAGCGGGGAGTTGACAACGCGGCCGGGGAACCGGGTCGAGAGCCCTTTGGTCACACCAAACACGTCGCCCTTGGGGTCTTCGATATCTTCGCCAAAGAGCGTGACGCGCTCGTCGGTTGCGAGGCGATGGCCCAGGACCTGACGCATCGCTTCGATCATGGTGAGGGTGTCGGGCGCATCGTGGTCGGCGGGATCAGCGCAGCCGAGGTACTCGTGGTCGGCGCGGGCGCTGGGCTCCAGGTGGCTGGGCAGCGGCCGGCTGGCGGTGTGGCTGGCGACCGGATCGCCGATGCGTCGAGCGCGTTCGGCGGCGGCGCGGCAGTCGCGCTCGACCTCCTGCTCGATCGCGTCGATCGCGTCGGCATCGACCCCCTGCGCGATCAGGCCCTTGCGCATGTTCAGGATCGGGTCTTTCTCGGCCCGGATGCGATCGAGTTCGCCGTCCATCCGGTAGATGCGCTGGTCGTCGGCGTTGGAGTGGTTGCACAGGCGTTCGACATGCATGACCCCGATGCGTGGCGAGCGTTGGCCGCGGACCTCGCCGACCAGCTCGCCGATGCGCGGGACATCGGGGAGGATGTCGGTGCCGTCGAAGTGGTGGACCTCGAGCCCGAAGAAGCGTTCTTGTTCATAGCCGGGCAGGTTGTAGAACGTGCCGCCGGTCGTCCGTGTGGAGATCGCGTAGCCGTTGTCCTGGATCCAGAACAACACGGGCAGCTGGTCGCGGACCGCCTGCGCGATCGCTTCCATGACCTCGCCCTGCTGGCTGGTGCCGTCGCCCAAGCCGCAGAGCACGATCGGGTTGCCCGGCTGATCCTTGATCTGCATCGCGATGCCGACGGCCTGCAGCGCGTTGTTACCCACGGGCACAACGGTGCTGGGCAGGTTCAGCGACTTGTCCGCGAGGAAGCACGACATCTGCCGGCCGGCCGAGTAGTTCGCCGCGTTGCACAGCACACTGTCGAACCAGGCCTGCGGCTCGACCCCTCGGCCGAGCATCAGCGCGCGGTCGCGGTAGTGGCCGTGGAGCCAGTCCTGGGGCTCGAAGAATAGGTTGAGCACCGCGGCCGCCTCGTGCCCGCCGCCGCCGACGTGGAAGAAGGCCTCGCCCGCGGCGCAGAGCTCCTGCTCGATGCGGTCCACAACGCGCGCACGACGCATCGCGCGGTACACGCCCAGCAGGTCGTCGGTCTTGAGCAGGTCGGTGGCCTTCGTCGCGGCCTGGCCGTTGCGTTGTGTCTTGAGCAGTTCTTGGGGGACGGCCATCGGAGCCCTCCGTCGGTATCGCCCGGGGTCCGGGCGGGGTGGCAAAACAAACGGGCGCGAAGCCCAGCGAAACGCACCCGACAGTTTAGCCGATCCCCGACCCCTCAGGCGGTCCGGCAGCGTATTACGCCCGGTCCAGCTCTTTCGCATCGACCGCGACCAGCCGGTCCAGTCGGGCGCGGGCGTCGCGGACGGCCTGACGGCGGGTTTCCCCTCGGCCCGAGATCGTCGCGGCCGTCGAAGCGATCTCGCACCATTTACGGTAATCGCTCAGCGCGGTGGTATCCGACACGCCCGCCAGGGTCTGCAGGTACAGGTCGCGGAGGTCGCGCTGCTCTCGGTACCAGCCCGTGCGCACCCGCCGGATGAACCGAAGCCGAGCCAGCAGCCGCAGCGCGCGTTCGCCAAGCGTGAGGTTGAACGCGATGTGCCGCTTGAACAGGTCGAACTCCGGGCGGACGACGTGCCGGTAGCTGACCTTGTCGCCGCGTTCGAGCGCGATATTCAGCCGACGCCGGTCGCGCCTGTAACGCGTCGGCGACGTCAGCAGCGCAGCGAGATAGACTTCGTCAGGCACCACCATCGCGCGGGCCGCGCCCTCGATCCCGCGCTGGGTCAGCTCGTACCGGCGGCCGGCGTCGTCATGGTCAAGCAGCAGGCCGACCGTCTCGCAGAAGCGCTGGGCGTACGCGATCCCGCCGCGCTTCCCGCCCCACACCACACAGCGGTACGCCACCTGCACAAGCCGCGCGCGCGACGCACGCTCCAACGGGGCGCAGCGTTCCAGCAACGGCTGCACCAGGCCCACAAACGCGCGCGACTCGACCGGGCCGCTTCGCCCGCCAAACTGCTCCGCCAGGTCCATCGCCACATGCTCAAGCAGACGCTCGGGCTCCTCGGGCTCGTCGGACAGGAACCGCTCCGCAAACGCCGGGTCGACCGCGAGCTTGCGGCCCACCTCCAGCGCCTCATTGCAACGCGCATCGACCGTGCCAAGTACCCGGCGGGTGGCCTGCTCGATGGCCTGCCGTGTCAGCGGCGCAAGCCCGCGTTGCAGCACGACGCCCAACATCACCCATGCCGAGAACCGGCGGTGGCCCCAGAGGTACTCGCTCAACGCCGCGGCCGACACCACGGCACGGCGGTCGGGGTGTGTCCCGGCTTCGAGCGCGTCCTTCAACGCCAGGCCCGAGTCCCCCTCGGGCGAATCAGTCAACAGCTGCGTCAGTGTCGGCAGCGCTAACGCATCGATCACCGCGCCGGTACGCTGCGTGTGGCCCGCCGACTCGATCGCGTAGCGCCCATGCACCGCGTCGCTGGCGAGCACCAGGTCCGTCGTCCCCGGCGTCGGCATCGCGGCGAACATCGGACGGGTCGACCGCCCCGGCGCACCAGCCACCGTCAACGACTGCTCTCGCGGCGGGCTCGCAAACATCACATCCACCCGACCCGGCTCACCCGTCGCGAGCGACGCCACATCCAGCGTCCCACGCACTTGATACCCCATCGCCGCGCCAGACTCCACCAACAACCGCGCCAGCAGGTCAAGCCCCGCGCCGCTGACCCCCGCGACACTGGCCCGCCAGACCTCCTGCGTCGCGTGGATCGGGTGGATCGGCGGCTCGATCCCCTCAAGCAGCGTCGCATCCAATCGACTGCGCTCGGTCCCGCTGCGCTGGATCGTCGCGAGGCCCAGCGCCGGGTTGGCCAGCGCGTTGAGCATCGACCGCCCCGCCCAGGACCAGGACGAGGCCGTCATCCACCCGCCCGAGATGCGCGGCGCGGGCTCCAGCCCCAGAGGCCCGAGCTGCAGCCGTTGTGCGGTGTTGAGCGACCACACCTCGGGGCACAGCACCAGCCGGCGCTGCGTCGCGATGTAGCCCTCGGTCAACGACGCCTCTTGCCAATGCTCCGCCGCCGCCCGCAGCGCGCGTGGCCCCTCGCGCCGCCGCGCGAGCACGATGTGGACCCCCTTGCCGACCAAGGACCGCTCCAGCAATCGCCGCAGCCGGGGCCGGTCGGTCGGGTCGATCACGCCGATGCGCACACTCGACTCCTGAGCCCCCGACCCCAATGCCTCCAGCATCGCGGGCAGGTCCAGCATCCCCGGCTCCCCCCGACGCCGTGACCATCGCCGACGCCGACGACGCACCGCCGACGGCTCCTCGGTATGGATGATGAACGTGATGTCCTGCCCATGCCGCGCCGCCGTCGCGATCGCGGCGTAGCCGTGCGCAAACAGCTCGCGCCCATTCATCATCACGACCGGCCGAGCCCCCCCCGACGCCCCCGCCCCCAGCGCCGCCGAGCCCGCCGCCTCGCCCGGCACACGCGAACCGCCCGCGATCGACTGCTCATGCTCCAGCAGCAGACGCGACTGGTCGTCGAGCTCGCCAAACACCGCGATATCAAACGCCGACGCACCGTGCATCTCTGTCATGTACTGCGCATCGGTCAGGTCCCGACGCAGCCGCCCCAGCACCGCCGCAACATCCACCAGCGCACTGCCCGGCGGCGGGAGCTGGTCAAACGTCGGCACACGACGCGACGCACGCCCCGCCACCAAAGCCACCTGCGATTCAAGCCCCCTGAGCGCCCCCTCCACCACCTCCCGAGGCACACCCGGATGCCCACGCAGGTGCGGCGCGAGCCCCGCAAGAATCGCCGCCGGCGAATTGCCCGGCTCCGCCAGCATCGCGACCACCTCGGGCCGGCCATCATCGCTCCCATACGCCCGCGTCACCGCAGACACCACCGCGCGATACAGCTTGCCCTCCGCGTAGTCCACCACCACCAGCCGACGACAGTCCCGCGCATGACGCTCGACCATCTCCTGGTCCACCGGCCCCGCCAGCCCCAGACGCAGGATCGGCAGACGCCCCACCAGCCCGATCTCCGAAATCACCTGACGGAGCCGAGCGTAGCCCACCCCGCCCACCACCAGCCCCATCGGCAGCGCCTCATCTCGCCCAGGCGGGTTGATGATCACATTGACGCGCTCGTCCCGAGCCAGCCCCAGCAACACCTCAAGCCGACCACCCCCCGCAGGCCGCCCCGTCAGCGTGATGCCCGATGGGTGGCTCGCCCGAGGCGACTTGCCGCAGTACACCGTCCCAAACCCACGCCACAACGCCTCCGCCAACCCCAGCACCGCAACACCCCCCGCCGACTCGCTCGCCCGCAACGCCGTCCCGAACCAGGGCATCACCTCCGAGTGATGCGCCGGCTCAAACACCGTCAGCCCCGCCCGCAGCCAGTCCGCCGCCATTGTCCGGCCGACCCCCGAGTCCCAAGGCCCCACCGCAACCACCAGCCCCGCACCCGTCCCCTGCGACGCCGGACCCGACGCCGACAACAACACACGCCCCGCATCGGCCGCCCCCTGCGCATCGAGCAGCAACAGCCCCGGCCGGCCCGCATCCAACGCACCCCGCGCCGCCGACGCCGCCAGCGCCGCGTCCGGCAGCACCAGCACCTCCACCCCACGCTCCGCCAGCCAACCCGCATGCGACTCCATCAGGTCGACCACCGCATCCGGACTCCCCAAACGCGACACGATCACGACACGCACACCCGACGCAATTGCCGACCGCAGCAGCATCATTGGCGTCCCCATGACGGCATGGCCATCGGACTGAAACAACCGCGGGTCTGGGGTCATACAAGGGCTCGTGAGTTTCGGTCTGCGCCTACGCCGCTATCATCGGCCCCACTTCTCAATTGAGCAAACCCCACCCACACCCCCGACACACCGCACCATGACCACACACCGCACCGCCGCGCGCGTCGTCATCGCCGGCTTCGGGCTCGTCACGCCGCTGGGCCTTGGCGCATGGGCCACCTTCCGCGCCCTCCTTGAGGGGCAGACCCTCGCCGACCGCGCCAAGGCGCTGCCCGACCACCTCCCCCCCACCGACCTCGTCCTCGCGCTGGGCGGGGTCAGCATCGCCAGGCACACCGCGACCGACCCCGCCGTCGAACTCGCCGAACGCGCGACGCGCGAGGCCGCCGCCATGGCGGGCCGACCCACCCAACGTCTCCCGCTCTGGCTAGGCACCAGCAAAGGCGCCGTCGCCCGCCTGTCCATGCGTCAAGGCCTGGGCTACCCCCTCGACGCACACGACCAGCGCAACCTCACACTGGGCCCGCACGCCTTCCTCGCCCACCAACTCGCCACACGCCTGGGCACTCAACCACGCTCACAAAGCGTCGCCGCCTGCGCCTCGGGCCTCGTCGCACTCGACCGCGCACGCCGCGCCCTCGCCTACGCCCCCGACGAACACGCCGAGCCCTACGCCCTCGTCGCCACCGCCGACGCCGCGCTGACCCCCGCCTTCGTCCACAGCTACCTCCGACTCGGTGTCCTCGCACAGCCCACACCCAACGACTACCGCCAACGCCCACTCGACCAGCGTCGGCTCGGCTTCATGCTCAGCGAGACCGGCGCCGCCGTCCTCCTCCGACGCCTACCCCTAGGCCAGGACCCCGCGCCCGGCGACATCGAACTCGTCCACACCGCCACCGCCTGCGAGGCCCACGACCTCATCCGTACCCCGCCGACCATGCCCGCACTCGCCTACCTCGCCACCCAGCTACGCGACCACCTCCCCCAGCCCCACGCACTTTCCACCCTCCACCCCCACGCCCCGGGCACCGCCGACCACGACCCCCAGGAGCTCGCCGTCCTCCGCAACGTCTTTGGCCAAGCCCCCAACCTCTACGCCTGCAAAGGCGCGATCGGCCACGGCCTGGGCTCCGCCGGACTCGCCGCACTCGTCATCGCCTGCCTCATGCTCCGCACCCGAAAGCACCCGCCCATGCCCTGGCTCGAGCGGCCGATCTTCACAACCCCCACACCCCCCGACACCACCACGCAACCCCCGCAACCCAGCCCCGCACCCCGCACCCACGCCGTCTTCGCCGCCGGCTTCGGCGGCCACACCGCCGCCGCCCTCCTCCGCGCCTCACCCTAACGCACACACCACCCCCGCAACGGACCCCACGCCGACGCTGAGCCCGCGAAGCGCCGGGCCCACATCGTGTCGGGCCCACGCACGATACGCGCATAAAAAAACGGCAGGGTGCTCCTCCTTAGGGGCGGCCGAAGCCGCCCGCACCCTGCCGCCTGTTGTTGTCACGCGGACTCACTCGCCCGGACGTGCCCCGTCCCCCGCGCCGGGGCGAACCGAGTGGCCCGCCTCCTCCTCCGTCCCCGTTTCCCCTTCCGCCGCCGCGCCAGACGCGTCGGCTCCTTCAGTCGAAATCGATGGGTCCCCACCCGCCGTCGCCGCTCGCCCCGTCGTCGGATACAGATTCCCCAGCTTCACATAGCCAAACACCGCGACACAGACCGCCGCAAGCACCGCGAAAAATGTAAAACGATCTCTCTGGATGGACATGCAGCGAAGCTCCTGAAAACACGGGGCCCACCCCAACGGGTGAAAAGAAAGGAAACCTGCCTGAACCAGCCGATCGGCCGGCCCGTGTTTTCTCCAACACCCCCATTGTCAGGCCTCCCCGCCCCAAGGTCAAGACAATTCCGCTCAGGTTAAACGGTTAGACCGCATCTTTTTCGTGTGAAAACAGGCGTTTTGCACAAAACACCCTACCCCCTCCCCCCAGCTTCCGCCCCGCTATGCCCGCCGCATCAGGATCGTCGCGTCGTGCCCGTGCGGGAAGTAGTCCTGCCGAAGCACCACCTGCGACGTCTGCTCAAACGCCCACCCCAGCAGCTTCAGCGTCGGCAGACGACGGGCCGGGGGCTTCTGCGGCGCGGCCTTGGGCGAGACCTGGTCCGACAGGAAGTTGAAGATCAACGCCTCCCCCGCCGCCGACCACGCGTGCTCCAGCACCCGCAACACCGTCGCGTCCTCCATCGTGTTCAGCGTCCCCGAGATCGCCACCACCTGCGGGTCGCCGATCGCCAGCAGCCCCGGGTCCGACACGAAATCCCCCGCGTGAAACTCGGCCCCCGCCAGCCCCCGCCCGTTCGCAAACTCGACCACTTCGGGCACACCGTCCACCCCCACAAACCGCTCATACCCCAGCCCCCGCTCCAACAGATAGGCCGCAAAGTCCCCCCGGCTACACCCCGCGTCCAGCACCCGCTTGCCCGGGAAATACACCATCTCCGAAAACACCTTGAACCGCAGCCGCTGGGTCCGCTCATTCGCCCACAGCGTCACCTTCACCCCCGACCCGTGCTCACGCGCCGCCTCAACATAAGGCCCAAGATACGATTCCGGCTCCTGCATACTCATGCCACTATCGTAGCCACGCCTAGCCCGCCGCGTCGGCTGGCCCTTACGGCGACGCCAATTCTCAGCCCGCCACTGTTTGCATTATGATTGGACAGTCGCCGATCATGCCCCCTCGGGTCTCACACCACTTCCGGAACGCCCGCATGCCCCTCTCGTGGTACGAAATCCTCCAACG
>JBITAC010000121.1:0-22443 GCA_044439905.1 Phycisphaerales bacterium JB063 | reverse complement strand
CGAGTAGCGAGGACGCGATCGCTTCCTCGGCAAACGATCGGCGGATGTACTGCACCCGCTCATTGTCGGGGATGGTGCCCGAAACGGGGCCCGGCACATTCCCCGCGAGTTCGCGGTCGATCATCATCAATTCATGCTGGGCAGCATCGGTCAGCCAGTAAGTCAATGCGTTGCCGGACTTATCGACCAGCGGCAGTGGTTTTGCGCTAAAGGTGCGGCGCGCCTTGACGATGGCCCAAGCCAATTCGGGGTCTAGTCCTTTGGCGGCGGCCCTGTGGCGCAATTTTTCCCAATGCTCGTACCGGTCTTGCGCGGTTTGGGTGAACCGACGGTAAGCACTGTCCCCCACCGCTTGGGCAATCTCTTCCTGCCGACCACCAAATAGAGGGGCTAAGTCCGGAGGTTTTCGTGGATGTCGCATGAGGGGTCCATTTATAAGCATTTACAGATATCTATAGTTCAACTATACATGCCCGAATGGGGTGTGTATAGGTAAACTATAAGCAAGTGTAAGCTCTGATAGTTTGTTGGGGTGTGGACTGCGATTACATCCCCGCGATCAGCTCGACCGTCAGGCGGACGCCGAAGCCCGTCGGGCCCTTTTCCATGAGCGTGCCGCCGTCGGTGTTGGAGGTGCCGGCGATGTCGATGTGGGCCCAGGGGGTGGTCGGGAGTTGCTTGGGGGCGTCGTCGCCGACGAAGTAGCTCAGGAACGCGGCGCCCTGGATCGGGTGGGCCTCGCGGACGGGGGCGGAGTTGTGCAGGTCCGCGTGCTTGGCCTGCATCATCTTGCGGTAGTCGTCGTTGAGGGGGAGCTGCCAGACGGGTTCGCCGGCGGTTAGCCCTGCTTTGTCGATGGATGTCATGAGTTTGTCGTCGTTGCACCAGACGCCGGCGATCTTCTTGCCCAGCGCGACGACCACCCCGCCGGTGAGCGTCGCATAGTCCACCACGGACGAGGGCTTGTAGGTCTTCGTGCCGTAGGCCAGGCAGTCGGCGAGGACGAGCCGGCCCTCGGCGTCGGTGTTGGTGATCTCGCAGGTGACGCCGTTGCAGAAGGTGATGATGTCGTCGACGCGGTAGGCGTTGGAGTCGATCATGTTCTCGGCGAGCCCGACGATACCGACGACCCGGCGTTTGAGCTTGAGGTTGGCGATGGCCTGCATCGCGCCGATGACGTTCATGCCCCCGCACTTGTCGTACTTCATCCCCTTGCCGCCGTCGGGCTTGAGCGAGTACCCGCCGGTGTCGAAGGTGACGCCCTTGCCCACGAGCAGGACCGGGGCATCCTTCGCGGTCCCGGCCGGGGCCCACTCGAGGACCACCATGCAGGGCGGGGTCGAGCCGCCTGCGCCCACCGCGAGCAGGCCGCCCATGTGTAGCTGCTTCGCTTTAGCCTGGTCGATCACGGTGCACTTGAGCCCGCTCTTCTTCGCGAGGTTCTTGCAGTAGTTGGCGATGTACTTCGGGTTGGCGACGTTGGGCGGGGTGCAGGCCAGCGTCCGCGCGGTTGCCGTACCCTCGGCCACGCCGAGCCCGCGCTTGAACCCGCGCATCTCCGCCGCACCAAGCTGCACCGCGAGGTCGATCGGCTTGGTCGGCTTCTCGGGGCGACGGGCCTTGCCGTGGTACGCGTCGAACGTGAAGTTGGCGAGTGTGGCCCCGTCGGCCAGCGCGCTGCCCAGCGTCTCACCCGAGAGCTTCGCCGGCAGCTTGTCGGCCACCACCTTGACCGCACTGGCCTTCTCGGTGTCCAAGGGCCGCAGCATCGCCGCGCCGGCCAGACGCAGGGCGTCCGCATCAAGCTTCCCGCTGTCGCCCAGCCCGACGACCAGCGTCATGCCCGGCTTGCCCTTGCCGCCTGTTTGGGCGTGGTGGAGCACGTGGACCTTGCCCGCCTCGAGCGAGGCCGAGCCGCGGGCCAGCAGCGCCTTGACCGCGTCCGCGTCGGGCAGTCCGGCGGGCGGGGTCTTGGTCTTCGCGGTGAGGAGCACCGCGACGGCGTCGGTTTTGGTGGAAGCGGTGGCGGGCTTGATACGGCGGTACATGGGCGTCTCCGTGCGGGTACTTGCGTGGGGGGCGGGAGCGGGCGGGGCATCATAACCGCGGCGGGCGTCGTTCATCGGGCCGGGGCGTGTGTTTCGTGCGGTTTCATTGACAAAACAGGGTTCGGGCTGCTAGTTTGGTCGGGTTGGCGGACGCTCGGGTGGGCCGATGCGCCGCGATCCTTATTGATCAATCCCCCTCGCGTGGAGCTTTCTGATGACCCTCGCCCGGCGAACTTCTTATCTCGCAGCCGTCGCGCTTTCCGTGGCCGGCGTGTTTACCTCGCCCGTGTCGGCGCAGCAGATCGCCCAGGACGCGAAGATCGCCGAGGGCTCGCTGACCGCGGAGCAGACCCAAGGCGTGCGTGATTTTGTCGAGGCGTGGATGGGCCGACTGATCTCGGCCGACCCCGCGGAGGTGACCGAGTCGCGCAACGCGATCCTGCGTGAGTTCCGCACGCCGGGCATCACCGAGACGTTCCGCGAGGCGTTTTCTCAGGAGGTCTCGCGCATGATGGGTGAGGCGATCCAGGCCGAGAGTGATCTGGTTCGGATCAACGCGATGATCATCGCGACCCAGCTCACCAACGAAGGGGCCGAGGAGTTTATCGACGCCGGGCTGAGCGATTCCAACGCCGCGGTGCAGTACTGGAGTGCGAAGGCGTACCAGGAGCGTGTTGATCGTGCGACCGCGGATGAGGGCCCGGGCATGCCTGCGGCCGAGCAGCGATCGGTCATCGGCAAGGTCGGCGCGATCTTCGAGAACAGCCCGTCGACCCCCGTCGCCCGGGTCGGTATCGAGATCCTCAGCAAGCTCACCGTCCCCGAGGCCCGCGCGGCGATGCTGTCGCTGCTGCACGACCGTGTCGCCTACCACGCCGAGAACCCCCAGGCGTCCTACCTCCCCGAGCAGACCGCGATCCAACTCCTCTCGGCCGAGATCTCCCGCGAGCGTCGTTCGGACCCCAACGACATCGCCGAGCTCTCTCGCGCTGCCTACCGCTATTTCGTGCAGATTCATGCCCAGCTCGAAGCAGACAATGTCCTCGACGGATCGGTCGAAGGCCACAAAGCCATGCTCGACTGGTGCAACAAGTGCCTCCAGGCCTTGGGCGCGAAGGTTCAGGCCGACATGCCCGAGAACGTCGGGGAAGTGAACGACTGGATCCGGCTCGATGAGTGGGAAGATCTCGGCGAGGTGGCCGCGGCCTGGCGTTTGACCCTCATGGGTGCGCCGTTCAACATGACCGCCGACGACTTGGACTAAACCCGACCCCGGGCAGTCCGGTCCGGCACGAGCCCAGTGATGCCGCGATACAAAGAAACAAGCACCGGCCTGGCGCCGGTGCTTGTTCGTTTGGGGGTGTGCGGTACTCGCGTCGGGTGGCTCGGTGGGCTACATGCCCGGGCCGACGATCGGGCCCGCGCCGGGGATCGGCCCTGCGGCGGCGGCGGCTTCCTCGGCGGGACGCCCGGTGATCGCGTCGTCTACCTTCCGAAGCAGGTCCACATACGCCATCTGCGATCGCTGGAAGTTCGCCATCAGCGGGTTCAGGACCACCGCCTGCTGCAGCTCTTCCATCTTGCGTTTGTCGGCGACCTCGATCGGCTTGCCCTGGGCGGCCTTGGCCTCGAGCCCGGCCGCGTGCTTGTTCAGGTCCGCTAATGCCTGCTGCGACGACGGGTCGTTCTGCAACGCCTTCACCGCCGATTCCATCGACTTCGATGCGTCGTGCTCGGCGATCAGGTCACCCAACGCGGATGCCTGTTTCAAAATCTCTTCGGTGCTGGCCATGGGCCGCCTTTCACAAAATCGGTGTGCAATGAGGTTCTCCGGTAGCATAGCGTCCTAACCTTGAGAAGGGGGCGAACTTCACCTAAGCCCCCAAGTCCGCGGCTTTGACGCGAGCCCCGCAAGCGGCAACGCCGCGGGATGGCTGGCCGGCACGATGATGCCGCCGGGACCCGCCCTCCTTCTCCCTTTTCAAACCCAACTAACAACATCGACCCAAACCCCATGTCTGACCGACACACCAGCCGAATCCTCGACCATATCGCCGACCGGCGGTACGAGCCCCGCACCCTCCGCCAGCTCATGGCCGAGCTCGGTATCCCCAAAGACCAGCAGGACGACTTCCGCCAGGCCGCCGAGAAACTGCTCAAAGAAGACCAGATCGTGCTGGGCTCCGAAAACACCGTCGGCCTGCCGCCCGTAGGCGACACCATGGTCGGCCGATACCGCTCACACGAACGCGGCTTCGGCTTCATCATCCCCGACGCGCTCACCGAGCACGGCGACCTCTTTGTCCCCCCCGGCAACATGGCCGACGCCATGGACGGCGACCGCGTCCGCGCGAAAGTCATCCGCTCACGCGGCGGCCGAGGCCCTGGCAAGTCGCCCTACACCGGACGCATCATCGAAGTGCTCCAACGTGCCGACCGCCAATTCGTCGGCACACTCATCCAACGCGGCAAGACCTTCCTCGTCCAGCCCGACGGCCGAAAGCTAGGCGACCCCATCGTCGTCCGCGATGCCCAGTCCACCAACGCGAAGCTCGGCGACAAGGTCGTCGTCGACATCATCGACTATCCCGACGCGAACAAAAACGAACTCGCCGAGGGCGTCATCACCGAAGTGCTCGGCGAGTCGGGCATCCCCGATGTCGAAACGCAGTCGGTCATCCGCGCCTACGGCCTGGGCGGCAAGTTCTCCAAAGAAGTCATGCAGCAGGCACGCGACGCCGCGCTCAAGATGGAGGGCACCGAAGACGCCATCCCCGCCGACCGCGAGGACCTCCGCGAGGCGTTGATCCTGACGATCGACCCGCCCGACGCGAAAGACTTTGACGACGCGATCTCGATCACGAAACTCAGCCAGGGCGAGGCCGCGTGGGAGCTGGGGGTCCACATCGCCGACGTCGCGCACTTTGTTGAGCCGGGCAGCGCACTGGACCAGGAGGCCTACGAGCGTGGCAACTCGACCTACCTGCCGCGGAAGGTCATCCCGATGCTGCCGGAGGTGCTGAGTAACGGCGTCTGCTCGCTGCAGGAGGGTGTGGACCGCTACGCCAAGTCGGTGTTCATCACCTATGACAAAGCCGGCAAAGTCCTGACCCAGCGGTTTGCCAAGACCATTATCCGCTCGTCCAAGCGTCTGACTTACCTCGAAGCCCAGGCCCTGATCGACGACGACATCCGCGAGGCCAAAAAACATTCGCGCTCGACCCAGAGCCCGATCAAGTACCCCCGGCCCGTGATCCAGGCGCTCAAGCTGATGGACGAGCTGGCCAAGGTGATCCGCCAACGCCGGCTCAACGACGGCATGATCTCGCTCGGGCTGCCCGAGGTCGAGCTGGTCTTTGGCGAGTCGGGCCACGTCGTCGACGCGGTCGAAGAAGACGACGCGTTCACACATACGCTCATCGAGATGTGCATGGTCGAGGCCAACGAGGCCGCCGCCCGCGTGTTCCACGCCATCGGTGTGCCGATGGTCCGGCGGACCCACCCGGACCCCGACAGCCACGGGCTCAAGGACCTGCGCATGTTCGCACGCGTCGCGGGCTACAACATCCCCGCCAACCCGTCGCGGCAGGAGATGCAGTGGCTGCTCGACAAGGTCCGCGACACGCCCGCGCAGCACGCGGTCCACATGGCCGTGCTCAAGACGCTCAGCAAGGCGGAGTACAGCCCCGCATTGATCGGCCACTTCGCGCTGGCGAGCGAACACTACACCCACTTCACCAGCCCGATCCGCCGGTACCCCGACTTCGTCGTCCACCGTGCGCTCAATGCCATCCTTGAGGCCGCCGCCGCGGACAAGGTGTTGAGCAAGCCGATCAAGCCGTATGGCTCGTCCCCCGCGCTGAAGAAGCTCGGCAAGAAGGTCGCGAAAGACAAACGCGTCCCGAGCGAAGACGACCTCAAGGTCATCGGCCGGCACTGCTCCGACACCGAGCGTAACAGCGAGTCGGCCGAACGCGAGCTGCGCAAGTACCTTGTGTTGCAGTTGCTCGAAACCATGCTGGGCGACGACTTCGCGGCGACGGTCACCGGCGTCACGGGCCAGGGCGCGTTCCTGCAGATCGATCGCTACCTGGTCGACGGGTTCGTGAAGCTCGACGCCCTGCCCGGGGACAAGGCCGACCGCTGGAAGCTCAACCCCAATACCGGGGCGCTGGTCGCGCAGCGCTCGGGCCGAACGATCTCGATCGGCGACCGGTTTACGGTGCGGATCGCGGACATCGACCTGCCCCGCCGACAGATGGAGCTGGTCGTGCTCGACGACCGCAACCCGAAGCGCGGCGGCAAGGCCCACCAGCCCGACAAGAAGGGCAAAGGCAAGAAACGCCGGGGCGACGCCAAGTCCCACGAACTCGCCCGCGCCAAGAGCAAGCACAAAAGCGGCAAGGTCGGCAAACGCAAGAAGCCCAGCACGATGCAGAAGAAGCGGCCCCGCAAGCGGCGGTGAGTTTTGACGGGATAGCGGGATCTCCGAGATCAACGTGATGGCGAAAGACCTGGATAAGCAGCTCTACACCGCACTTCATGGGAAGTTGTCACTCCAACAGCGTCGCTCTCTGGTCCGTCGGTTCGGAGGTTGGTCGGTTTTTGTACCGACTTTACCTGCGGTCATCGTTCTGTTTTTTTTAGCCAACCTCTTGGCCGATTTCATCAAGTTTCATTTCGGCGGTGCAGCCTCTGCGCTGGTGATGGTGGTTCTGATCACGCTGGCGGTCTATGGCGGCAGCTGGTTTATCAAGCGACGCAATCGTCGGGTCGGCGACCGGGTAATGTCGTATCTCGAAAGACAAGGCATTCGCCCGCATCTCTGCCTCAACTGTGAGTATGACTTGAAGGGTTCGGTGTCGGAGCACTGCCCGGAGTGCGGCACAGCGCTTGCGCCGGTGATGGTGGAACATGAGGGCGACACAAGCCCGCAGCTTTGACGCGAGCTTTACGAGCGGCAACGCTGCGGGATGGTTTGGGGGTGGCGCCCCGCTTCGGGAACCCCACGGCGTTGTGACTCGCGACCGATCGCCGCATAGCCGTGGGCTTGGGCCGCAACACGGTTGGCATGTTTTGATCGCTTGTTTTGTAAAAGATCGCGCGTCACACCCTTGCCTTGAGCCAGCCGGTGCCTTTGTAGCGGGCGATGAAGACCAGGCCTCTGACGAAGAGCTCGGTGCACAGCGCGACCCAGATGCCGTAGAGCCCCCAGCCCATCCATAGGCCGAAGAACGCGGCGAGCGGGAGGCGGAAGCCCCAGGTCAGCGAGTTGGAGAGGATCGCGGGGACGCGGGTGTCGCCCGCGCCGCGCATGGCGCCTTGGAGGACGAGCGCGCTGCCGAAGAAGAACTGGACAAAGCCGCAGAGCCGGACGAGGGGTGGGGCGAGTTCGAGGAACTCGGGGATGTCGGTGAGGATGCGGACGAGGGCTTCGGGGATGGCGATGAAGACGAGGCCGAGGAGTGTCATGATGCCTGCGCCGTAGAACCAGCAGCGTCTTGCGGCCCGGCGTGCCATCTGTTCGTCGTGCGCGCCCAGGTACTGGCCGGTGAGTGTGCCGGCGGCGGCGCCGAAGGCGAGCGCGGGGAGGAAGCTGATGGCTTCGATGCGGATGGCGATGATGTGTGCGCCCTGGATGGTGTCGGCCTGTGCGAGGCGTCGGCCGATCTCGCCGACGATCATGATGATCATCATGTTGCCCAGCCAGTGGCCGCCGCGGTCGAGGAGGTTGTGCGACGCGACGCGCCAGATGCGTTGGAGGGTGTGCCAGTGCGGGCGTAGGCGGTGTGGGTGGAGGCGTAGGCCGTTGCGTGTTTTGATGAGGAGGATGGTGATGGCGGCGGCACCGAGTGTCCATCCGATGACGGTGCCCAGCGCGATGCCGGGGACGCCGAGCATGAGGCCGAACGTGACGGGGTTGTCGGTGGGCCCGTAGGTGATGCCGGCGAGGAAGAGGGTCGCGAAGAGGTTGACGAGGTTCATGCCGAGCATGATGAAGAAGGGGCTGCGGGTATCGCCGGCGGCGGTCATGCAGCTGACACTGACGTAGAGGACGGCGGCGAGCGGGAGGCCCGCGGCGGTGATCCAGAGGTACTGCTTGCAGAGCCAGAGCGCTTCGCCGCGCAGGCCGGTGGCCCAGCCGACGGGGTGGGCCATGGCGATGACGCAGAGCCCGACCAGCACGCTGGCGATCGCGCCCAGCAGGAGTGTCTGGCCGACGCCTGCGTTGGCGAGCCCGCGGTGTCCGCCGCCGACGGCGCGGGCGATGAGGGCGGCGCCGCCTGCGCCGATGCCCATGACCATCATGCCCATGAACCAGTTGACGTAGCCGCCGACGGCGATCGCGCCGAGCGCTTCGCCCGTGAGGTGGCCTGCGACGGCGGTATCCACGAACGAGACGGACCAGTTGAGTAGCTGCTGCAGAAAGGGCCAGACCGCGAGGACAAAGACCTGCCGACGCAGCGACAGCCCGGCGAGTCGGCCCGAGAGCGCCTTGGGCGTTTGGCCGTCCGAGGAGACCGCGACCGCCCCGGCCGACGCGTCGGTGGTATCGGCGGCGACGCTGTCGCTTGGGTCGGTGGGCGGCGGTGGGTCGGGCATGAGCTAAGGGGATGATACCGGGGCGGGGTGCGTTACAGCGCAATGATGAGACGCGAACAATACGACTGATCACGGCGAGTGGTTTGCGATAACCCCCCCCCGTCGCATTGTGGCTCGCGACCGGTCGCCGCCTAGCGGTGGGTTTGGGGGAATGGTGCGCGTGCACCATCACACCTTCGCATGCGCCCATCGCCCTGTTCGATAGTAGGCGAGGAACAGGAGGCCGCGGATCGCGAGGTCGGCCATCATCCCGATCCAGATGCCGCGGAGCCCGAAGCCGAGCGGGAAGGCCAGCACGTACGCGCCGATGAGGCGGGTGGTGAGCAGGCCGGAGAAGTTGATGACGGCGGTGGCTTTGGTGTCGCCTGCGCCTTGCATGGAGCTGCCGATGATGATGCAGACCGCGAACATGGGCATGACGGGCGCGGCGATCTTGAGCAGCGGCGGGGCCAGTTCGAGGTGGATCGGCGTGCTCGGGCTGAGCAGTTTGACCAGCGGCTCGGGGGTGAAAAAGAAGAACAACGAGCAGAAGGACATCAGCGCGACCGCGGCGCCGGCGGACCAGTAGGTCGCCTGGCGTGCTCGGTCGGGGTCGCCCAGGCCGAGGTATTGCCCGGTCAGCGTTGAGGCGGCGACGGCGATCGCGAAGCCGGGCAGGAACGCGATGGACTCGACGCGGATCGCGATCATGTGTGCGCCGAATGCGCCGTCGATGTTGAGCAGACTGACATAGAAGAGCAGGACGAAGTTGATCGACCAGAACCCGAGCTGGGAGGCGAGGTTGGGCAGGGCGATGCGGATGATGCGACGCATCATGTGCGGGTGCGGGAGCAGGCGGTGCTTGCGCAGGCGGATGTCGGACTTGCCCGAGAGGAGGATGGCGAGGATGAGGAACCCGCCGAAGGTCCATGCGATGGCGGTGCCTGCGGCGATGCCCGCGACGCCGAGCCCGACGCCGAAGGTGTGTGGGGCGTCGGCCGAGCCGTAGCTGACGCCGGCGAGGCAGACGCTGATGCCGATGTTGAGGATATTGACCAGCAGCATCGCGAGGAAGGGGCTTTTGGTATCGCCCGCGGCGCGGAGGCAGGCCCCGCCGACGAAGAGCGCGCCGCACATGGGGATGGAGATTGCGGTGATGCGGATGTAGGTCACCGCCATCGCGGCGGCGTCGCCCTCAAGCCCGAGGCCGTGTGCGATCCACGGCGCGGCGGCGAGGACGGCCCCGCCGGCGAGCACGCCCGACGCGACGCCCAGGAGCAGTGCCTGTCCGACGCCGGCGTTGGCGAGCCGGCGGTGGCTTGCGCCGATCGCGCGCGACACGATCGCCGAGGCCCCGACACCGACCGCGGCCTGGAGCAGGGTCATCAGCCAGGTGAAGTACGCGCCGACGGTGATGGCATCCGTCGCGGCAAGGCGTTCGGCCGCGCTAGGCAGTCGGCCGGCGATCGCGATATCGACCGTGCCGACCAGGAAGTTCAGAAGCTGTTCGAGCAGGGGCCAGAGCGAGAGCACCCACACCTGCCGCGGGAGCGAGAGCCCGGCGAGCCGGCCGGTGAGCTGTTTGGCCTGCGACTTGTTGTGGGCGGAACGCGCGGGGGGCGCGGGTTCGCCTGTGCCGATGAGCACCCCGCGCAGCCCGAGCCGGGCCCAGCGTCGCGCGCGAGAAGGCTGGGGGTCGGATTGCGGGTCATCGGGCATCGTGCGTCGGCGGTCTTGGGAAACGGGGGATGATAGCCGCCCAGGCCGACCCCGCCCCGCCGGGTGTGGAGATTCCCCCGCCGCAATGGCCGGGCCCCGCGCGTTATCATCTGTATCCTCCCCACCGGAACGCCCCATTGCCTGCAAAGACCCTCCAGCTCGGCCTGATCCAGCACGCCTGCCCGCCCGACGCGGCCCCACGCGACAACCTCGCGCGGTGCTGTGAGATGGTGCGCGCCGCCGCCGCCCGGGGCGCGACGCTCGTCATGACCCAAGAGCTTTTCACCGCGCACTACTTCCCGCAGATCGAGGACGACGCGCTGTGCGACTTGGCCGAGTCGCTGGACCCGGCGGCCCCGGGCGAGAGCTACACCACCCTGCGACACCTCGCGGCCGAGCTGGGCATCACGCTTTCGGGCTCGCTGTTTGAACGCCGCGCCCCCGGGGTCTATCACAACACGACCGTGACATTTGGGCCCGACGGCGGCGAGGTCGGCCGATACCGCAAGATGCACATCCCCGACGACCCGCGGTTTTATGAGAAGTACTACTTCACGCCCGGCGATCTTGGCTGGCAAACTTTCAACCTGCCTACGCCCCAGCCCGCATCCGTCGGCACCCTCGTGTGCTGGGACCAGTGGTTCCCCGAGGCCGCCCGGCTGACGTCGCTCAAGGGCGCTTCGCTGCTGCTCTACCCCACCGCGATCGGCTACTACAACCATGCCGAACACGGCGAACCCGAGGCCGTCCGCGAGCAGCAGCTCGACGCCTGGGTCACGATCATGCGCAGCCACGCAATCGCCAACGGCGTGTTCGTCGCCGCCGCCAACCGCATCGGCACGGAGAACGACCTCACCTTCTGGGGCAGCTCGTTCGTCTGCGGCCCCGACGGCAAGATCATCGCGCAGGCCTCGCGCGACCAGGAAGAAGTACTCGTGGTGGAATGTGACCTGTCGCTGATCGAGCCCCAGCGTCGCGGCTGGCCGTTCCTCCGCGACCGCCGGATCGACGCGTATAGCCCGCTGATGAAACGGGTGGACGACTGATGCACCCGCTGTTCTTTGTGCTGCCGGTGCTCACGGCTTACCTGGTGTTTCGCGCGGTCCTGCACCACAAGGCCGGGCGTCGCAAGTGGTGCATTCAGTACCTGTTTGTCGCCGGTTTTTTTGTGTGTGTGTTTCTTTTTGAGCTGTGGTTGCAGCGCTAACTCAACGTGGAACCTGCTGTGCTTGAGCCCCACCCGACGATAGACGCGATCGACACGATCGACCGGCCGACCCGCACGGCGAGCGAGCTGGGCTACCGCATGCCCGCGGAGTGGGAGCCGCTGTCGTGTGTGTGGGTGGTCCCGCCGCACAACCCCGAGACCTGGCCCGGCTGCCTGGAGGAGGCGCAGGCGCAGCACGCGGACTGGGTGGATGCGATGCGGCCTTATGTCGAAGTGCGCACGCCCGGGTCGTTGGGGATTGATACCGACGACTCATGGATACGCGACTTTGGCCCGCTGTTTGTCGTGCGAGACGCGGACGCCCCGGCCCCGTCGGGTAAAGCCCCGCCACCGCTCGCCGCACATGACTTCCGCTTCAACGCCTGGGGCGCCAAGTACGAGGGTGAACGCAACCGCGACGACGTGGTCCCGCAGCACCTTGCGGAAAAGCTCGGCTTCCCGTTGTGGATCCACGACTTCGTGCTCGAGGGCGGCAGCATCGAGGTCAACGGCCAAGGCACGGTGATGACCACCCAGCAGTGCCTGTACAACGCCAACCGCAACCCGTGGGCCACGCCCGAGGCGATCGAACGCACGCTGCACGACGCACTGGGCACGCGGCACGTTGTCTGGCTGCCCGGCGGGATCGTCGGGGATGATACCGACGGGCACATCGACGACGTCGCACGCTTTGTCAATCCCACGACCGTCGCGGTGGTCGTCGCGCCCGAAGGGCACGCGGACTACGCGGTCACCCAGCGCAACTTCGAAGCGCTGCAGCAGGCCACCGACCAGGACGGCGCGGCGCTCAACATCGTCGGCCTGCCCACGCCCGAGCCGATCCTGTACGACTACCCCGCCCCGCCGCCCGGTGTCCAACCTACGCCCGGCGACCCGATCGGGCTGCACCCGGTGCCGGCAAGCTACGCGAACTTCCTGATCGCGAACGACGCGGTGTTTGTCCCGGTCTTTGGTCAGGCGAGCGACGACATCGCCTGCGGCGTGCTGGAGAAGGTCTTGCCGGGACGAACGGTGGTGCCGGTGCGGGCCGATCGTTTGGTGGTGGGGCTCGGCGCGCTGCACTGCCTGAGTATGCAAGAGCCGGCGGTGTGACGGGCGGAGGTCGGGGTTCCACCGCATGCCTCGCGGAGCGCACGTCAAAGCGGTGGGCGTGGGCCGCGGGCGGGTTGGCTGGCGTCTGCCCGGTTTGGTCCCTTGTGCGCTATACTTTGCGGTATGACCGTCACCCTTCGCCGCATCCTGTGCCTCATGATCGTGCTCGCTCTGGCGGCCGGTTGGCAGGCCGACGCCGACGGGCCCGTGTCGTCGCCCGCGCCGCCGACGGGCTCGCCCGGCGCGGGGGCCGTGACGCCGAGCACGGCCGGGCCGACGAGTATCCCCAGCGGGGCGCGGATGGCGGTCGTGACGATCGAGGGCGGCATCATGTACGCCTACCAGTACGACAGTCTGGAGGCCCGTGTCGACCGCGCGATCGCCGGCGGCGCGGACGTTATCGTCTTTGAGATCGATACCCCCGGCGGCCGGCTCGACCTTGCGCTCAAGATCGCCAAGTACATCAAGTCGCTCCAGGTCCGGACGGTCGCCTGGGTCAACCCGACCGCCTACTCGGCCGGCTCGCTGATCGCGACCGCGTGCGACGAGATGGTGATGTCGCGTAGCTCGGCCACCGGCGACTGCGCACCGATCGCGATGGGGCAGAACCTGGCGCCCACCGAGCGTGCCAAAGCGCTCTCCCCCCTGCTCGCCGAGTTCCGCGACAACGCGGCCGAGAACTACGCCGGCCCGTCGGGCAGCGACTATGCCGCTTTCCACGCGATGTGCGTGCTCGGCATCCCGGTCTATCAGGTCCGGCATACACAGACGGGCGAGGTCCGGCTGGTCAACGCGGTCGATCTCGAGGTCTTGGTCAACGACGTCCTGCCCAACGATGCGCTTGATCTGGTCGAGGGGTCGTCCAACCCGGCCGACGCGATCGCCTCGGGCGGCAACTCGGGCGCCTCGCAGTCCGGCGGGGCCTACGCGGGCACCGAGAACCTCGACCTCCAGCAGGTCGCCGGCCCATCACTTGTCATCGGCAACGACCAGCAACGCGGCAAGTGGGAACTGGTCGAGCAGGTCCACGACGGCGGCACCCTGCTGACGGTCACCAACAAAGAAGCGGCGCGCATCGGGCTGTCTCGCGCGACCGTCTCGAGTTTTGCCGAGCTCAAGCAGCACTACAACGCCGCGGATGTGTACGAGGTCAAGCCGACCTGGTCCGAGGCGATCGCCTGGTTCCTGATCCATCCCTGGGTCAGGGCCGCGCTGGTCGTCCTGCTACTGATCGGCGGTTTCCTCGAGTACGTTAGCCCGGGGCTCATCCTTCCGGGCACGGTCGCGGGCATCGCACTGGTCCTGCTCATCGGTGCGCCCTACGTCGTCGGCCTTGCGAACGTCTGGCACATCATCGTCGTCGTGCTCGGCCTCATGATCCTGATCTTCGAGTTGGTCACGCTATCGACCGGCGGCATCCTCGTCATCGTCGGCCTCGCGATGATCCTCGTCGGGCTCGCGCTCGCGGCGGTGCAGTCCGGGCCCAACGGCCTGCCGGCGGCGGGCACGGCGGACCAGCTCATGGTCTCGGCCCTCTCGATGGGCGGTGGGCTGATCGTGGCGGTCCCCGCGTTTGTGCTGATCGTCCGCTACTTCGGCGAGCTGCCCGGGCTCAAGCGGCTTGTCCTCCAGGATGAATCCGGGGCCTACGCGGTCAACAGCGCGGGCGAGCCCATCAACGCGCCCCAGCAGCGTGTCTCGGGCGACGAGTCGGTCGGTGCGGGCTGGCTCCAGGTCGGCATGACGGGCAAGGTTACGGCGACGGGCCTGCGGCCGACGGGCCGGATCGAGATCGACGACAAGCTGATCGATGTGACCTCGACCGGCGGGTGGGTCGAGTCGGGCACGGCGGTCGTGGTGACCGAGGTCCACGGCAACGTGGTCGTGGTCGAGACAGTGGACGCGGCCGATCGCGGCTCGGCGTGAAGCGTTCAGCGAGACGCGAACGTCTAATGTTGACGTTTTGACTTCGTCTTAGAAACCAACGAGCGTTCAACGTTTAGCGTGCTGCGCACTTGGGCGATATGCCGTGCCGGTGCGCACAAGAATCAGCGGCAGCGGGGCAGGGCCGGTGTCATCGGCGGCAAGTGTGGGGTTTGCGCTGACCAAGATTCTTTTTTCGTCGGCTTCGACAAGTGGCGATCTGTTGACGTTTTGTGCGCCAAGAGCGCGACGCGACAGACGCTACAGCCCCAGGACTTCGCGCACCTGCGCGACCAGGGCTTTGGCCTCCGCCTGGCCGCGGGCCTCGGCGATGACGCGGATGATCGGCTCGGTGTTGCTCGGACGCACATGGACCCAGCGGTCGTCCCAGTCCACACGGATGCCGTCCTGCGTGTCGATCCGCTGGTCGGCGAACGCGTCGGCCATCTTCGCGGGCATCGCTTCGAGCACGGCCGGGTCGATGCCTGCCTTGTCCTTTACGATCGCGTAGCGTGGCTGCTCGTCGACGATCGCGCTGAGCGGCTGTTTGCGCGCCGCGAGCATTTCGCAGAGGTAGGCCATGCCGATGAGCGAGTCGCGGACCTGGCTGACGCGGTTGTCGATGATGCCGCCGTTGCCTTCGCCGCCGAGCGTTGCGCCGTGGGAGCGCATGCCCTGGGTGACGTTCGCTTCGCCGACGGGTGTGCGGATGACGGTCCCACCGACCGATTGCGCGACGTCATCGACCATTCGGCTGGTCGAGAGGTTCGCGGCGACGGCGTCGCCCTGGCCCAGCTTGTGCAGGGCGCAGAGCGCGAGCGTGTACTCCTCGCCGATGTAGTTGCCCAGTTCGTCGACGACCGCGAGCCGGTCCGCGTCGGGGTCCTGGGCAAAGCCGATATCGGCTTTTTGGTCTTTGACGACGGCGCACAGCTCGGTGAGGTTTTCCTGCGTCGGCTCGGGCACGTGCGGGAAGTCGCCGGTGGGCTCGGCGTAGAGGTGGTGGAGTGTGACGCCCAGCGCATCGAGCAACGCGCGTGCCTCGGGGCCGCCTGCGCCGTGGACCGAGTCGACGACGGCCGAGAGCTTGGCGTCGCGGATGGCCTGGGTGTCGACGAGTTCGAGGACGCGCTGGACGTGGATGTCGGTGCCGGTGTCGTCCTGGGTGGCGTCCTGCAGGTCGGCGACGCCGGCGTAGGCGAGGTCGTTTTCGCGGAAGCGTCGGATGATGTCGTGGGCCTGGTCGGGTGGCGGCGCGACGCCGTCGTGCCGGAGCGCCTTGATCCCGTTCCAGGGGAAGGGGTTGTGGCTGGCGGTGATGACCATGCCGCCGTCGGCCTGGAGCTGGTCGGCCATGACGGCGACGCCGGGCGTGGAGAGCACACCGACGCGTGTGACCCGGCAGCCGGCGGCGATGAGCCCGGCGACGGCGGCGTGCTCGAGCATGGGGCCCGAGGCGCGTGAGTCCCGGCCGAGCACGACGTGGGGCGCACTCGCGGGGTCGTGCCCGGGTCTGCGGTGTTCGGGCTCGCTGAGCCAGTTGCCAAACGCGGTGGCGTATCGGGTCGCGACGTCGGGGGTGAGGGAGAGGCCGATGAGCCCGCGCATGCCGGAGATGGAGAGCATCAGCGGCGCGTCGGTTGTTTTGGGGGTGGTCGTCATGCGCGTAGTTTAGCGGGGCCGATCAGGGGATGAGAAACCGCCAAGACGCCAAGGAAGGCCAGATGAGACTTAGGTATGCGTCGTTTAGCCGTCGCCCAACGGGCGGCGCGTCACTCTACACCCACGACACGCGCCGCCCGTTGGGCGGCGGCTAAACAATTTGTCGTTTCACTTCTGCGCGACGATGTAGGCGATCCAGCTCGGGTCGGCGGGGCCTTCGGTGGCGGGGGAGAAGATGCCGTCGCCTTCGCCGTCGTCGCCCTCGCCTTCCCAGTAGACCTGGACGTCGGAAAAACCCGCTTCGCGCAGGAGCTCGCAGGTCTCGGGCAGGGTCCAGAAACGCCAGTCATAGGTGAAGGCCTGGTCGAGCTTGCTGCCGTCTTTGAACTTGAAGTGGATGTGGAAGAGCGCGTCGGCCGAGATCGGGTTGAAGCGGGCCTGCTCCCAGATGTACTTGAACTTTTTGTAGCCCAAGCGTTTGGCCAGGGCTTTGTCCTCGACCTCGATGTTGCGGAGGTCTTGGTGGTCTTCGATGTGGCACTCGCTGCCGCCCATCATGTCCATGACCATGATCCCGCCGTCGGCGAGGTTGTTGCGGGCGTGTTCGAAGTAGTCGCGCAGCGCGTCGCGTGTCTTGAACAGGAAGAAGGAGAAGTTCTGCGCCGCGAGGACATCGGCACCTTCGCCAAAGCCATCGGCGGTATTGGCGGAGCGGACGTCCTTCTCGTCGAGCGTGATGCGTTTGCGTTGCGGGTCGCTGAGTTTGGACTGGAGGTGGTCTTGGCCCCAGGCGAGCGGCTCGGGGTCGAGGTCGATGCCGTAGGCCACGTTGTCGGGGTGTGCCTTGACCCACTCGCAGCAGACGGCGTGGGTGCCGCAGAAGTCTTCGCGCAGCAGCCGGGGGGGGCGGCCGTTGAGTTTCTCGAAGGTCTCGGTGAAGAACTCGACCTCGTTGGCGGGCTCTTGCACCGACATGCCGTAGAGCAGGTACTTGTCCGCCTGCTGGGCGAGGGTGCGCTTGTCGTTCTCGGCAGGACGGGTCTTGGGTTTGTCTTTGAGCTTGGGCATGGGGACAGGATAGTGGGCAAAGGGTCTCGGGGTCTAGTGCTCGCGTGCTTTTTCGCCGGGCCACTTGGCCACCGGACCGCTTGGCCACTATCCTCCCCCCATGCGCATCATTGCTGGCACCCATCGCGGACGCAAAATCCTCCCGCCCAAGGACGACACGACCACTCGGCCGATCACGGACCGGGTGAAAGAGAACCTGTTTAACCGGCTGCATTCGTTAGGCATGTTTACAGACGACGCGCCTTGGTCGGTGCTCGATATCTTCAGCGGGACGGGGACGCTGGGGATCGAGTCGCTGTCGCGCGGGGCGTCGCACTGTACGTTTGTGGATCAGGACCGGGAGATCGTCGGGCTGCTCAGGCAGAACCTCGCGACGCTGGGCGAGACGGAGCGTTCGCATATCGTCAACGCGTCGGCGCTCGCGGGGTACTGGGCGGCGTCGCTTGGGGCGGGTTCGGTTCGGCTGGCGTTTGTCGATCCGCCTTATCGGTTGGTTGAGGACGAGGCGACGCGCGGACAGGTGTTGGCGTTGGTCGAGCGTCTGCTGCCGACGCTCGAGGAAGGCGGGGTCACGATGGTACGGACCCCGTCCGAGGTCGAGCTGCCCGAGGTCGCGGGGTACGACGGCCCGGCGGTGGCGGTGTATGGCGGGATGCGGCTGCATTTTTACCAGTCGCCGTTGGCTGAGGACGCGGGGTAGACGCTGGGGCGTTATGGTTATTGTTTAGCCGTCGTCTAGCGCGCGGCGTGTTTGTTTGGGGTGTGGGATCCCACGGCGTTGGCGCTCGCGGAACGCGCGTCAAAGCCGTGGGCTTGGGGGGATATGCTTGTTCGCACATCGCACGACTGACAACGCGGCTAGCAGATTGAAGGTCGCGTATCGCGTTACTGATCTTCGATCTGTCGTGTGAGTTGCACGAAGCCGAGCCAGGCGACGACGGAGCCGGCGGCGGTGAGTGCGAAGACCCAGGGGCCGATGCCGTGGAACGCGGGTAGGCCGAGCCAAGTGATGAGCCGGTTGTCATCGCCCCACCCGGCCAAGAGCAGGACGCCGAGGTAAGGCGCGACGACGCCGCGGACGCCGGTGAGGGTTTGGTGGATGCCCATGTAGGTCGCGGCGAGTCGGCGGTCGGCGAAGTCGTGGTGGCCCAGTTGCCAGGCGAGCGAGCCCCCGCCGGCGGTGATGCCCTGCGCCAGGCGTGGGACGATGAACATCAGCGGGTTGCCGGTGAGCCCTGCGAGTAGGTACATCGTTTGGCAGACGATCCACATAATGCCGTGGCGGACGCGGAAGCGGACGATGTGCAGCCCGTCGAGCAGGCGGGCCCAGAACGGGACGCTCAGCGTCATCATGACCATCGGCAAGGTTGCGGTCAGCAGGGTCGAGAGCCCGTAGCCCTGGTCGCCGTAGCGGTCTTCGACCTGGCCGATGATGAGTCGGACGACGGCGACGTTGCCCGCCATGTTGGCCATGCCCGCGATGAACTGCCAGGTCATGTACCGGCGGAACAGGTGGTCACGTCGCAGGACCTGCAGGAACGACTCACGTTGGAGCGTGACGGTGTCGGCGGGGTCTTTGTCGGGGAAGGGCTCGGTGTGTTTTTGTCGTTCGAAATCGATGAGCGACTTTTCTCGCCGCACGCGCAGCCGGGCGATGGCGAGGACGCTGATGAGTCCGATGGCGGCGCCGATGGGGTAGATGATGCGGAAGCGTTCGGGGGCGTCGTTGAGCCAGGAGTAGGCGGTGAAGGGGACGACGGCGAGCAGCAGCGACATAAGCACGGTGAATCGGCCGGTGATGCGTGCGCGTTGGTCGCGTCGGTAGTTGGCGCGCCAGATGACGGAGCGGACATTGAGCATGCCTGCGATGAGGCAGCGTGCGACGACGACAAGCCCGACAAGCATCGCGGCACCGGCCTTGTCGGCGGGGAGCAATGCGATCGACCCGATCAGGAGCATGAGGGTGCCCTGGATGAGGGCGAGCATGGTGGCCTTGCGTCGGCCGTGCATCAGCCGGGCCCAGACGCCGGAGGTGATGTTGGCGAACATGGGCGCGGCGGTGATGGTGGCGAAGCCGAAGTCGCCGACATCGAAGTGCATTTTGGCGAGCACGGCGATGACGGAGCCCTCGATCAACGCGGTGGCGAAGGGGAGTGTCGTGAAGCTGATGAGTTCACGGCGGTACCCGGGCCGGGCCATCGCGGGCTGCCGGGACGGCGCGAAGCCGCGGAGGTAATGGATCAAGGGTGCGAGCATGACGGCGTGCCATCATGCACATCGCGGGGGGATTGGCGAATGCGCGGGTGTCGGGGGAGCCCTGTGGCGTTGGTGCTCGCAAAGCCGCGACAAAGCCGTGGGCTTGTGGGCCGCGATCCGGCGACCCTGCGGTCTCGACGTGTTCTTGTCAGTGGGGAGGCGTGTCTGCCTGGCTACAGCTTCACGCGGTGCAGTACACGGATCAGGGCGTTGACCTGCTGCTTGATCCTTTCGATGTCGCGTGCCTCGTCTTCGACGACCTTGAGCACTTCGCCTGCCTGCTTGGTGATGGCGTCGAACCCGTAGCCCGAGCCCGCGCCCTTGAGGATATGCGTCATGCCTTCGAGTGCCTGGAGGTCGTCCTTGGCGTTGGCGTCACGCAGCTTGGTGATGTACCCGCCCAGGCCGCGCACAAACTCGGTCAGCAGCGGAGCCATCTCTTCATCGTCCCGCACGGTTGAGAAGATCGGCTGCTGGTCCTCGTCGCTCGACAGGTCGAGCCCGAGCAGGGTCTGGGCGTGTTCGAGCAACTGGTCGGCGGTGAAGGGCTTGGTGAGGAAGGCGTTCGCGCCGGCGGCTTTGGCGCCCGCGCCGACCTTTGATTCTTCGTCGGCTGAGACCGCGATGATCGGCGCGGAAAACCCGGTGCCACGCAGCGACCGGATCAGCTCGGCCCCGCTCTCCTGGTTGAGACGCAGGTCGATCACCGCCAGGTCGTAGTTCTCGCTGCCGATGCGTTTGCGGGCCTGCTCCGCGTCGGACGCAGAGTGCGCCTCGAAGCCCGCCCGGCCAAGCCAGAGCCCGAACAACTTACGGTCGGTCGGGAAGTCGTCCACAACCAGTACCGTGCCGACGTTCCGGACCACGCTGTCGCGGTCTTCTTCGGGGGTGTCGGCCGCGAGTTCCTGAAGGTGGATCATCTCTTCTTCGGGCGTCAGATGGCAGTAGTCGCTGAGGTCGACCGTGCCATCAAACACGACCGCGACCTCGTGGACGATCCCGCTGATGTGTCGGCAGTTTCGCACCACGCCGGGCAGTGTCTGCCATTCCCCGGCCAGGGTTTTGAGCATCACCTCGCAACGCGAGTCGGCGTAGATGAATCGGCCATGCACAAACGCCATGCCCCGCCGGCTGAGGTTCCGCGGGACCACCGCGAGCCGGGTCGATCCGCCCGTCTCCATGTATAGCGTCAGGATCGCCTTGGCCTCGGTGTACTGGACCCGCAGCGCGCGGCGCTCTTGCTTCACCGCGTTGCCGGCCCCGCCCTCGTTGACGGCGTTTACCAGCTTCTGCTTGTCGCGTTCGCTGATCCGCAGCGTCTCGATGGGTTCATGATCCCGTGACTTCATCGCGATTCCTCAGGGGTGCGACGGGCTGGCCTCGCCCATCTCTTGAGATATCGGCTAAAACAGCGCGACGTTTCACGCCCGCCGGCCCGCCGATTTTCGCGCCGCGGACGCGATCGGCCGATAATGCCTAGCATCCGGGCGTGTGACGACACCCACCCCACCCCGCCCTGCTACGGACAACCGACCGACCATGCTGCTCTCGACCCTGACCGCCGACCTACCGATCTCCCGCGTGGCGGCCGGTGCAGACGATGTCGAGATCGCCGACCTCACCGACGATTCGCGCCGCGTGGTGCCCGGCGGGCTGTTTGTTTGCCGTGGCCCGCTCGATGAACGTGCGCTGGGTTACGTGGCGGACGCGGTCGCGGCCGGGGCGTCGGCGGTGCTGACTCAGTCGCCCCCGGCGCAGGGGGCGGCCGGCCCAGTCCCGCCGGGCTTCGCGCACCTGGTCGCGGAGGCCGGGGTCGATGTCGATCAACGCCTCGCCGGCCGGGTCGCCGAGCGGTTCTTTCACGGGCCCGCGGCCAAGCTCCGGCTGATCGGCATCACGGGGACCAACGGCAAAACGACCACCGCCACCATCACCCAGCACCTGCTCCGCGCGGCGGGGGAAACCTGCGGGCTGTTGGGCACGGTCCACATCGACACGGGACATGCCCAGGGCCCACGGCCGGCCGAGCTCACCACGCCCGGCGCGATCGAGCTGTCACGCCTGCTCGCGGAGATGATCGCCCACGGCTGCACCTGCGCGGTCATGGAAGTCTCAAGCCATGCGCTGCACCAGGGCCGGGCCGACCACCTGCGGTTCGTTGCGGCCGGGTTCACCAACCTGACCCAGGACCACCTCGACTACCACGGCACGATGGCGGATTACGCCGACGCCAAGGCGCTGCTGTTCGAGTCGCTCGACGCCGACGCCACGGCCGTGCTCAACGGCGACGATGCCGCATCAAAGCGCATGGCCCGGGGCTGCAAGGCGCGGCTTGTCATGACGCACGCCACCAATGATCGGCGCTCGCTGAATGACGAATGTTCATCGACAGCCGGGTCGGCCTACGCCTTGGCAACCGAACTCACCGCATCGCACAGCCGAGCGCGGTTCGTTGGGCCTTGGGGCGATGTGGAGGCCGAGTTACCGCTCGTGGGGCCGCACAATCTCGCGAACGCGATTCAGGCGGTGGCGCTGGCGCACGCGGTGACGGGGATCGATGACACCAAACTGCGAACCGCGCTCAATGGTTGCCCCCCCGTGCCAGGGCGTTTGGAGCCGGTCGGCCCCGACTGGGATTGTCCTGACATTCAACGCCAAGCCCATGGCTTGCCGGCGGGCGGCCGCGAGCCGACACGCCGTGGGGTCCGCGTTCGCCTGCCCGCCGTCCTCGTTGACTACGCCCACACACCCGACGCGCTGCTCAATGTCGCCCAAGCCCTGCGCGCGTTGACGGGCAAGGACGGTCGACTGATTATCGTCTTCGGCTGCGGTGGCGACCGCGACCGCGCCAAGCGACCGCTGATG
>JBITAC010000120.1:0-4241 GCA_044439905.1 Phycisphaerales bacterium JB063 | reverse complement strand
TTGGTGGTCACCACTGCGGCGTTCTCTAAGACTTCGCCGGTGGTGGTGTCGATGATCTCGGACGTGGACTCGTCCTGGCCCTCAACGAATTCGTAGTCGTCGTTGGCGGGCTTGGGCTTGCGGCCAATGTTGGCGGTGTTGATGGTGCGGCCGTCGGAGGTGGTGCGAGTGTTCGACTTCAAAACTTTTGAAGTGGCCTCAAGTGCGGTTCGGTACTTAGTCACAGTGGGCTGGCTTACTCCAACATGTTTCGCAATCGCGTTGTCCGACTCGGACGGGCGGGCCTTGACCGCGTGCATCACCGCACGCTTCTTGTCGGCATTGGTCATCCTTAGGCCGTTCGCCCGGTTGGCCGACGACGCGAACCACATGGCGTCAGTCTTGGTCCCCTTCCGAACCTCCGCGTCGATGGCGATCCACCCGTTTCGGGTCGCGGCCATCACGCGGTGATACCCATCCGCCAACCAGTTGTCCGAGCCGTCGGCGTAGACCACGACGGCGGGGAACGTGTCGCCCTCTTCCATCCGGGCCGCGTACTCGGCGACGACATCCTCGTTGATGGCTTCGCGGGGCTGAATATCTCCGTCCGTGCGGATGTCGTCGATTTTTAGGGTTTGAGTGCTTGGCATGATTTTGTCCCGATTTGTTCTGCTCAGAGTTTCGGCGAGTTTCTTCTTTTTGTAAGTAGCGCCGAGGAAGCGCTACTCAAGAAAATATCCCGCCCCCTTCTGATGCTTGACCCCGCACGACTGGCGAAGATGTCCGCCCGGTTGAAGGAGTCGCTTGATGTGCGCTTCGGTCGCGGCCACCTCGTGAATCGCCGCAAGCTCGGGCGCAGTCATCGGTGAGCCCACGCGTCGCAACACGTCAACGATGGCCTGTTCGGTGTCGGTGAGTTGGCGGGGACCAGACAACGCCGCCCGGCACGCCTCGGGGGTCAAGGCGATCAAGACGGGCTGGCCTGTTGCGGCGCAGTTCTGGACGACGGGAAGGGGCACCGGGACCGGATGGCCCCAACTGTCAGAAACGTGCAAAAATTGGATATGTAGTGCGAGTGTGCTAGACTGAGGGTCCATAGATCGGCTTCCGTGCTTTGATAGGGATGGCGGTTGATTTGTGGGACGCACCCGAGGCGGTCGGTGCTGGAACACCGGCCGTCTCTTTGCGCGCATGGGAAAAATCCCGAGGCTTCGGGGTTGTCAAGGGGGATGTGATGGTGTAGGATTACTGCCGGTCATCGGGACTGTTCCTTGCTACAGGGTTCCGCTGATCCTTGCCCTCGCCTCCGGTTGCAGCCGGGCGCGAGGGCGTTTTTGTTGTGTCTCGTCTTGTAACGTATTCGTCACACGAACGCAAGTCGCTCCAGTTTTTCCACCGACATAGGAATAATGCGAGTGGACCTGACTAAAAAAATCCGCGACATAATCGAGGACCGTGGGTACACCCAACAGGAACTTGAGGAAGTCTCGGGCCTTCACCGATCCGCAATCTCGCGGATGCTCAACCCCAAACACGACCCACGGGTATCGACCGTCGAAGCGCTGCTCGACGCTCTGAACTGCGATCTCGTCGTCGTTCCCCGAAAACCCCGGCCCCCACAAACCTAGAGACATGACAACCTCCTGTCGCCGCATCATACCCGAACAACGCCCGAACTTCAATGAGCGTTGAACAACGCCATCCATGACGTGAACCCGACGGTATACACTGCACAAAATCCGGGCAATCATACGATTGGGGGTTGAACAACCTGTGGGTAAACTACCCCAGCCACTCGCGGACGCGGGCCACCACGCGGTCGAGACGCTCCCGCTCGATCTGCTTGATGTACGCCGACTCAACGCCCTCGCCGACCTCGTGCCCCATCACGCGACGGATCGCGTTGGCGTCGCCGCACCCGTCCGCCGCCGTGCGGAACGTAGCGCGCAGCTTCCCGAAACCGCCATCGACGCCGACCGGCACCACCTTGCGGAGCTTCGCGTAGGCCTGAATGATCGCGCCGCGCGTCAGGGGCTGGGCTCGTCTGTCCAGCAGCAGCGGCCCGGATGTCCTCCCCGCCGTGTGCCAGGCCAGCGCCGCGACCGTCTCGGGCCACAGCGGCACGAATCGGGCCGCGCCGGTCTTGTTCCGCAGGTGGTCGATCGCCCCGCCCTTGATGTCCTCCACGCGGATCAGCGGCAGCTCGCCCTGCGTGTACCCCCCGTTGATCCCCAGCCAAAGGCAGGCCGTCAGGTGGCCCGTGCTGGCCCCCAGCAGGGCGCGGACCTCAGACGCGGTGAACACCTGCCGACCCCGTCGTCGAGACGCTGCACGCTTGTCGGCTTTGCTGGCGACCTTGAACGCCGCACCGACCGAGACCGGAGGGTATTTACCCTCGTCAGCCCCCCACCGGAATGCCATGCGCGTGACGGTCACGCACCGAGACAGCACCGTGGGCGACGACGTGTACTCTTCGGCGAACGCCCGGCGCAGCGCCGCGAAGTCGGACGGCGTCAGATGGGCGACGGGCCGGACCGCGCCCAACGACTGGATCACAAACGTGCCGATCTTGAGGTAGTCCGCCCACGTCTCGGGTCGAATTCGCCCGGCGTCACGATCCTTCCGCCGGTCACTCAGCCACAGGTTGATCGCGTCGTGGACGTTACAACCGCCGTCATCGCGGGGCGGCTCTTCACCCCGTAGAATGTACTCCCACTCTCGCAGGAATCGGTCGGTTGCTTGGTCTTTGTCAGGGCCAAAGTAGTATCGCCTGCCACGGTGTGTTTTGCACCACTGGCCCGAAGATTTGTGTAGCCAAAGCATGGGCCATAGGGTATAAAAAGGGTATGGCCAAAATCAAGGAAAATCCGGGAACGTCGCAAACTCCGCATGGCAAACAACTTGGGGGCGTAGCTCAGTGGTTAGAGCACGGGACTCATAATCGCAAAAAACGCCGTTTCTGGGCTATCAAGGCGGTTTTTCCGGGTATGGAATCGCGATTTACAGCGAGTTACGGCGATGGCAAGGGTAGACTACCCTCGGGTGATTCCACACCACCCCACTACCGCCACCTCGACGAAACCGCCTCGGGCCTCCGCGCCGACGACGCGGCCGGGTGCGGGTGCTGGCCGCTTGTCGTTCTGAGCCTCGGGGTTTTGCTTGCCCTCGCGGGCTGGGCGTGGTAGCGTTGGGGAACTATGAAACGACCTTCCGATGTGGGGCCATCCGAGACCGACCCGTTGCCTGATCCACCCCCAGGCGTTTCCGCCCCTGCCAAGTTTTTGGCGCTGTGCGTTGCGAGAATCGCAGCCGTTCTTGTGTTCCTTGTTGGGCTGGGGGCTGGCGCAGGCGGCTTGAGGATCTACATTGGCAACATCGCCGACCCAGAGAGATATTCTCTCGAACAGATAACCCGAGCATCTGATGACCTGCTGCTTGCTGTCATACTGATTCCCGCTTCGGCCGTCGGCTTTTATCTGGCAGAGTACGCTTCGGGAAGTACATGGGCGATTCGTCTGTGGCAATGGGTGGAAAAGAAATCGAAAAAGATGCCGTAGCGTCTACCACTTCCCCTCCGGGCAACGACCCGGGTGTCTGAGACTGACTTTCGCGCACGACGGGCACCGCTTCGACTTGCAGCGGATGGTGTAGACATCCCGGCCCCGCTTCGTCGTCGTCACCGCGCCCGCGTGCGGGCACTGCTTGCAGATGGCGGTGTGTGCGTTGATGGTGGTGAGGTTGAGGGGGGCGGGGTCTTTCTTCTTGAGCATCACCCGCCCGACCTCGCGGCCGTCTGCGTCGTAGACCGGCCCGTCGTAGTCGTCGTGGATGTCCACAGCGAAGTCGCCGAACGGGGTCTTGCCCCGGATGATTCGTCCGTTGTTCGCGGCGGGCTTGATGTTCATGCGTAATCCACCGTGGCAGTCCCCCCGGTCGCGGCGGGGACGGTGATGTTTGTCAGCGAAAGCATGGTCAGATAAACCGGCGTGCAGTCGCTTTGATTAGATGCCGAAGCACCAATCGCAATGTCGCCCGCCCACGCGAACACACCGCTATCTTCGTCTTGGGGGTAAGCCGGGTCTGTATCTGGCCTACAGACTGTCTGAATGCCTACAACCCGTTGCGAGGCCCAGTCGATTTCTACCTCAAACCCGAGCGCGAATCGCTGGATGAAGTTTGGGGAACCCGGGCACGAGGAATCGAAAAAGAACCACTCAATGCATTCGTCCGGCACCCCTGCTGTATAAAGACGATTCCCATTC
>JBITAC010000119.1:0-40954 GCA_044439905.1 Phycisphaerales bacterium JB063 | reverse complement strand
CACCTTCGAGGGCATCTCCGGCGGGGCCGGCGACGGCACCCCGCTCCTGGGCCGTCACGGCGTCGACAACCTCAGCTTCGGCCAGACCGACGTCCCCGAGCCCGGCTCGCTCGCGTTGCTCGGCCTCGGCGGCCTCGCAATACTGCGCCGCCGTCGCTAATCTCGACAACCCGAATCACGAATCAGCAACCCGCCCACCCGCGCAAGCAGGTGGGCGGGTTTTTTATGCGGGTAAGCCCCCGTCCCCTCGGGCCCGAAGTGCGTAATCGTTCACGGGCCACCCCACATCACTTCGATCTCCCTTCCCCTCCCCTCTGGCCGCACGCGCGCGCTGTCCTCCGCCACGGCCGCAGATTCACATCGGGCCAGCGAGAATCCCGACCACATCACCCCCCAACCACGCCCGCCACCGCCCAACCGCTGACTCACCGTCCATACCCCCCGTGCGACAAGACATCATCTGCAGGGCGCGGCGGGGGTGAGGGTCTTATCGATGGGCCTGTCGCATGAGCCAGGACATCGCGGCAAATCGATTTTATCTAGGGGCCTTACTGACTAGGAGGACAGGCATTCCTGCCTGTCATTCGGCGTCAGCCGAAATCTGCTCTCATCAGGCCTCCGGCCTGTTGACAGGCAGGAATACCTGTCCCCCTGTCATGACGTCCTTATCCCTCGCGGTCAAGATGATCAACGACATAGGGGTATGGCTCGCCCGGCTTCACCAACCCGGCTCGGGCCGGGTTCGCTAACAAGTACCCCGCCTTCTCAATCAGTTCATCTTCAGATCGGAGAATCCGGTCGTGATACTCATCCTGCCAGAACGTGCCTCGTGTCGAGCGGGCTGCATTGACCAGTTTTGCCGAGACGCCCTTGATGCCTTTCATCACGCGCGACAGCGAGTATTCATCACGCGGCTGAAAGATCAGATGCACATGGTCCGGCATCACCACCGCCGCGACCAGACGGTAGAACTTCCCATCTCCCGAGGCGATGTGGTCCAGCACCAACCGCTGCTCTGATTCGGACATCCGCCCGCGATCGACCCGGAACGTGACAAAGTACGTGCTGCCCGGCAAATCCCAGTGGGGCAGGTGCCTGCGAGTCCGCGTGAGTTTGGGCTCGTTCATGCAGTGAGTGTAGTAGTTCCCGACAGGAGGACAGGCATCATTTGATAGGGGGACAGGCATTCCTGCCTGTCACAGGCCGAAGGCCTGATAGCTTCCCGGTGTACCTAATGCCAGGGGGGCAAATGCCAGGGGGACAAACATTCTTGTCTGTCGCAGGCCGAAGGCCTGATGGGACAGTTTTCGGCTGTCGCCGAATGACAGGCAGGAATGCCTGTCCCCCTGATCAGTAAGGTCCCCATGCATCACGGCCGAACATTCCTCGATCCTGTGAGATCAAGGCGCAATGTCAAAGCCATCCGTCGAAGAAGTCCGAGAAACATGGCACTCATCTAGTGAATCACATCTGCGGGATTATCGATTGTGACTCGACCGGCGTTCAGTCGATTAGAGGTGTATGATTAATCACAAGAACGCACTCGGACTAATCACTCTACTGGCGGCAGCCACAGCCCTAACAGTGGCTTGGCCAAATGACTCCGTTCAGGGCCAGCAGCATAATCAGGGGAGCCGATGGGAGTACGCTTACTTCAATACTAATGATGGGAAGCTGAGGTTTGTCCAAGCAACACAGGAACTTGAAATTAATCCTCCGACCGGCTCTAGCTCAAACTCCCGCACATCGGCCGGGCGAGAAGCTCGAAGATACACAGTATCTGTCCGACAGATACAAGACCATGAAATCGGTGCGTTGAATCTCTTGGGAGCAGAAGGGTGGGAAGTGGTTTCCAGTGTCCCTAATCAGGGTGAAGATGGAATGATCTTGCTTCTGAAACGGTCTAACTAACCAACGCAAGGGTGTGACATGAATGCGTTTCCCATTCGATTGATAGACGGGGTCTGGCATGTTTGTTTTCCCGGCATGGATTTGCCCTGTTCATCTAAAGAGGATGCCGAGGTACTTGCAGAGATACCTGTTCAGATATCACTCATACCTAACGACTCTTTGCGTCAGCCCGATGAGGCTGCAGTGCGTGCCATTATCGAACTAAGCAAAGAGTATTCTCAACTACCTGCTAAGCGCGAGGTACGCAGACTTGCTGCCTGGCTGAAAAGAGCCAGTGAGCCACAAGCACTGGACTAACTCTGTGGCGTCCAGTTTTACAACCCCGCCGCCTTCTTGAACTTGTCGGCCATGTCGACTTTTTCCCAGGTGAACGTCTCGTGTTTCTTGCCGTTGACGGTGACGGTGCCGGGCTTTCGGCCGAAGTGGCCGTGGGCGGCGGTGGTGGAGAAGATCGGGGCGCGGAGCTTGAGGTGGGTCAGGATGCCGGCGGGGGTCAGGGGGACCAGGTCGCGGACGAGCTTGGTGATCTCGGGCTCGGGGATGCGGCCGGTCTTGTAGGTATCGACGTGGATGGAGGTGGGCTCGGCGACGCCGATGGCGTAGGAGAGCTGGACCTCGCAGACGTCGCAGATGCCGGACTTGACCAGGTTCTTAGCGATGTAGCGGGCCATGTACGCGGCGCTGCGGTCGACCTTGGAGGGGTCTTTGCCGGAGAACGCGCCCCCGCCGTGTCGGCCCCGGCCGCCGTAGGTATCGACGATGATCTTGCGGCCGGTGAGCCCGACGTCGCCGTGGGGCCCACCGATCTCGAACTGGCCGGTGGGGTTGACGAAGACCTTGAGCGCGCCGGCGGGGATGCGGGTCTTCGCGCTGGGGTTGAAAACGAGCTTGGTGGTCTTCTTGTTGTAGAGCTTCGCGGGCAGGCACGGCTCGATGATGTGCTTGAAGACCTCTTTGCCCAGCTTCTTCTGCTTCGCGTCGCCATTCCAGTCGGCGGTGTGTTGGGTCGAAAGCACCACGGCGTCGATGCGCACGGGCTTGTTGTTGATGTCGTACTCGACGGTCACCTGGCTCTTCGCATCGGGGCGGAGGCCTTTGATCACGGGGTTCTTCTTGCTGCGTACGGCGGCGTGCCGGGCGACCATCTTGTGCGAGAGGTCGATGGGCAGGGGCATCAGGTCGGCGGTCTCCTTGCACGCATAGCCGAACATGAGGCCCTGGTCGCCCGCGCCCTGTTCGTCGGCCTTCGCGCGGTCGACGCCTTGGTTGATGTCCTTGGACTGGCTGTGCATCGTGCGGACAACGCCGCAGTTGTCCGCATCAAACTTCATCCCGAGGTCGCCGGTGTAGCCGATCTTGCGGATCGTCTCGCGGGCGGTGTTCTCGGCATCCGCCAGGGCGCGCTCGGCCTCGATGTTGTGCACCGTGATCTCGCCGCCGATCACGACCAGCCCGGTCGTCACAAACGTCTCGCACGCGACGCGGGCATTGGGGTCATGCGTAAGCAGCGAGTCGAGCACGGCGTCGCTCACCTGGTCGGCGACCTTGTCCGGGTGGCCCATCGAGACAGACTCGGAGGTAAAGAAGTAGTGCTCGTTGGGGGTGGCTTTGCTTGCAACGGTACGCTTAGCGGAGGGTTTCTTGGCCATGGTGGAGCTTTGCGGGTCGGGCGTGGGGCGGGCGTTTCGTAGGAAAGGCCCGTGCCGACGGGGTGTGATCGTTCGGAGCATGCGGGCGATCCGTCGCCCGCGTGGGTCGGGTTTTTTAGCGTTTTTTGCGTGTCAAAGCAAACGCACCGGTTCCCCCCGCCGATTCTCGGGGACGTTCTGTAACGGGCCAGCCCCGGCGTTCGTCGGGTTACTCCTCACCGTTGCGCGTTTCGCGACGGGGCTGAACGATAGACATCGCGCGTTAGACGCCGCCGGGAACCCCACCATGTCGAAGAAGATGGCCGTGCTGCTGGTTGTTGTCCTGCTGATCAATACCGGGCTGGCGCTGATGGCGTTGTACGTCGCGAACCTGACCCAGCCCGCGGACTACGGCGACGCGGGGGCGGCGCTCGCGCAGGGGGCGGGCGACCTCACGCAGGTCGCGGGCGTCGCGGTCGATCCGTCTGCGGGGGATCTTGTTGTCCCGCTCAAGGCGATGCAACGCGGGGGCAACTTCCGGGTGGACTTCACAGGCGGGAAGACGACGTCGTTTGGCCGAGAGGAACACGAGGGGACATGGGACGAGCTGACCGGGGCGGTGGTATATCGCCCCGAGTCGCAGCAGCTCATCGCGGTCGAGGTGACGTTCGCGGTGACCTCGCTCCGGACCGATGCGCTGCCGCTGACCAACACCGTGCTGGCGGGGGAGAAGTGGTTCGACTACGAGAACCACCCGACGGCACGATTCACCTGCGACGCGGCGACGGAGATCATCGAGAAGGCCCTTCCCACTGACCCCAACGCCCCGACGCACACCCTCGAAGGCACTTTCACGCTCAACGGCATCACACAGGACCTCGCGATCCCCGCGACGCTGAGCTTCACGGGCCAGACGCTGACCCTGGATGCGAGCTTCGAGATCCTGCGTAGCGCGTTCGACGTTGAGAAGCGCGAGGGCTCGCTCGCGGGCAGCGCGGGGGGGATGGTGTCGGAGGTAGATGACGCGGTGCAGCTACGGGTGAGGATGACCGCCTCGCCCGACCCAACCGCAGTGATCGCCGAACTGGCGGCGGTGGTGGAGTCCCAGCAGGTCAGTCTTGATGAAATTCAAAGCCTGCTTGAGCAGAACGAGATGCGGCTGCGCACCGTCGAGGCATGGGAATCGCGACTCAGCTCTTCGGCACATCCTGCACCGCATTCGACACCGATCAATGCCGAAAACCTACCCGCGCGATTCCGCGATTTTTCGCCGGAATATGTTGAGGTTGAGCATGAGGACGGCACGAAGGGGCCGGGCATTCGGCAGTACGTCCCTTTTGAAATGATCCTCGTGCCGGGCAATGAATCGGAAGGGATCGCGCCGTTTTATATGTCTAAGCTCGAGGTCACATGGGAGATGTTCCGTGCATGGAGCTATAGCCAGGATATTGGAGACCCTTCGGAGATCAACAGTCTGATCGAACGACGCCTTCGCCCGACCCCGCTGTTTGGAAATCCGAGCGTATTGGTACAGATCAACAACCCACAGAATCCGGCGCGTGCGGTTTCACGGCTGACTGCTGAAGCGTTTTGTAAATGGCTAACCGAAAAAACCGGTCGGCAATATCGACTGCCAACCGAGCGGGAGTGGGAGCAGGCGCTGATCGCGGGCGGCGGGATACCAGACGACTTGGACGCTGCGGCTTGGCACTTCGATAACGCACCGGGTGATGCATTTTTTGGCGACCCTGTGGCTGAATCACCTGCAGAGATGGCGGAAGTCCCCGAGGTCGGCACGAAGGCCCCCAATGACCTGGGCATTCACGACATGCTCGGCAGCGTGTCGGAGTGGGTCATCCCCGCGAACCCCGCCGAGCGCGCACTACGCGGCGGCAACATGCGGACACGGACCGAAGACCTCGTGTTCGGCTGGCGCGAAGTTGAAGACCGCGAAGCATGGTTTGCGTCGTACCCCAACGAACCCAAAAGTCTCTACTGGTACCCGTCCTACGAGTTCGGCGGAATACGGCTGGTGTGTGAGGCGCAGAGCGTGCAGGACTATCCGCCGACAGGGCGTGCGCCGCAAGAGTAGGGGTGTGGGCATCGATTCATGTATGCGCTGATTGGGCGGATTGCTTAAGCAACCCGGGCGTACAGGAAGATGAGCCGTGCGTTTTCTCTGATTGCTAGAACAACCCGACGACCTGGTTGTTGTCGTCGAGGTCGATGACCTCGGCGGCGGGGTGTTTGGGCAGCCCCGGCATCGTCATGATGTCGCCGGTGAGGACGACGACAAACCCCGCGCCGGCGGAGAGCCGGACGTCGCTGATCGGCACGTTGAATCCGGTCGGGCGGTTGCGGAGTTTGGCGTCGGTCGAGAGCGAGTACTGCGTCTTGGCCATGCACACGGGCAGGTTGCCGTAGCCATCGGCCTCAAGCTGGCGGATCTTATTGCGGACGCGGAAGTCGGCCTCGATATCGTCTGCGCCGTAGATGTTCTGCGCAACCGACTTCACCTTGTCCCACAGCCCGTCCGCGTTGTCGTAGGTCAGCTTCAACGCCGACTTGCCCGACTCGGCGAGCGCTACCACATGCCGGGCCAGGTCTTCCGCCCCCGCGCCGCCGTGCTCCCAGTGGCGCGACTGGATCACATCCACGCCGAGCCGGCCCGCCGCCTCACGGATCGCGGCGACTTCTTCATCCGTATCGCTGACAAACGTATTGATACACACGACACACGGGATGCCGAAGCCCTGCACGTTTTCGACGTGTTTGGTGAGGTTGGCGATCCCCTTGGTCACCGCCGCGACGTCCGGTGTGTTGAGCGATTCCTTGTCGACCCCGCCGTGGCTCTTGAGCGCGCGGACCGTCGCGACGATCACCGCGGCGTCGGGCCTGAGCCCGGACTTACGGCACTTGATATTCATAAACTTCTCGGCCCCGAGGTCGGCACCAAACCCCGCCTCGGTCACGACAAAATCGGCGCACTGCAACGCGAGCTTGGTCGCCATCACGCTGTTGCAGCCGTGCGCGATGTTGGCGAACGGCCCGCCGTGGACCAGCGCGGGCGTGCCCTCGAGAGTCTGGACAAGGTTGGGGGCGAAGGCATCCTTGAGCAACACAGTCATCGCGCCGTGGACTCTGAGGTCGGCCGCGCGGACCGGAGCACGATCGCGGGTGTAGGCCACGATGATCTCGCCAAGGCGCTGCTTCATCTCGCCCAGGGTCTGCGACAGGCAGAAGATCGCCATCACCTCGGAGGCCACGGTGATGTCGTAACCGTCCTCCCGGGCGTAGCCGTTACCGACGCCGCCCAGCCCGACGGTGACTTTGCGTAGCGCGCGGTCGTTCATGTCGACAACACGACGCCAGACGATCCGCCGGGTGTCGATGCCCAGGGCGTTGCCGTGGTGGATGTGGTTGTCGATCGCGGCGGCGAGGAGGTTGTTGGCCAGGCCGATCGCGTGGAAGTCGCCGGTGAAGTGGAGGTTGATGTCTTCCATGGGCACGACCTGCGCGTACCCACCGCCCGCCGCGCCGCCCTTCATGCCAAAGCACGGCCCCAGCGAGGGCTCGCGCAGACAGATGCACGTCTTCTTGCCGACCTTCGACAGCGCATCACCGAGCCCAACCGTTGTCGTGGTTTTGCCTTCACCGGCCGGCGTTGGGCTGATCGCGGTGACGAGCACGAGCTTGCCCATCGCGTGGTCGGCCCGGGCCTCGCACGCGGCGAGGGTGACTTTGGCTTTGGTTTTGCCATACAGGTCGATGTCGTTTTCACTGAGCCCGAGCTTCGCGGCGATCTCGGGGATGGGACGCAGCGTCGCGGCGCGGGCGATGTCGATGTCGGGCAGATAGGTCTTGTCGGCCATGGTCTTCCTTCGGTATAGATGGGTGCCACATCGCGCAGCCATGTGTGGGTGGGCTCAATCTAAAAAAGACTGTCGCACATCGCTGCGCGATGTGGCACCCAACACATGATCGTCGGGACTAATGCGCATCCGCGTCGGTGTTCTGCCCAGCCAGCCCATAGCGATTGAGCAGCGGGCCGACCGTCAGCCCGCCGACGAGGATCGAGAACGCGACGACGACATAGGTCATGGTGAGCAGGGCGTTGCCCGCGGTGGCGTCTTCGGCACTGCCGTGGCTAAGCCCGTCCTTGAGCGCGAGCGCCATCGCGATGGAGATCCCGCCGCGCAGCCCGCCCCAGGTGATGACCTTGATCGCGTGGGGGGTGAAGGTGCGTTTCGTCTTGAGCACACTCAACACCCCGCCGACCGAAATGAACCGCGCGAGCAGCGCGGCCGGCACCGCGAGCGCCCCGGCCAGCAGGTACTTGCCCTCAAACGACAGTACCAACACCTCCAGCCCGATGAGCACGAACAGCACGGCGTTGAGCAGTTCATCCACGAGTTCCCAGAACGTGTCGAGGTGCTCGCGTGTTTTTGCAGACATCGCAAACGCCCGGCCGTGGTTCCCGATCAGCAGGCCCGCGACCACCATCGCCAAGGGCCCGGAGACGTGCAGCTTGTACGCCAGCGCATACCCGCCGGTCACCACCGCGAGGGACAGCAGGATTTCAGTCGTGTAGTGGTCGATCGAACGGATGAGCACAAACGCGATCAAGCCAAGCACGAAGCCGAGCACGATACCGCCGCCGGCTTCGAGGGCGAAGAGTTTGGCGATTTCAAACCAATGGACCGCTTCTTTCGCTGTCTCAGCGGTATCCTGATGCAGGATGTCCATGATCGGAGATGGGTACCCAGGCTCGCCTTCAACCGGTGGCACACCGACGATCTGGTCGGCGAAGTGCTCAGCCTGTATCTGCACGTCTAGATCGGTCGCGTGCGAATCATCACCGTGCCCGCCACCCAGCCCCGCGATGCCCATCAGCGCGATGAACACGACGACGCCGACGCCGTCGTTAAACAACGATTCGCCTGCGATCTTCGTTTCGAGCGACTTGGGCGCGCCGAGTTTTTTGACGATGGACAGCACCGCGATCGGGTCGGTCGGTGCGATGACGCTGCCGAAGATCAGGCAGTGGAGGAACTTGACCTCGATGCCCAGGAGTTGGGTGATGCCATAGGCGAACGAGCCGACGAGGAAGGTGGTGATGAGGACACCGAGGGTGGCGAGCAGCGCGATGACGAGTGTCTGCTGCTTGAGGTCGGCGAGGTTGACGTGCAGCGCCCCCGCGAAGAGGAGGTAGCCGAGCATGCCGTGCATGAGCGTTTCGTTGAAGTCGATCGAGCCGATGAGGCCTTGCGCCGACGCGACGGCGGGGGGGTAGACCTGCCCGATCGCGAGGACGGCGACGGCATGGATCAGCGCGAGAAGCATGAGCCCGACGGTGGTGGGGAGTCTAAGGAACTTGTGGTTGATGTACGCCAGCGCGGCCGCGAGTGCGACCATGACGCCCATGATGTCGATTAGGCCCATCGTGAATCTACTCCATGCCCGATAACACCCCGCCAAGTCGCGGCGGGGCCGGGTATCTGATCGTCCAGCGGGCCCGGATTACGCCGGGCCCCGGGGTCGTGCCGATAAGTGAACTATCAACCCGCAACGCGCGGGCGGGTATTGTGACCGATCCCGGAGCCCTTGTCGTGCCCGATGTGTTTCCCGCTGCAGTTTCCGACTCACGCTCCGAATCGGCCGACGCCTCGGCCCAAGCGACCCGCGCCCTGATCCGCGACCTCCACGCCGCGGCCGACCGCGCCCGCGACGAACGCCTCCGCCTCGCACAAGCCCAGAAACAGCAGCAGCACCAGCTCGAGATGCACGGCGGGCCCGCCCCCGTCGACCAGATCGTCACGCTCACCGACCGGATCAAGCAGCTCGACCGCGTCGTCCAGGACCGGCTCGATACCCTCGCCCAGACACAGCGCGAGATCGATATCCGCAGCGAGCGCATCAACGCGATGCGGCATGTGATCCAGACCGCGACCGACGCCTTCGCGGAACAGGTGCAAAACGCCCAGCAGTTCAAGGTCGATCTCGATGCCGCGAAGCAGGCCGTGCGCAGCTGCGCGGGCGAAGTCGCCGACGACATCCGCCAGCAGCTTGCGAAGAACGAAGCGCCGATCGCGGCCCGGCTCAAGGAGCTTGTCGAGATGGATCGGGCGATCGACAAGCGCGTCGCGCGGATGCAGCAGATGCACAAACAGGCGGCCGAGGCGGTCGACAAGCACCTGCTCCGCGCCCTCAACAACGCGAAGGAGCAGGCGACCGAGCTGGCGGCGCCGATCAAGGCCGAGCTGGACAAGCACGTGCTCGATCGCACCCAGGTCCTTGAGACCGCGGTGCAGGAGATGATCGCGAAGCTGGATGTGGACGTGGAGGAAGTGCTCACGCCGCTGACCGCCCGTTTTGATGCGATCGTCGCCGACGCCGAGCAGCGGGCCGACGCCTTGGCGCAGTCGCTGCCCGAGCGGGTGGAGGGCGTGCTGGGGTCACGGATCGCGCAGGGGCTTGCGGACCTGGATAAGCAGGCCGAGCGTCAGCTCTCGGGCCTGGAAGCCGACGCTGCGAAGCGTGTCGCGTCGATCACCCGCCTGGCGGAAACGTCGGGTGAGTCCCTCGCGGCCGCGTTGGCAAAGCTCAGCGACCAGGCCCGTACGCAGGCCGACCAGACCGAGCAGCACCTGCGTCGGCGGATCGGTGAGCTGCGTGAAGGGGCGCAGCACATGGCCGACCTGAGCATCAAGCAGGCCGAGCTGCGTAGCCGATCCACCCCGACGACCGCCGCGATGCCGTTGGCCAAGTCGGCGACTTCAGGCGCTTCGCTGGACCCCCGCTTTGTGTACGCGATCGACACAAGTGTGCCGGTGAAGCCGGTGATCCAGACGCCGATCGTCGCCGAGTCGCTCGACGCGTTTAGCCGACGCGTGGGCCGATCGCAGCGCAGCGCATCGCACGACGCGGCCTGAAACACGGCCTAGTCCCGCGTTACGTCTTCAACGCCTTCAATACTCCCTGCATCGTTCGCATCACCGTCCACCGGGTCTTGGATCGGTACGGGCTGCGCTGTCGGCGTAGGCTTGGCCTGGATCGGGGCGGGTGTGCCGGTCGTCGGGTAGGGCGTACTGCTTCTCGCGGTCAGAAGCCAGCTAAACCCCGTAAACCCGCAGCAGGAAAGCAGCAGCAGGCCGCAGACCAGGGTGAGCACGATGCCTGTCGTGCGCCGGCCAGCCGAGCCGCCGCCGGTGATGCCGACCGTGCGGAGGTCTGCGCCGCACTCGGGGCATTGCATCTGCTCGAGCCCGCGGACCGAGTAGCCGCAGCCGCCGCACGCCATCTCGCCGTGCGCGTGGGGTTTGCCCGCTGTGAGCCAAAGTGCGATGCCCGTGCCAAGGCCCACGAGGAGCAGGACCAACACCAGCACCATGAGGAGTGAAACCGCCGCTGCCGCTGCCATACCGCTTTCCCTTGCCCGGGTTCGTGAAAAAACTTGAGTGAACCACCGCGCGGAACTTCGATCGCGCGACCGCCGCCATCATATCGCCCAGGCGTTCCCCGATTCGACAGCCGGGCGGCACTGGTTCGCAGGCCCGCGGCGACTACGAGGCATTACGATACCCCGATGCGCATCCTTATCGCACCCGACAGCTTCAAAGACGCACTGCCCGCCATCGATGCCGCCAACGCGATCGCGGAGGGCATCCGGTCACACACACGCGGCCATCCGCCCACACTCGAGACCCTCGCGATGTCCGATGGCGGCGAAGGGTTTGTCCAGGCGATGTCGCACAGCATGCCCCGCGCCGCGCGGCATCGGGTCGAGACGACCGACCCGCTGGGGCGAGCGATCACCGCGAGCTACCTGCTCATCCCCCCCGGCGACGATCGGCCAAGTACCGCGGTCATCGAACTCGCCGACGCTTCGGGCCTCGAACGCCTCACGCCACACGAGCGCGACCCGACATTGACCTCCACCTTCGGCACCGGCATCCTCATCCGCCACGCGCTCGACCACGGCGCGCGGCGCATCCTCCTCGGCATCGGCGGCAGCGCTACGACCGACGCCGCGCTCGGCATCGCACAAGCGCTCGGCGTCCCGCTGCGAGACCACGCCGGCCAAGCCCTTGCCCGGCCTGTCACCGGCGGCGACCTCGCAAGCGTCGCCCAGAGCCGGACCGACTGGCGCACGCACGACCCGCGCCTCCGCCCAGCATCCACCGACCCGCCCGCGACGCTGCGGATCGCCTGTGATGTCACCAACCCGCTGCACGGCCCACGCGGCGCCGCGCACGTCTACGGCCCGCAGAAGGGCGCATCCCCACAACAAGTCGAACAGCTCGACCGAGGCCTGCGCGACCTCGCCATCGCATGGGGAAACGCCGGGCTGCCCGACGTCGCCGACCTCCCCGGCGCGGGCGCGGCGGGGGGCGTGGGCGGGGGGCTGGTCGCGATGTTCGGGGCCGAGCTATCGCCCGGCGCGGAGCTGGTGCTCGACGCGATCGGTTTCGATGAACGCCTCGCTCAAGCCGACCTCGTCATCACCGGCGAGGGCCGGCTCGACCATCAATCGCTCAGCGGCAAGGCCGCGATGGCCGTCGCCCAGCGAGCCAAAGCCGCCGGCGTCCCGTGCGTCGCGCTCGTGGGCTGCGTCGGCGAAGGTGCCGAGCAGGCATTGGAGCACGGCCTCACGAGCTACCACGTCATCGGCGAAGGGCTCCCCGCCGAAGAGTCCATCGCACAGACGGCCAAGCTGCTCGCGACCGCCGCCGCGAAGGCCATCGAGCCCTACCGCCACACCTAACCACATCCCAACACAAAAACCGCTGCCGCGCGATATCCTTAGCCCATGCGCGACCACCTGCCCAAGATCGTCATCGTCCTCCTCATGGTCGTCATCGTCGGCCTGCCGGTCCTGCTTCGGCCCGACCAAGGCGAAGGCGCTTCGCTCGCTTCCTCGCCCGATGCGGATGCGCCCCGGCTCGTGATCTTCACCCCGCACAACGAGCAGATCCGTTTCGAGCTGGGCCTGGCCTACAACCGCTGGCGGATCGAGCAAGGCCAACCGGCCGTGAAGTTCGACTGGCGCAGCCCCGGCGGCACCAGCGACATCCGCAAGAGCATCCTCAACCAGTACCAAGCAATGATCGACCGCAACGCCGACCTCGACGACGGCATCGGCGCGGACCTGTTCTTCGGTGGCGGCGAGTACGACCACGGCAAGATCGCCGGCGGGATCACCACCACCGACACGCAAGGCATCGAAACCACACACCGCATCGTCGACGACCCGCTCATCGACGCCGCGTTGTTCGACGCCTCCTTCCCCGAGCCGCGCATCGGTGGCGAACGCCTGTACCGGCGATACACCTTCGAAGAAGACGGGGAAACCATCGAGCTGCTGGGCTGGACCGGCGTCACGCTCTCGAGCTTCGGCATCGTCTACAACCGGGATGTTCTCAAACGCATCGGGGCCGAGGAACCCACCAACTGGTCCGACCTCGCTACGCCGCAGTACCTTGGCTGGGTCGCGCTCGCGGACCCCGGGCACAGCGGCTCGATCGCCTCGACCTTCAACACCCTCGTCAAACGCCAGGGCTGGACCGAGGGCTGGGCAACGCTGCGCCGGACGTTTGCTAACGCACGCTACTTCACCAACAGCTCGAGCACCGTGCCCAACGATGTCGCGCGCGGCGACGCCGCGGCCGGGATGTGCATCGACTTCTACGCCCGCTACCAGGCCGGCCTCATCGGCGGCGAGCGCATGGGCTATGCCGACCCGATCGACGGGGACAAGAGCACGACCGCGACGACCGCCGACCCGATCACGCTGCTGCGCGGCGCGAAGCAGGCCGACCTCGCACGCGAGTTCATCGCCTGGCTGCTGAGCCCCGATGCGCAGGGCATCTGGCAGCGCTCCATCGAGCCGGCGGAAGGGACGAACGCTGGGGCGGGCGATCAGATCGTCCGGCCCACGCGTTACGAGCTCCGCCGCAAGCCCATCCGCAGCGACATGTACCACGACGCCGAGCGTGCGACCTGGGTCGACCGCGACATCGACCCGTTCCCTACCGCCGTGCCGTTCCCCGAGGGCACGCCCGACTACTTCAGCGCGATCGCCCCCGTCACCCAAGCCATGGCCATCGACATCCACGGCGACCTCACCGCCGCGTGGGAAGCACTCCTCCGCGCAAGTGACCCACAGCACCCGCAACACAGCCGATACGGGGATATGCTCGCGCTCTTCGACGCGATGCCCGAAGAGCTCACACTGACCTGGCCCGACGCCGAGTTGGCCGAGCACTGGCACACGATCCAGCTCGACCCCGACCACCCACGCTACGACGAGGTCCTCGCGACGCTCACCGACTTCAAAGCCGGCCTCTCCGAAGCGCTCAAGGACAGCGAGGCACGGCGGATCGTCTGGCGCGGCTTCTTCCAGCACAACTACCGGGAAGTCGTCCAGCTCGAACGCGGGGGCTAAAAAGCAGAAAAAAAGGTGGAGCGCGTCCGCGAGCGATGCCCACTAAAGTGCGGAGCGCTGCCCCGAATGCACATTGTGTTGGTGTGGTCCACTGAACTCAACGGACTACGCTTCGACTTCGGCCTCGACGGCGGCCGGCTTCATGGCGTCGGCATCGTTGCCGCGCTCCGGTTCCGACGTCGACTCGTCGGTGGACGGCGACTCAACCTGGTGGGTTTCGGTATCGCGACGCTCGGGCCTTGCGACGATGGCGGCGCCTTCCTTGGGCGTGATCTGCGCAAGGACGGTCACCCCGCCGACGACCTTCTGCCCCTGCCGGACCTGGACCTGCGGGGCGAGTTCGTGGGCGATGTAGAGCTCGGTGGTTGAGCCCAGCTTGATCAAACCGATGCGCTGGCCGCGCTGAAGGACCTGGCCCTCCTGGATCGAGCAGACGATCGTCCGCGCAAGCATCCCGGCGACCTGACGCACCGCCGCCATCGGGTACCGCCGAGTCGGGTGGACCAGTACGATCAGGTTCGACTCGTTGTCCTCGGCCGACTCGGGCTTGAGCGTGTTCAGGTGCGCCCCGTCCTTGTGCACGACCGACGTGACCTCGCTGTGGTACGGGCTGTAGTTGATGTGGCCGTCAAACACGCTCATAAAGATGCGGACACAGGTCGCGGGCCCATCGAAGGGCTCGAAGTGGTCGACCTCGTGGATCGAGCTGATACGCCCGTCGGAGGGCGCGGTCATGACGCCGCGCTGGGTCGGGGTCCGGCGGTCGGTGTCCCGGAAGAAGGCGAGGAGCGCCGCGGTGGCGAGCAGGATCACCGGGATCAGCCACCAGGCCCCCAGCAGCAGCGCCGCGACCGAGAGCAGCACGCCGATGGCCGCGATCGTCATCGTTTCCTGTTTCGCAAGCGGGCTGAGCATAGTCTGCGTGGCGTCCTTTTCGAGTCATCGCAAGCGAGGCCGGCCCGGCACCGACACAAGAGGGGCATTGTAGCCGGGCATCGGCGGGGTGTGAACGACGCGGCGCAATCCACAACGTGTCCCACGCCACCGACACTTTGCGTGAGCGTTTTTTTGCCTCGTGCGTGCGCATCCTCGGGCCGTTCGCACCTCGTGCGGCGGATCACGGCCGACATGGATAAAAAACAAGCCGACCTGCTGGCCGGCTTGCTTGGGTGAGTTGGTTTAGGTGGCTACTTCGAGGTGGCCTTGCCCACGACCATGCCGATCACACCGAAGACGACGCTGACCAGCAGCAGGACGCCGGCGAGGATGTAGACGTTGGTGGGTTTTTCGAGCGGGTTGATCATGTCGAGCAGCGTGCTCTGGACACCGCCGAGGATCGGGATGACCACGCCGAGCCCGACGACCATCGCGGCGATGACGCCAAAGAGCATGCCCGCACCAAAGCCGCTGCCGGCGGGGTCGTACTCTTCGACTTCGTAGCTGACGGGGGTGCCGCCCGAGGCGGGGGTTGCGGCGACGGCGGGGCCGGCGGAGAGGTTTTCGAGGCCCGAGGGTCCGGACTGGCCGGTCTCCATGGAGATCGCGCCGTCGAACACGCCGGAGGAGCCGACGGCCGAGTCCATCGCCATGCCCGTGCCGGTGCCCATGCCGGTGTCGCCACCGCCGGGGTAGATTTCGTCGAGCAGCTCGGCCCCGAGGGAGGTGTCGTCCGACTCGCGAGTGAGGTCGAGCAGGCCCGAGCCCGAGCCGACCGACTCGAGTGCGAGGTCTTCGTCGTCGATGACGGGCTGGGTCATCTGGGTCTGGGCCATGGGGTCTGCGAGCTCGACTTCGTTGGCGTCGAACACGCTGACGCCGGTGGCTTCACGGCTGTCTTCCATCGGGGCGACGGTGTCGGCTTTGAGGTCGATGGCGTCGTTGATCGAGGAGTCGGCCAGGGGGATGGGGCCATCGGACGCGCCGCCGGAGGACTTCGCGTCGATCTGGTCGCGCTTGAACATCAGCTTGTCGCCATCGCGGAACTGCTGCAGTTCGTTGCGGGAGGCCATGTCCTTGACGGTCTGCTCATCGACGCCGAGTTTGCTGGCGGCTTCTTCGAGCGTATAAAACATCTTCGCCATCGCGCGGGCTCCTGGCTGGTGGGGGGAGGGTATCCAAGACCGCTCGGCGGGCGGTGGGGCGGCACAAACAGCCAACCCGCACGCGACCTGCGGTCCGCAACCCCTACAAGATAAAGACTTGTGACGATCCTGGCAAGCAATACGCCGGTATCATGCCCGCATGCCACTCGCCTACGGCCTCACCGAATCTGTCGAACTGGGTCACCCCGCCATCCCCGCCTCCTTTTCAGGCGGATCACACGCCAAAAGAGCCGTCTCCGGCGGGGCAGGCCTCCGGGTCGCACACCTCACCGACCTCCACATCATCAAGCCCACCAAACGCCTCAGCCGGCTGCTTTATCAGCTCAACAAGGTCCGCCTCGACCTCGGGCTGCTCACCGGCGACTACATGGTCCGCCACCGACCGCCCGACGCCGCGATCCGGTACCTCAAAGAGCTCACACAAGCCGTCAGGCCCGCCCACGGCTGGTTCGGCGTCCTGGGCAACCACGACACCCCCGAGTTCATCGAACGCACCGCCGACCTCCCGATCCGCTGGCTCGTCGACCAGGCCGTCGCCCTCGACGACCTGCCCATCGACATCATCGGCCTGGGCCGGGAAGGCCGTAAGCGCCGACCCGACGGCACGAAGGCCGCCCTCGCCGTGGGCGAACTCCCCGAGCCCCCCGACGCCGCCGACCACACGCCCGCCCGCCTGCGGCTCGCACTCACCCATCGGCCCGACGACCTGCCGCTCTGCGCCGACCTCGGGGCCCACCTCGCGTTCGCGGGACACAACCACGGCGGGCAGGTCCGGCTCCCCTGGATCGCTCGGCCGCTCTTCAACGCCTCCGACCTCCCCGTCGCGCTCAACGCCGGCATGATCCGCCACCAGAACACCCTCATGCTCATCCCGCGCGGCATCGGCTCGACCGACCTGGTCAAGCTCCCGATCTACCCCCGCATCTTCTGCCCGCCACACGCACCGATCTACACCCTCCGGCACGCCATCCTCCCCGGTGAATACACCGACGACATCGCCTCACTCTGGAAGTGGTAGCCAACGCACAACGGCGCAATCGGTAACCGTGAATCAAAACGCTACGCGCTGAACGCTTCACGCAGCAGCGCGAGCGACTTGGGCACGCCCGTCATCGGGTCTTCTTCGCCCTCAAACTCGAGCGACACATACCCGCGATAGTCCACGTCGCGCAGCGTCTGCACGACCCGGGCGTAGTCGATGTCGATCTCATACCAGACCCCGCCGCCGAAGTACGTCTTGGCCTGCACGAACACCGCCGCGCCAGCCAGCCGACGGTACTGCTCGTACTGGTCTTCGAGGAAGTTGCCCGTGTCCAGCGTCGCCTGCAGCCAGGGCGAGTTCACCGCCTCGATCACACGCAGCACGCCCACGGCCGTCCGCCCAAGGCCCCAGTGGTTCTCAAGCCCCATCACAACGCCCAGCTTCTCCGCGACCCGCGCCAGCTCGCCGTACGCATCGATCACCCACGCAAAGCCCTGGTCGTCGGTATAGCCCTCAAGCGTCGGCTCGATCCCCCGGTTCTCCATCAACTCGTCAAAGCTCCCGCTGGTCCCCCAACGCCCGGTGTTCACGCGGATCGTGGGGATGCCCAGCTCGTACGCCAGCTCAAGCGAGGCCGTCGTCTTCTCCACGTTCGCCCGGCGGTACGCACGGTCGGGCGACACAAACCCCTGGTGCGTGCTCATCCCGCAAAGGTCAAGCCCTGCGATCATCGCCTCACGTTTGAGCGTATTCAGGTACGCCTTGTCCCGGCGCTGCATCTGCACCTCAAGCAGCTCAAGCCCATCAAACCCCATCTCCGAGGCGTGGCGCAGACACACGTCCATCGTCGGCGGGGTGTCCTCGGTCAGGTGCCAGAACGAATACGTCGACACCGCGATCGGGTTGGAAACCCGCTTGCCCGAGCTCGTCGGCGATTGCTGCTTGCGGGTGTGCCGTCCTTGGGATGCGCTCGCCGCCGCGCCGCCACCCAGAGAGATCGCCGCCGCAGCGGCACTTGTCAAAAAGTTACGACGGTCAAGGGTCGGCATCGAAAACTCCTGAGATGAAAGGTGCCGCACTATACTCGACGCTCGGCACCGGACGAAACCTGTAGTCCGCCGCGTTTTGCTACGCTACACCGCACGCAACGCACAACCTCTTCCGGATACGGGAACACTTCCGATGCTCTACCTTCGCGTACTGCTCGCCACGGCACTGACTTCGCTCCTGGTCTCCTGCGGCAAAGCGGGCGACGACACGACGGCCACCACCACCCCCGACGTCCGTGAGTCCGAGCAGGGCGAGGCACAGGCGGCGCAGGCGGGACCGGCCAACGAGCAAGCCGAGGCCCACGGCGACACAACCGGCAACGACACGATCGACAACAACGGCAACCGGGTCGTCGGCCCCGCCACGATCTCGGTCACGGTGGAGCTCGACGATGATGGGCACGCGGCGTACAAAGTCACGCTCGCCGACGAACGCGGCTTTCCGGTGGTCAACTGGATCGATACGCTCCCGGACCGCTCGCATGCGATCGAGTTTTATGTCGCACAGCCCCAGCGCCGTCGGCCGCCGATCTCGGCCGCGAACGCGTCGCTGATCCGCATGGGCGGGAGCATCCGGCTGCGCGGCACGGTCGTCGACAGTGATGACGCCGAGCATCCTTTCGACTTCAAGGTCGATATCCCCGGGTATGTCACCCCGGCACCCGAGCCCGGCCCCGTCCCGATCGCGAACAACGGCCGCCACCCACTCGCCGACCTTCTGGACGACTCGGTCCACGAAACCCCCAAGACCCTGCAAGAACTTATCGCCGTCGTCCCGGTCCCGGCGGCACCAACCCATCAATGGCACCGCTTCGAGCAAACGCCCCCCAGCGAGTCCCCACCCTTCTTCAGCTACATCGCCGTCACTCCCGCCAGCGACAAGGTCACCTATGACTACCGGATGTTCGGTGCCACAGGCTGGTACCTGATCACGTCTGTCATCTGCGACCGTGAAGGCGGACTGATCAGCTTCCAACTCAGCCAGGGCATGACCGACGGCTACCAACTCCTCGGAACGTCCAAGCCCCTCGACGGCCTACCCCAGCACGTCTTCTCCGAGTACTACCAAGAGAGCGACGGGGAGCTTCTCAACCACCTCGGGTACACCGACGTTGACCCGCGACGTATGGATGCGCTGCCGCTCCCCATGGAGCCCATCGCCTTCGCCTACCACCTCGCACGCGGGCATGAAAAGTTTACGATCCAGACCACCGACTACACCTCAAACTTCGCCATCATTCAATACACACTCTACGAACGCCAGGCAGACGAGACGCTGGAGATCGACGGCCAATCCGTCTCCGCACAGGTCTACCGCATGCACCGCACATCGGCAGCGACTAACGACCGTGTCCGGGGCGAGAACTTCGGCAAGATCGAGACCGCCACGCTCTATGCGCACCCCGATGGACGCTGGATCAGGCTGGTCGCCGAGGAGTACGCCATGCACGAGACCCAAAACGCGGAGGTGGTCGAAGTGCTCGGGCTCACCGAAGAAACGCTGATGAGGCCGGTGCCCGAGATCGAAGACTAGTACGGGCTTCACCGCCGCGAGTCCTCTCGCCCGGTCACGGTAACCACGCACGGGTGGGTTTTGGCCGTGGGCACAAGCACGCTCGCGTAGAGCTGCCTACACGTTGAAGTACTTCGCCTGCGGGTGGTGGCAGATGATCGCGCTGGTCGACTGCTCGGGGTCGATCTGCCAGTTCTCGGTCAGCACGCAGCCGATCCGCTCGGGCTTCATCAGACGCCAGAGGATGTCCTGGTCCGACATGTCCGGGCACGCGGGGTAGCCGAAGCTGTATCGACTGCCGCGGTACTTCTGCGTAAAGAGCTGCGTGATCTTGCCCGCGTCGTCGGTCGCGATGCCCAGCTCCTGGCGGATGCGTTTGTGCCACAGCTCCGCCAACGCCTCGGCACACTCGACGCCCATCCCGTGGACGTAGAGGTACTCACGGTAGTTGTTCTGCTTGAACAACTCGCCGGCGACCTCGCTCACCTTCTGGCCCATCGTCACGCACTGCACAGGCAGCACGTCCTTCTGGCCCGACCCCAGCGGCGCAAAGAAGTCGCTGATGCACAGCTTCTTGCGGATGTCCTGCCGCGGGAACGTAAAACGCTCGATCTCTTTGTCGTGGTCGACCGGGTCGAAGACGATAAGGTCGTTGGGGTTGTCCGGGTCGGAGTTGCAAGGGAAGTAGCCGTAGGTCGCCTTGGGCTGCAGGGCGTCTTCGTCGCGGAGCTGCTGCTTAAGGCGGTCAAAGATCGGCTGGACCTCGTACTTGAGCTGGTCCTCGTAGGCCTTGGTGTCAAGATCGCCACGCACAAACTGCCACTGCGTCTTGAACAGCGCGTTGGTGTTGATGTACGCATACACCGCGTCCAGATCGATATCCTCCACCACGCGGTCGCCCCAGAACGGCGGGGCCGGGATCTCAATATCGGTCGCGACGCTGCTCGAACGCACCGCCGGGGCAAGCACCGCGACCGCATCGCCGCCATCGCCCGCGCCCTTCGCCTTGAGCGCGTCGATCTTGACCTGCTTGGTCTCGCGTTCCGCGTTACGCGCATCAATCTCGGCGTTGAGTTCGTCCGAACGGCCCGTCGCGATGTAGTCCATCAGACGCAGGCCCTCGAACGCGTCCTTGCCGTGGAACACGCTGCCGTTGTAGACCCCGCGCAGGTGGCCCTCGCAGTAGTTCTTCGCCAGCGCTGCCCCGCCCAGCAACACCGGCGGGAGCGCGCCGTGCGTGTTCATCTCGCCAAGGTTTTCCTCCATCACATTGACGGACTTCACGAGCAGGCCCGACATCCCGATCGCGTCGGCCTGGGTCTCGTTCCACTTGTCGAGGATCGCGTTGATCGGCTGCTTGATGCCGAGGTTGTAGACCGTGTAGCCGTTGTTGGTCAGGATGATGTCGACCAGATTCTTGCCGATGTCGTGCACATCACCCCGCACCGTCGCGAGGACGATCGAGCCCTTGGTCTGGCCCTCAACCTTCTCCATGTGCGGCTCGAGATGCGCGACCGCCATCTTCATCACCTCGGCCGACTGCAGCACGAACGGCAGCTGCATCTGCCCGCTGCCGAACAGATCGCCCACGACCTTCATCCCCGCGAGCAGGTGGTCGTTGACGATCTCAAGCGGCTTGTACTTCCCGAGCGCCTCGTCGAGGGTCGTGTCGAGCGCCTTCTTCTCGCCGTCGATGATGTGCTTCTGCAGACGCTCTTCGAGCGGCAGCTCCGCGAGGTCGACCTTCATCGACTGCACCGACGCATCGTCGGGGAACAGGTTGATGAAGATCTGCAGCGGATCGGTCGTCGTCGCGCCGTCGGCCAAGGCAACGGGCTCGGCGGCGGGGCGGTTGTAGATCAGCCCTAGCGCCGCCTCCCACTGGTCGTCCGGGATCCGCGCCTTGGGCAGAATCTTGCTCACGTGCACGATCGCGCTCGTCAGCCCCGCCTGCTGCAGCTCATACAGGAACACCGAGTTGAGCACCTGCCGAGCCGCGGGCTTGAGCCCGAAGCTGATGTTGCTCAGCCCGACCGTCGTCTGGCACTCGGGCAGCTCCTGCGAAATCCGGCGGACCCCCTCGATCGTCTCCAGGCCCGATCGGCGGTCCTTGTCCATCCCCGTCGAGATCGGCAGCACCAGCGGGTCGAACATCAGGTCCTGCGGACGCAGCCCATACTTGCCCACCGCGAGGTCGTACATCCGCTTCGCGATCGAGATCTTGCGGTCGGCGGTCCGCGCCATCGCCTCCTCCGGGTCCTCGTCGATCGTCCCCAGCACGAGCCCGGCCTGGTACCGACGCGCCAGGTCGCACATCTGCGCGAACTTCTCTTCGCCGTCCTCAAGGTTGCCCGAGTTGATCAGGCACTTGCCGCCCGCGGCCCGCAGCCCCGCCTCGATGGTGCCGGGCTGCGTGGAGTCCAGCATCAGCGGCGCATCGACCTGACGCACCAGACGCGAGACCACCTCGTACATATCCCGCGCGTTGTCCCGACCCGCGTAGTCCACATTCACGTCCAGCACATGCGACCCCTCGCGCATCTGCTCCCTCGCAAGCGACACGATCTCGTCCCAGTCTTCTTCTTCGAGCAGCCGCTTGAACTTCCGCGAGCCCGACGAGTTGCAGCGCTCGCCGACGTTGAGCAGCGACAGGTCCTGGCGGTACTCGGTCGGGGAGTAGAGCGACGTGACCGACGGGACCAGCGGTTTTTTCGTTTGCTTCTGGGCTAATCGTTCGCCGACCGCCTTCCGCATCGCGCCGATGTGCTCGGGGGTCGTGCCGCAGCACCCGCCGACCACCGACAGGCCAAAGCGGTCGACGAACTTCACCATCGTCTTCGCAAACGGATCGGGCTGGAGCGGGTACACCGTCTCCCCCGCGACCAGCGTCGGCAGCCCCGCGTTGGGCAGAATCGAGATGTGCTTGGGCCAGTGCTGAGCGAGGAACTTGATGTGCTCGGCCATGTCCTCGGGCCCGGTCGCGCAGTTCATCCCAACCGACACGATCGGGTAGCCCACCAAGGCGTGCGCCACCGCGGAGATCTCCGAGCCGGTCAGCGTCGTGCCGAAGTTCTCGATCGTTACCTGCACCATGATCGGGATACCACCCGCCGCGTTTTCCTCCGCGGTCACGGCCGGCTTCACCCCCATCGATGCCATCGCGTCGATCACCGCGCTGATCGCGCACTTGATCATCAGCACGTCCTGGCACGTCTCCATCAGGATCACATCCGCGCCGCCCTCGATCAGCCCCTTGGCCTGTTCAAGGTACGAGGCGTACAGCGTGTCCCAGTCGACCTGCCCCAGCGAGATGAGCTTTGTGCCCGGCCCCATCGACCCGACGACAAAACGCGGGTTCTCAGGCGTCGCGTACTGGTCGCACGCGGCGCGGGCGAGCTGGCAGGCCTTCACGTTGATCTCCCGGCACTGGTCAACGAGGTCGAACTCGCACAAGACATGCGGCATCGCGCCAAACGTGTCGGTCTCGACCGCGTCTGCGCCGGCGGCGAGGTAGTCCGCGTGGATCTGCTGGATCGCGTCGGGCCGAGTGAGCACGAGGACCTCGGTGCAGTTTTCTTTGCCCAGGTAGTCCTTCTCGAGGTCGAGATCGAGCTTGTGGATGGAGGTGCCCATCGCGCCATCAAGGAAGACGACGCGCTGCTCCAACAGCTCAAGGAAGGACGGGCCGGGGCGGGCGGCGGGGCGTTTGGCGGGCATGGCGGGGCTCCGTAGGGCGGTCCAGATTCATCCGTTCATCCGGATGATCGGATTGTATCCCCGTGTCCCCCAATGGGCAATCCGGACGGTGTACACTCCCGTCATGAGTGCTCTGCCCGACTGCCCACAATGCCAATCGCAACACACCTACGAAGACGGCGCGTTGTGGGTCTGCCCCGAGTGCGCCCACGAGTGGTCCGCCGATGCTGAAGCCAATCCCGCCGATACGTCGGCCGACGGTGGGGCGGTGGTGGACGCCAACGGCAACGCGCTCGCCGACGGCGATACCGTGACGGTCATCAAGGACCTCAAGGTCAAGGGCAGTTCGCTCGTGGTTAAGGTAGGCACGAAAGTCAAAAACATCCGCTTGGTTGAGGGCGACCACGACATCGACTGCAAGATCCCCGGGATCGGCGCGATGGGGCTCAAGTCCGAGTTCGTCCGCAAGGCATAGCCCGAAGCCCAGCGGATACCCGCGACATTCCACAAAATCTGCCATTTTCACTTGCATGCGGTCCGTGATTGTGTAAAATTACCACGAGGTATTATCAGGTCGTAATTGCGTGGACGACCTGCTTTACCCCTCACTTCGATCCCTATCCCCATCAAAAAGGAAGAGAATCCATGGCATCCTCACTCAACCGTATCCACACCGCAATGGCCGCCGCAGTCGTCGCCTCCGCCGGGTCTGCCGCGGCAGACACACTCGCGATCAACTTTCAAGGCGACGCCTACAGCGGCGAGTTCGGCCGCGCAGTGTCCCAGACCGCCTTCGGCGTTGCGTCCGACACTTGGGTCACCGACGCGACCCACACCGCAGGCGCTGGCGATGGCGGCACGTCGGGCCTCACCCACAGCGCGGTGACCTTCTCTTGGACCTTCGCAAACGACTGGGCCCAGAGCGGTGCATTCAACACCACCGGCGCGACGGGCGAAGATGAGGTCTACTTCGGCTACCTTGACGACGGCGGCGACGGGGCCGACATCACCATCACCGGCTTGGCCACCTGGCTCGCCGGCACGGGTGACGCGAGCTACGAAGTCACTCTAATTATGAGCACCGGCCAAGGCGCTGGCGCGTCACTGCTTGACACGCCGCTGCTTGTCTCCGACGGCGGTAGTTCGCTGGGGACCTTCGTGATGGGCAACCTCGAGCCCGGACACTCCCACGCAACCGACGGGCTCCAGGGCTATGGCACGATCTCCGGCCTGACGAGTGACACCCTCTTTGTTGACGGCCAGGTCCGCGCCGGGGCAGCACGTGGAGCCATCGCCGGCATCATCGTCACCTCGGTCCCCGAGCCCGGCTCGCTGGCCCTGCTGGGCCTGGGCGGCCTCGCCGTCCTACGCCGACGACGCGACTAGCCCCGTCCCATACGACCCTCACCCAGCAGGCAGGCGGACTTTTCCGCCTGCCTGTTTTTGTGTCTTTATCGTCAAGCCAATCGATACGCATCGTTCGCCACCGCGCTACACCGAATAGCCCATCGCAACGATCGCCTCCGCTTGCTCGGCCGTGAGCGTGCCAAACGCATCCGTGTGACGACGCCAACGGTCCACCGCACGCGCATCAATGGGCCGGCGGACCTCGGCATACGTCGGCGACTGAACCACTGCGGGCTCGTTGACCGAAACTGCCTGCTCCGCGTCGACGACGCTCGACCAACCCAGCTCAGCGAGGGCCCGCGCGACCTCGTGATCGGGCGCATCAACGAGCGCCTCGTAGCGAACGGCTACGACTTGCGCGTCGCTTAGCCGTTCTCGCACCGCGACCCACAATGACGCGGTATGCAGCACCGCTGCGAGTGCCCCGTCGAGTGTCTGGCAGGCCCACCCCAGCGGGGTCGCCCCAAGGCGTTGGAAGTAGCAGCTGACCGCGACGTCGCGCGGGTCGCGTTCGAGGTACACCCATGCCGAGCCGGGCAGCAGCCGATGCAGCGCCGGCAGGGAATTGCTCAGCCCGGGGTTCTTATCGATCAGTCGGGCATCCTTGATCGTTCGGCCGTCGGGCAGTTGCTGCGCCATCCGTTGAAGGTATGCATCGGAAAACTGCGACGCAGTTTGCGGGCCGAGCGTCTGCAAAAACTGCGCAAAGCTGACGCCGTCTTGCTCGTGCTTCATCGCGAGCTTGCGGGCCAGTACGCTGAACGCCGGGCACTCATCGACCCACACCGCGCCGCCGGCCTGTGCGAGCCGACGCGCCATGAGGGACGTGCCACTGCGCGGATGGCCCAGCACCATGACGTGCGGCTGCTTACCCACAGCCGGCCGCGACGCGAACCAATCGGTCGGCAGTTGATCCAACACCGCCCGATCGCTCGCCCGCCGGTCGTGCAGGTGCTGCTCCAACACCGCCGCGGGCATCTGCGTCCGCTCTACACGCTTGCATTGCGTGAGCACATCGCGTGCGTCCGCGACCCGGCCCATCCGGTCCCATAGCCGGGCCAGGCGGTAGCCACACTCAAGGGTCAACTCGGAAGGGGGGCACTCACGCCAGACCCTCGCAAGCCGGGCCGCCGCGGTTTCTTGGTCGCCTTCGCGTTCATCCAAAACAGCGAGCGCAAGCGACGCCGTGGGGTCCGGCAGGCGTTTACTATTCAGCTTCGGATGATGCGCAACCTCCGCCCGCGCCTCTTCCAGGCGATGCGTACGCTCGAGTAACAGCACAGATTCGAGCACCGCCTGCGCCTTATGCACACACCCACTGGGCACCGCGCGGTACAGATCAAGCGCCTCCGTCAGCTCACCCGCGCGTACCCACAGCCGAGCCAATGCCAGCGCGACTTCCGCCTCATCCTCAGACTTACCTGCATCGACATCGACCCGCCGTAGCTGTGCGATGCCCTCAGACCGCAGCGCCAGGTCGAGATAGGTCCGCGCGACTTCGAGACGTATCCCCGCATCGCCCGGCTCCTGCGCAAGGGCCTGCCTAAAGCAAAGCAGCGCCTGCTCGGGCAGGTCGCGCTGCCGGGCCTGGAAGCCCTCAATCAGGATGTCATCGATCGAACGCATCGAGTCCACGCGGCGATGATAGCGTCACGCGCCGCATCCGTGACCGAAGGGGCGTCGTGCGTGCAGCCGTCGGCGCGGTCGGCTTAGGCCGCCTTGGGCCGAAGCGCGTCGTAGACACTCGCGGCGAGGTACTTCATGTCGACGGGCTTGTGGTACACCTCAAACGCGCCGAGCTGGAAGGCGAGGTTGTCCAGACGTTCGGAGCGGTCGCCGGTCAGGTAGATCACGGGGATGTTCTCGAAGCCGGGCACCGCGGCGAGGCGTTCGTGGACACTGAAGCCATCACCCGCAGGCATGTTGATGTCGAGGATCAAGAGGTCGGGCGTGGTTTCCTGTGCGCGTGCGAGCGCGGTGTAGCCATCGGTCGCGGTGACGATCTCCGCGTTGAGCTGTTCGAACCGGATCTTCAGTGCGGCGAGCAGGCTTTCGTCATCGTCGGCGATCAGGATGCGTGCTTTGCGTGTCATCGGTTTTCTCCCTGAGTAGAAGTGTTGAGCGATTCAGGCGGCGTGCTTAGCCGGTGGCGTAGCGTCGTCCGGGGCGTCGAGCGCGAGGCCGGCGAGGAAGGCCAGAACCTGCTCGGAGGTGAAGGGCTTGCTAAGGACAGGAACGGTGGGGTAGTCGCGTTGGCAGCGATCGAGTGATTCGCCCGAGCCGGTGATCGCGAGGACCGGGCACTTCTGGAACGAGACCGCCAGCTCGATAATCCCAAAGCCATCCACGTAGGGCATATCGATGTCGGTGATGATGGCGTCGACGGGGTGCCGGGTCATCAGCTCCATCGCATCGTGCCCATCGAGCGCGGTCATGCAGGCCCAGCCCAGCGGCACCAGCCGGGTCGTGATCGCCGCGACGACCGCGGGGTTGTCGTCGACCACCAGGACGTGTCGGTAGTTGGCGGGCTCGGGGCTGGGTGGGGCGTTGTGCTGCTGCATACGATCGCTCAGGCCGCGCGTCGGCCGCTCCGTAGTAGCTCGAGCTCGGCCAGCTCCAGGAGCGCCGAGGCCTCGAAGGGTTTCTTAAGAACAGTCACGTTGGGCGCACGCCGAAGCCCTTTGGCGTAGGCGTCGGCAAATCCGGAGACGACGATAATCGGCGTGTCGCCCAGCAGCTGAATCGACTGGATCAGGTCGATCCCCGTGCCATTGGGCATGTTGAGGTCGGTGACCACCAGGGACGTATACGCCGGGTTGTACGCGGCCAGGGCCTGAGCGCCGCTCTGGGCGGTAGTACATTTGTAGCCCGCGTGCTCAAAGCGCAGACACATGGCGCGGACAACCATCTCGTCGTTATCGACGATGAGGATCTCGGGTTCGTAGGGTGTCTCTTGCATCACTTGGGCTCCATCGTTAGATCACGCGCCCGACTCAAGTCAGATCCGCGATTGCCGCGAGTAAATCGCCGGGTTCATAGGGTTTTTCCAGGAAGCGGTTGCCGCCGTTGTTGATCGCGGCCGCGCGGATCTGCGGGCAGGTCTCGGCCGAGAGGAAGATCACGGGCGTGTTGTGGCTACTGGTATGCATCCGCACTTGCCGGCAAACCTCGATCCCGTCGAGCCCGGGCATCCGGACATCCAGCACGATCACATCCGGGGTCTTTTCCTTGACCTGCCGGACACCGTCCAGGCCGTTGTAGCTCTGCCTCACCGACATCCCCGCGGCCCCGAGCCGGGCGGACAGCGCCGCCTGGATCCGTGCGTCATCTTCGATCAGCAAAACATCAAGCACAGGCACGCCCCTCCCTATGGGTTTGCAAAATCACCGGCAGGGCATTCTCGACAAACAGCTCCTGCTTCCATGTCCCGACCCAGGCGATGTGCAGCGGATTCGCGACCCCGTCACGCTCGCCCGCGTGCGCGGCGGCCTGCTCCAGCTTGTCGATCCACTGGTCGGGCTGCTCCGTCGGGCCCACCGCGTAGAGGCATCGGCCGTCCTCACCGGGCATCAAAATGTCCATGGACCGCGCGACATTACAGAGCACTTCCTGCGTCTGTTCGATCGTCACGCTGGGGTTGATCGGGTGGATCTTGAGGATCGAAAGCCCGTCGTCATCGTCCGAGCGCGACATCCGCTCCACGTACTGCCGAAGCACATGCTCCGTATCCGCCATGGGCACGGTGAACGAGAACGTGCTGCCCTCGCCTTGCTCGCTCTCGATCTGCATCTCGCCCAAGTTCAGCCAGACCAGGTCGCGGGCGATGTTGAGCCCAAGGCCAAAACCCTTGCCTACCGAGCGGCGCGGATCGCCGACCTGCGTAAACCGTTCGCACAGGATTGGCAGCTGTTCCGCCGCGATCCCCACGCCCTGGTCACGCACCGAGACCACGACATGGCCGTTGCCATCCGCCTGGGCACGCACCCGGACCACACTGTTCTCCGGTGAAAACTTGATCGCATTGACCACCAGGTTGATGGTCACACGCCCGATCTTCTCGGCATCCACAAACACCTCGGGCAGGCCCGGCTCGATCTCAAACTCCACGCCGACCGACTTCGACTTCGCCCGCGTCGCGAGCGTGGGCTGGACCGCTTCGAAGATCGACTCGATCGTCACCGATGCGCGATGGACCGGGAGCTGCTTGGCCTTGAGCTTGCTCGAGTCGAGAAAGTCATCGACCATCCCGCCCAGGTCGCGTGCGCTGGCGTCGATGTAGTCGAGGAACTTGCGCTGTTCGGGCGTGACTTCCCCCCCGATGCCGTCTTGCAGGATCGAGGCAAACTCACGGATCACCGTGAGCGGGGTGCGGAACTCGTGCGCCACATCATCGACAAAGCGATGGGCCGTGAGCGTCATCTCGGTCAGCCGTTGGTTTTTGATCTGCAGTTCGTGATTGGTCTCGCGCAGGGCCTTGGCGTACTCCTTGTTGCGCTGGGCCAGCTTGTATCGCCGCCGTGCATCCGCGATCGCGAGGTGGAGCTGGCCGTCGGGACGCATCACATCGCCCTTGACAAGGTAGTCCGACGCGCCGCCTCGGAACGCCTCGGCCGCCTCCTGCTCCGTCCCCGACGCCGTCAGCATCAGCACCGGCCCGACATCCATCCGGATCAGGTCGCCCAACCAGTCCAGCCCCGTCCCGTCGGGCATATCGATATCGCACAGGATCGCGATCGGGCCCGTCCCCGGCATATGCGCCAGCGCCTCGGAAGCGTCGGTGAATGTCAGGACTTGGCCAACCTTCAACGACGCGTGCGGCTCGGCCAACTGCTTCTCCAGCAGCCGCAGGATCATCTCGTCGTCGTCAATCGCAATGATGTTTACGGGTCTTCGATTCGGCATCGTGTCGTCTCTTTCATTCCCCCCCTATAGAGGAACAGGCAGCGAACGACGTTGTCTATGATTGGAATCGGTCTAACCCACGCGGCGCATAAGGCGAGCATTCGGGTTTTTCCTAAAACCATGCCCGCAAACGGCATATCCCGAACTTCACGGGCGCAACGCACAAGCCAATCGGATTGCAGCGGCGATGCACATCCCCCGATAGGTAACGTGGGTGGTGCTTCATTAGATGCCCGATAAGCTGTGCGTCGACGACGCGACGCAACCCCGAACGCTACACGAACGGATCGATCCATGACATGGTGGCAGGCCATCATCCTCGGCATCGTCGAGGGACTCACCGAATACCTCCCGGTCAGCTCGACGGGGCACCTGATCCTCGCGTCCTGGGCGCTCGGGCTCAGCGGTGACAGCGTCGCGCAGAAGCGTGCGATCGACAGCTTCAACATCGTGATCCAGGCCGGCGCGATCGCGGCGGTGCTCGGTCTTTACCGCGCGCGGGTTGTGCAGATGTGCCGGGGGATCATGGGCAAGGATGCGGCAGGCCGAAAGCTCGCGATCAACCTGGTCATCGCGTTCCTGCCCGCGGCGGTGCTGGGGCCGCTACTCAACGACACGATCGAGTCGGCACTCTTTAAGCCCTGGCCGGTGATCGGGGCGTTGTTCGTTGGTGCCTGGCTGATGCTCGCCGTCGCGTGGAACCAGAAGCTGTTGGAAGGGCGGTCCAACCTCGAGGTCGAAGATGTCAGCTGGCGTATCGCGCTGTTGATCGGTTTTGGCCAGTGCATCGCGATGTGGCCCGGCACCAGCCGGAGCATGATGACCATCGTCGCCGCGCTCCTGCTAGGGCTCCGCGCCAAGGCCGCCGCCGAGTTCAGCTTCCTCCTCGGGCTCATCACCCTCAGCGCCGCGACCTGCTACTCGGGCTACCGTGGTGGCACAGAAATGATCGAGATATTCGGGTGGATACCGCTCATCATCGGCTTCCTCGCCGCGACTTTCTCCGCAGCGCTCGCCGTCAAATGGTTCGTCGGCTTCCTCACCCGCAACGGGCTCGCGCCCTTCGGCTGGTACCGGCTCGCGCTCGCCGTGGGCCTGGGCATCCTGATCTACACCGGCATCATGGAAATGTAGACCCGTCGTAGCAGTGGGGCGGTCACTGCGGGGCGGCAAGACAATAACGCCGCCACCGCGCAGCATCCGTCCACGCCGGCGCGACTCTCCACGCCGAGACAACGCCTCGCGTTCAAACCGACGGCACGCCCTACACCTCCAGCAGCACCTTCAACACGCCGGGCTTCCGGGCCGCGTCGAGCACCGCCGCGCCGTCGTCCAGCTTCATCCGCCGACTGATCAGACTCACCACATCGATCGCGTCCGACGAAAGCCCTTCGATCGCGGCGCCGAACGGCCCGCATCGGCTGCCCACCACGTTGATCTCGTGGATCACGATCGGCGACAGATCAAGCGGTGGGGCGGCAGCGCCCTTCGCCGTGTTGGGTGGGGCGGTCGTCGTCTTAAGCACGATCGTCCCGCGAGGCCGGACCATCGCCATCGCCGCCGTCAACCCATCCGCCGAGCCCGTGCAATCGACCACAATGTCCTGGTCCTGCCGCAGCCCGACATCCGCCAGCAGACGGTGCTTCACGCCCCATTTCTCGCACAGCGCGAGCTTGTTCTCATGCTTACCGATGCACCGCACCGTCGCGTTGAGCTTCGCGAGCACCTGTGCACAGAGCAGGCCCAGCCGACCATCGCCGAGCACCGTGATGTAAGGCCGGCCCTGGATCGTGAGCTGCCGAAGGATCTGGTACGCCGCGGCCAAAGGCTCGACAAACACCGCGCGGTCGTCGTCAACATTCTCCGGCAGGGCGTGCAGGTTCGAAACCGGCAGCACAAAACGCTCCGCGAAACAGCCGTCACGCCCAGCGATCCCCAGCACCGTCCGCTTACGGCAGTGCTCCTTCAATCCCGCTCGACACAGGTCACACGCCCCGCACACGCAATTGATCTCGCCCACGACGCGCTGCTTGAGCCACGCCTTGTCGACCCCCTTTCCGACCTGTTCGACCACGCCGACAAACTCGTGACCCAGCACACCCGCAAACCCCATGTAGCCCTGCGCCAACTCAAGGTCCGTCGCGCACACGCCCATCCGCGTCGGCCGAATCAAGACTTCGCCGGCGGGGGGGCTCGGCTCCGCGTAGCCCGTCTCCAGCGCCGTCTTGCCATCCTTCAACACAATCGCTCGCATACAACACTCCTGGCGTGGCGGACGCCACACGCCTTCATCATCGGCCAAACCCGCCGACCGCATCCGATTACAATCCCTACCCCGGCATTTGAACCGCAATCACCCCCATACCAACGACACGCGAGCCAAGCAGCATGCCCGAACACGACGAACACGACAACCCGCTCCAGGGCTACTTCGACTGGCAGGTCACCACCCTTATGCTCGCCCGCGACCTCCACGACCCCGTCTCCGCCGGCGACGACGAGGCCCAGCACCAACGCCGACACGACACCGAGAACCTCGTGCGTGAGCTGACCCTCGGCGTCCTGCCCGAGCAATACAAACACGACGCGACACTCGCCTGGCCGCCCGAACTCATGATGCAGATCACCCGCGAAACCCTGCGCAAAGCCGCAAAAATCGCGCAGATCCAGTAGGGCGGCCGCGGGTCAGGCCGTCGTCTTACGCCGCAGGTACACACGGATACAGTGGCCCGCGACCTGCTTCTCGCAGATGCGCCCGACGACAAACAGGACCACCCCGCCCAGCAACATCCCGATCGCCAGCGCGAGACGCATGGCTTCGAAGCTGCCGCCCGGCCGACGGTCTATGAAAAAGACAACCGTCGAGATCGCACCCGAGACGACCAGGATCAGCCCGGCCAGGTACCCGACAAAGATCACATGCCCGAGCAGTGAAAACAGCACGCCCACCACGCCGCCGCACCGGTGATACACCCAGACCAGCAACCCGATCCACCCCGTCAGGACGATCATTGAAAACGCCATCAGCATCAGCATCGATGCGGAGCCACGCATCGCGTCGCGCAAGGCCACCGAGAACAACACCGAGCCGACACCACAAAGCAGCAACCACGCCACCGGCGACGTCATCAAGTTGAACCCCGGCGCCTTGTACCACGGCTTGTCCCAGCGACGCTGCGCCAACTCTCCCAGGTCGCTACGGACCCCGCACTCCGGGCAATCCACCAGCAGCCCGCTGCCCGGCTCGCCTCGCCCACGCGCGACATACGGCAGCCCGCGCAGGTTGTACCCACACTGAGGACACCCGAGGTCCGTCTCCCAGCCCGACCGCGGCCCCGCAGGCAACTCGGGCACAGGCGGCACAGGCGGGCCCGCCGACACATCGCCCACCGGGGCATCAACCGCAGGCACCGCCGGCCCATCCGTCACAACCGGCCCAGTCGTCATCCCCGGCACCACCGGCCCGCCTTCGTCCGTATCACCCATTGCACCTACACCCGCCAAGTGAACGTTGATCCGGCATTCCATGTCCAATCCGCCCTTTTGAACCCCATACCAGCCCCGAATTGAACATAAGATAGATTATCGGACTTCAAATCCACGTCTCGCGGGGCGGGACGGAACCCCGAGGACGGCTGGAGCGTCGGATCGGTTGTGCAGACTATCGACACACTCAGGCCCTTGCAACGAAAACGGATTGGGAACCCACCATGCGGGCAAGCATCCTCATTGTTCTGCTGGCCAGTTTTCTCTGCGGATGCAAGCCGGCCGTCGTGTACCAAGCTCAGACGTTTCGTGAAGACGTGGATCTGCTGATTCATGCCGAGCGGTATGGCGATGCGATCGCGCTGCTGGAGCAGGTCGATCTTGATCAACAACTCGCACACGACCGCTCGGGCTACATGCTCATCGCGGAAGACTTGATCTTCAGGCCAGGTATGTCTGGCCCAGATTCATTTCCGCAAGACGGGGACTGGGCGTTGCCCGGCACATCGGACGCCATCCCCAACGCAGCGATCGCCTGGCAGGAAGCCGCGACTGAGTTCGCGGAACATTACAACCGGGCCCGATGGAAACTCGAGCACCCTTAGCGGACGTCCGATAATCGACCGGTCAGGAGTCGTCGTCGCTTTCATTCGCGTCTGCCTCTTCGCCGGCCTGGCCCGCTTCGTCTGCATCTTCGGGCGCGACCTCTTCGGCGAGCAGTGCCTGGATCGCGTCTTCGAGGTTGCCGTGGTTGAGGTCGGCGATCCGGAGGTGGCCTTGCTTGTCGAGCAGGTAGTAGTCGGGGAAGCCGTTGGGGCCGTAGGCGCGGTTGGTCCGATTGTCGACATCGACGCAGGCGGCGAAGTTGATGCCGTACTCCTCGGCGACGTTGCCCAGGGCGAACCCTTCGAGGGTCGCGCAGATGCCGATGATGACGAGGCCCTGCTCGCTGTAGGTTTCGTGCAGCGTGTTGAGCTCTTCGATGGTGTTGAGCCAGGGTGCCGCCCAGGTCGCGCCGAAGGACAGGAGGACGACTTTACCCTCCAGGTCTTCGGGGGCCAGGCCTGTTTCGCCCGCGTTGACCCATTGGTCTACGTCAAGGGCCGGGGGCGAGTCGGCGTTGTCTTCGAGCTTACGCAGCCGGTCGCGTGAGGTCTCGTCGCCCTCGAGCCAGGCGCGTGGGATGCGGGCCCGGCCGGCGTTGTCGGCCTGCTCGTCGAGGAGCGCGTCGACGACCTGCTCGATGGCGTTGGGCTTGAGGCCGATCGCGCGGACTGTGCCCGTGGCGTCGACGACGGCGTAGGTCGGGAAGAAGGCGATGGGCCAGTCGGTGTTGACCTGGTCGCCATCCACAAAGGCGGAGGGGTATTGGGCGCCGTGCTGCTCGAGGATGCCGGGCATCTGGGCGGGGTCGCCGCTGGCGCAGATGCCGACGAAACGGACGCCCTCCTCGGCGTAGGCCTGCATGACCTCGTTGTTGTGCGGGATCGACGCGATGCAGGGGCCGCACCAGGTTGCCCAGAAATCGATGACGACGATGTGGCCTTCCATGTCTTCGGGCGTGAGCTCGCCGTTGACCCAGCTGGTGACGTTCAGCGCGGGCGCGGCGCTGCCCTCGAAGCTGGTGTGCTCCTGCGAGCGCTCGCCGTTGTTCTCGGTGAAGTACCACTCGTCGGGGAACTCGCCGGCCAACGCGGGCGACGCGGCCAGCGCGGCGGCTAGGAGGGCGCGGCGGGCGAGGACGAGCGTGGCTTTCAGCTTAGGTGTGAGCATGGGGTTCCCTTGCAACAAAGGCGGTTCGGAAGTGCTCTTGATTGTACCCCGTGGTTGTGGGCGGGGTTCATTTTGGGCGACAGTGAGGCGCCAAAGCGGCCCCGGCGGGATGCCGATGTTGCTATAGGGAGCACTGCGGTGTGTTGCCGTGGAAAAGAAAACGCGTGGGGATGGGGCGGTATGATCGTCGGCATGTCGTTGGAACTGGTTTTTCTCGGAACGGGGACGAGCACGGGCGTGCCGATGATCGGCTGCCGGTGTGGGGTGTGTACCTCCGACGACCCGCACGACCGGCGCACCCGCGCGAGCGTGCTGGTGCGCTACCCCCGCCCCGCCGACGCCCCACCGCCCCGCCGGCTGTCCGAAGGCGGCCGGGCCCTGCTGGGCACCGCCGGCTCGGCGTCGAGCAGTGCCGACCCCGCGCACGGCCGAACCCACCCGCCGGAACAGGTGCAGGTCCTGGTCGATGTCACGCCCGACCTCCGCAACCAGGCACTACGCGAAGGGCTCGACTGGCTCGACGCCGTAGTGCTGACCCATGCCCACGCCGACCACACGATGGGCATCGACGACCTCCGCCGATTCAACGCGATCATGGATGCCCCGCTCGATGTTTACGCCGAGCACAGCGTGCATGAACAGTTGGGACAGTCCTTTGGCTACATCTTCAACCCCTCGCGACACGGCAAAGAGTCGTTCATCGCGAACCTGATCCCCTTCCCTGTCCGCGTCGAGGAGCCGCTGAACCTGCACGACGCGACGTGGACCCCGATCCGCCTGATGCATGGCCGACTGCCGATCGTCGGCTACCGCGTCGACTGGGGCGGGCGGTCGATCGCGTACTGCACGGACGTCTCGACCATTCCGCCCGAGACCTGGCCGATGCTGGAAGGGCTCGACGTCTTCGTGATCGACGGCCTGCGGTATCGCCATCACCCGACGCACATGACCATCGACCGGGCGATCGAGGTGTGCGAGCAAGTCGGCGCAACCCAGAGCTACCTGACCCACATGTCGCATGACGTCAGCCACGCGAGCCAGTCGCAGGCGATGCCCGCCGGGGTCTCGCTCGCGCACGACGGGCTGTGCGTGTCGGTGGCGGCGGAAGGTGCGCTCACCGTGCGTGCGTAGCCCGGGCGTTCGGCCTCGGCGGCGCATCTCGAGCAGGCGAAACGCCAACGAAAAACCGGCACAAGGCGGGGCGCTGCGTATGGATACGCAGCGCGCGGCGGCCTTGGCCGGTTGCGTTTGATGTGGGGTGGGTGCGGGGCGCGGTGTGGGGTTTAGTCGCAGTAGTCGTAGCCGTACCCGCCGCCGTGGCCGTACCCGCCGTGGTGCCCGCCGTGTCCGTAGCCGTAGTCGTAGTGGTGGGACGAGTGGTGGTAGGTGTTGTGGTGCCGGTGGTGGTGATGGTCGTGGTCGTCGGCGGCGTCGAGGACGAGCGCGGTGCCGATGATCGCCCCGCCGACAAGCAGCGCCCCCGTCGTCCGGTCACAGCCGGTGGACAGTGTCGCGAAGCCGAGCAGCAGTGCGGCCAGGGTCAGTTTGCGGAGGTGTCGCATCGTAGGTTCCTTTCAGTACACGCAGGCGCTTAGGGCACCTGTCGAGGGTATCACGCCGAGGACTCGGCACAAAGACCTATGCGTTCTAAAGACGCGGGAGGGGCCAGAATTGTTTCGCAAACCCAGAAAAAGTGCCTTGGCGACGCCTAATCGCCCCCCGCCTGGGGCGGCTCCGCCGTCTCCGCCGGACCTTCCGCGGCCGACGCGAGCTCCTCAGCCGTGGGTTTTTCCATGCTGATCCGCCCCAGCTTGCCCGCCCGCACCTCCCGCAGCAGCAGCTCCCCCGCCCGATTGAGGTCGACCTCCCCCCCGCCGACCAGGCACCCGCGCTTACGCCCGATCGCCTCAAGCAGCGCGACCGGCTCCGCGGGCAGCGCGTCCAGCTTGTACCGCTCCTTGAGCGCCTCGGGGTACTCCGCGACCAGCCAACGCGCCGCAAACACCGCGACGTCGTCGTAATCGATCGCCGTGTCCTTGATCGCCCCGCTCGCCGCCAAGCGATACCCCACCAGCGGGTCCTCGAACTTGGGCCAGAGGATGCCCGGCGTATCGACCAGCACAATCCCGTTCTTCAGGTCGATCTCCTGCCGGCCCCGCGTCACCGCCGGCTCGTCGCCCACGTTGGCCACCTTCTTCCCACGCAGCGCATTGATGATCGTCGACTTGCCCGCGTTCGGGATCCCCACCACCATCACCCGCACCTTCTGCTCCTTCTTCACCCGCTGCTTCGCAAACCGCCGCATCATCTTGGGCAGGTCCTTCACCGCACCGGGCTTGGTCGCGATCAGCGTCAACGTCTTCACCCCACGCGCCCGCTCGAACACGCCGCGCCAATCCCGCGTCGCCAGCGGGTCCGCCAGGTCGTGCTTGTTCAGCAGCGTGATGCAAGGCACCGTGCCCGGCGTCCCGTTCTCCCCCTTGCCCTGCACGTTGTGACGCAGCTCATCAAGCAAAGGGTTGCGCGAGGAGTTAGGCAGACGCGCGTCGAGCACCTCGACGACAACGTCCGTCTTGGGCATCATCGCGGCGAGCTGCTGCCGCGTCTTGTGCATGTGGCCGGGGAACCAGTTGATGGACATACGAGCAGGGTGACTGCCTGATCGAGCCACGTCAAGTGGCGGCGAGTATTGATGTATCATGGCGCTGCGATAGATGATGCCGCAACATGACTTCACGCATGAAACCGGAACATACGCAGATAAAACTAATGCCACTCATCATCACCAGTTCTAATCGTGTCTTCTACGTTCCAGACAAGGATCTTCTTCAAGAAATCCTCTGGCATACTGACTTTGATGGCGAGCCTTGGGCTATCGGCGATCGAATTGTGTTTGAAGATGGGACAGAATCTCAAATCGTACCCGAAGAAGAGTCCCACACATGGGGCGAGACAACCATTGCCAATCTCGATGAGATAAACCAAACAACCGGCGTTAAAACGGCTACTAGCTGGGGTGACATCTTCGCCCATTACAAATCAAGATAAGAACCAAGGACTGGATGCGACGATGAGTGGTAACTGGATCAAGATCGCTATTCTTTTCTGCCTGGTTTTTCCCGCCCGCGCCCAGCCCGACCCCTGCCGCATCGAGATCGTCGACGCCGAGAACGGCTGGCCCGTCCCGCTCGTCGAGCTGCGCACCAACCACCACCAGCGCTTCGTCACCGACAACGCCGGCGTCATCGCGCTCGACGCGCCCGAACTCATGGGCCGGGAAACCTTCTTCCACGTGGAGGGCCACGGCTACACCGTCCCCGCCGACGGCTTCGGCTACCGCGGCGTCCGCCTCACCCCCGAGCCCGGCCAAACCCTACGCATCGAAGTCGAACGCACCATCATCGCCAAACGACTCGGCCGGCTCACCGGCACCGGGCTCTTCGCCGAGTCCCAACAACTCGGCGACTACGACGACTGGCGAGACGGCCCAACCGTCGGCCAGGACACCGTCCAGCTCGCCCGCTACAACGACCAGCTCTTCTGGCTCTGGGGCGACACGACGCTCTACGACTACCCCCTCGGCGTGTTCCACTCCTCCGCCGCGACGACCGGGCTCGAGCCGTTCAACGATTTTCGGCCGCCCATCGAACCTACGTTCGACTACTTCACGCAGCCCAACACCGACCGCCCGCGCGGCGTCGCCCGCCTCCCCGGCGACGGGCCCACCTGGATCGGCGGCATGACCGCCCTGCCCGACGCCCACGGCCGGGAACGCCTCGTCGCCACCTACGCCAAGATCAGCGGCTTCGTCCACGCCTACGAGCACGGCCTCTGCGTCTGGAATGATGCCACCCAATCCTTCGAACGCACACGCGTCCTCTGGAACGAATCCACCGGCGAAGACCGCCCCGCCGTCCTCCCCGACGGCCACCCCTTCCGCTACACCGACCCCGACGGCAACGACTGGCTCCTCTTCGGCAACCCCCTGCCCACCCTCCGCTGCGAAGCCAGCTTCGAGGCCTGGCAAGACCCCGACCAGTGGCAGCCCCTCGACGCCCCGCGCGTCCTCCGCTCACCCGATGGCCAGGAGGTCGTCCCCCACACCGGCTCGGTCTGCTTCAACCCCTACCGCAACAAGTGGGTCACCGTCTTCATGCAGCGCTTCGGCCAGCCCTCCGCCTTCGGCGAGCTGTGGTACGCCGAGGCCGACTCCCCCCTGGGCCCCTGGGGCCCGTGCATCAAAATCCTCAGCCACAACAACTACACCTTCTACAACCCCCGCATCCACCCCGAGCTCACCGCCGACGACGACACCTTCCTCGTCTTCGAGGGCACCTACACCACCTTCTTCGCCGACGACCCCGAGCCCACCCCGCGCTACGACTACAACCAGCTCCTCTACCGCCTCGACCTCGACGACCCGCAACTCGTCCCGGCGCGGGGGGAGTGAGGACCGGGTCACGCGTGTTCTGTCGCGAGTCGGTCTCGCCCGCCGAACACAAGGGATGGAGTGCGGTGAACAGCGGGTATCATGACGCCACCGGTTGAGCCTGCCTCTCAGGCGACCGACGACAAAGCGAATGCTGGCAAGGTGCAGAAATGACTTCCCTAACCACCCTTGAGAAACGTGAAATGCGCCTGCTTCGGTGGGAGGCGTATCTGCGACGGACCCGCCATGTCGCGTTCTGGCTTGGCGTGTTGGTCATCGTGCTGCCCCCCGTGCTCAACCTGTGGGGCGGATTGCCCGACGAGCAACCGTCCGAGCGAATGTACTGGGTGGGTCTTTTCCTATTCTTCTGGGCATATATCGCTCACCTCAAAGTGCGGCATATCGAATCGATCAAGTTCCATCGCGAGGCAGAGCCGACCTAACCGCCGGGTGCGGGTAAGCGGTTACGAAAGCAAATAGAGTCAATGGATGCGCCCCGGTAATACGGGGCTAAACATCCTGAAACCCCGTCCGTCGGGTTCCCCGAGCCGTCCGTGGAATCCCCCGGAACTTGCGGGGGATTCCACGCAAGCCCCGGGGAACACCGCATAACCAAGGGGGGACGCGACGACCGATGCGTGCAACCCCCCGGCCAACGCGTCGCATCCCACATCCGCGCCGCGGGACGCCACGCAGCGCCCGAAGGCCGCAACGAACATTCCGGGGGGCATCACGCGGGATCCGGAGACTGTCCCCCAACACCCGTGTGTTGCCTCGAACAAGCCGTGGGGCCGAACCGCTCACGGAGACAAACGACCCCACGCCCCGCGTCCCACCCGCCAAGCCCGCCTCGCTCCGAAGTTCCACGCCGGCCCAGGACAGGCCGGTCCGGATGAAGCGATCAGCAATCCATGCCGCCCATATGATTCCTTAGCGTTTCTGAAAGTGGTTTTCAGGACAGCAGTTACACCCAAATTCCTTGCCAGTTTTCCCAGATATGATAGACTGCTAGACAACTTTGATCCGTATACTTACTGTTAGGCGTCAAAGAGGCGCTGATTCAACCGCACTGACCATGGACGAGCGCGATGAATACAAGGCTGATGATCTCGACATCGTCGAATTCGACGAGTCGGTCTTTGAAGCCGTCGACTTGTCCCGCGACACATTCAAAAAGCATCTCGAAGAAGCTGCAACGCTTGCCCGCGATTTTACACGAACCCTGGTGACCAACACGCTCCCTGACCCCATCGCGTACACAATCCATTACGGTTGCTCATATGACGGCAATCCGCTCGTCCAAGACGAAAAGACATTCCCGGAAGACTACGACAAAGCCCCAATCACGACCGAGTCCGCTGAAGAAGTAACTGCAAACCTTTGGCGTGATGGATTCGTTCCGGAGTGGATCAACGTGACTGTTAGCCGCGAAGATGCACAATTCACTCATATCAAACTGGAATGCTGTGGGCGCTATTCTGCAAGGCCCCGGCTCATGTACCATGTACACGAAGGCCGCCCGCCATTTCATGTTCTTGGGCCACCGATGCCACCCGACTATGGCCGTGAAGATGGAGCGAAGTTCAACCTCTATTGGCGAGAAGACGCCTAACCACCGGCTGCAGTTGACCG
>JBITAC010000118.1:0-11557 GCA_044439905.1 Phycisphaerales bacterium JB063 | reverse complement strand
GATGACAGGTAGGAATACCTGTCCTTTGGGGGCGACAGGCAGGAATGCCTGTCCTGCTTTGGATGTGACAGGCAGGAATGCCTGTCCTACTTTGGATGTGACATGCAGGAATGCCTGTCCTGCCGGGGATTGGGAGATGTGACAGGCAGGAATGTCTGTCCTGCCGGGGATTGGGGGGATGTGACAGGCAGGAATGCCTGTCCTACCGGGGATTGGGGGATGTGACAGGCAGGAATGCCTGTCCTGCTGGAGGGGTGCGGAACGTCCGAGTAGCTATGGGGCGCGGGGGGTTGTGACGGGGGAGGCGGGCTGGCCGATAGAGCGTCGGGGCTGTACTTGTTGGCGGGGATGTCTTTGTTTCCAGAAAGGGGCGATTGCGATGCCGGACTATCTGCCGAGGCGTGAGGGGGGACGCGTGGAATTTGCCCGCCAGCTATCGCGGGCACTGGTGGATTCGCCGGGGGCATACGGCGTCTCGCCACCGGAAGCGGAGGCGTATCGATCGCTCTATGAAGAGGCGGCGGAGGCGTACCGCATCAGCCGGGTGCCGTCGACGCGGACGGCGGTGACGGTGCGGGCGAAGGATAAAGCGCTCGGGGCGCTGGTGAAGGAGACACGGTTGTTGGTGCGGAGGGTGCGGGCGTACGTGGAATCGGCGGGGAACGCCGAGGGTCGGGCGGTGCGGCTGTCGCGGGTGGGTCTGCGAGAGACGAGCCGTTCGCGGGCGCGGCTGCGTGTGCCTGCTGCGCCGCCGAACCTATGGGTGTCTCCGACGATGGGCGGCGGTCTTCGGCTGGAGGTGCGTGACCCGGCTCATGCGCAGCGGAAGGCGATGCCGCGCGGGGCGATGATGGTGGAGGTGCATGTGCGTGTCCGTCCACGGGGCGCGGCGGATTGGCTGCCCTGGCGGAAGTGGCTGGCGGAGCGTTTGACGGAGTTTGAGGTGGCCCCGCCACCGGTGGCGCGGTCGGGGGATACGGTGGAGCTGGCGGTGTGCTGGCTGAGCCCGACGTGCGAGGCGGGGCCGACGTCGCTGCCGGTGCAGATCGAGCTTGGCCCGGTGTACGCGATGCGGGTGCGTGGGATGGCGGCGTGAGGGGTGGCAGAGACTGAAACTCGGCGTGTGTGGGTTAGAGCGAGTCGGCGAGTGAACCCCGGATAGGGTGAGGTGAGGGGGGGGGCCCCGAAGCGCGGAGGTTCGAGGAGTCCGGCGTTTCCGGGGCGCCTGCGCCGAGCCGGGCTACACGTCGCAGTCTGTTATTCTTCCTGCTGACATCATCTATATTCTTGGGTAACAGATGCGGCTCAACCAACACATCCCGTTCTGGCTTGTCTCCATCATGGTGGCGGCCAACACGGGCTGTCGGCACCATGACTCCGTACAAGCAGACATACCGCGGCCGGCGCGGAATCAGTATCAATCGCCGGAAGAAGTGTTAGCACTCGAGATTGCTTTGATTCAAGCGGCGGCCGACTGTGACATTAGCAAGGTTCGCGATCTGCTTGAACAAGGCGCGGACCCCGACGGCCTGCTAGGCACCCAAGCGAGACGCTACCAATACGCCCACGGGGATCGTGCGCGACCACTGCAGTTTCCCGGCGTCTCTCCGTCGCCGCTGTTGGCCTGCCTGAGACCGATCCCACATGAAGACCGACAGGACGGGGCCGATGCGCTTTGGACGCGGCAGCGTTCCAAAGCAGAGATCGCCCGGCTGCTGCTATCCGCGGGGGCCGATCCCAACCTCCGAGCCGAACATTGGTTCGGCCTGTTCCCACTTCTATTGGCGGCTGAGGACAACAACAGCTTCGCCGTCCGCATCCTCCTCGAGGCCGGGGCCTTCCCGGATATGACCAACGAGCACTACGGGCAGTTCGACCCCACCACCAGCCCATCCTGCGCCTTGGGATGGGCGGTCGACCACGAAGACCGGATCATGATCGAACTATTGCTCGATGCAGGGGCGTACCCACTCATCGGCGGACATTACTACACAGCTCTGGAGCGCGCGGCCCGAATCGGCAACCCCCAAGTCCTTAGTATGGTTCTCGACCCCCTAAGTAACGGAGGGGATTTCAGCGACTATCAGAACGAGTTATCAAAGGCTATGACGGCATTGATCCGTGCTTGGCCGGAGAAGGATTCCGAGTTTTATGATGAATACGATAGGGACCAGTTCAGGCAAACGTTCGAACTCCTCGACGAGTACGGAGGAACAATCGAGTATGACGCCATCGAAGATGATTCGCTGTTCTATTACGCCTCAAGGGCTGATGAGCGGATGATCGACGCTTGGCTAGTCCGTGAGATCGTTGAGCACCCCGCGACAGGTACCCTGACGGTTCTCTGTCTCAGGGATATGTTGGATATCGAAGACACAAGCAATTTGGTGGCGGCGATCGCGCTGGGTTTGGATCCCAATGCGGCCGATTCGGAAGGACGTACCGCGCTCCATCACGCCAGCATGGAAAACAACCTCGAAGCATATGTCGCGTTAGTCCGCTCGGGAGCGGACCCCGACATCCAAGACCGGCAGGGCAAAACCCCGATTGAGTATGCCGAATTCTTCACCCCCAAGGAGGTTGAAACCCTGCTGCAAGATTGAGGCGGGTGGCCGGTGTGGAGCGCGCGAGTGATCCCCAGCAAACTTGACACGCGCGGCCCGGGCCCGGGCTCGTAGCGGGCTGGGTGATGCGGGGGACGGGTGCGCCGACTTTGGCGACCCGGTCGGGGGTGTGTGGCCGACGGCGGGCGGGGCTGGGAGGGCTAGTGGTTTAGTCCTGGCCGACGACGAGGGCGGGCAGGTCGAGGGTGAGGTCGGCCTGCGGGGAGGGCGTATCGCAACTGCGTGTGGTTATAAACGGTCGCCCGTGTCGCAACCCCATGTGCCGTGACGCCACGCCGAACGTTATCGAGGTCAGGCCAAGCCCGCGCGTCGCGGGGGCATGCCCGCCCCGCTGCTGTTGCGTTTTCGCCGTTGGGCAGCTTTGTCCTAATCCCTTCCGACTATTGGCAGGTGCAAAATCATGTGCTAAGGTTGCGGTCTTGATATACCGGGTACCCGGCGGAGAAAAAGAAGATGGACATGATGCGATTGTTTGGCGCGGCGGCGGCCGTGGGGCTGTCGGTCTCTTCGGCGTCGGCGGAGACGCTGGTGCTGGACCTGACGTTTACGTTTGATCGGCACGAGGCGAGCAGCGACCCGGGGGGCAACACGGTCGGCCGCGACATCTACACGATCGATCCGGCGATGGTGACGATCCCGGCCGGCCAGTACACCGATGTCCAGCTCACGTTCCGGCCGGCGGACGGGCAGCGGCTGGTGTACAGCTTTGACCCGACGGCCGCGTCGAGCGACTTCTCGTTCAGCTACCAGGTCCTGCGGAGCGACGACAACGCCAGCAGCGCGAACGGTTCGATGCCGACGGTGTCCTACACCGGCGGGACAGGCGACCTGCCGGGCATGCAGGACACGGGCGGGGCGAACATCACCTTCGGGTTCGCGAGCGACGGCAGCGAGTTTGCGGCGTACCCCAGGCTTGCGGCGCCGACCGGCGGCTTCGCGTTTGATGCGATCACGTTCACCTCCGACATCTTCGACGTCACCGCCGGGGGCGAGTACACGGTCAACCAGAACACCCTCTCCTTCAACCGGTTCTACGGCGACGCACGCCCCGACCCGGGGGCGTTCACCTCGCTGGTCCCGGAGCCCGGTTCGGCGGCCCTGCTGGGGCTGGGACTGGCGCTGCTCCGTCGCCGTCGGCGCTGAGCGTGGGGAGTCCGGGTGGTGGCGTCGTTCAGCGGGCCGGGTGGGAGCGCGGGCGTGATGCGGTAAGGTATGCTTCGATGCTCCGCCGGGTCACGTGTGGGCCGAGCCCTGACCCGATCCTTTCTTGAGGGACGTTTCGCGATGACACTGCTTGCTATTGGTCGGACCGCATTCGTGATGATGCTGCTGGTAGGCCTGTGCGCCTGCGGCAAGCAGAGCAGCCCGAGCAAGAAGACAGACGAGACGGAAACGCGGTCGGAGCGACTCGGCGAGATCGAGACGCTGACCAAGTCGGCACGGGAGGCGTACGCCCTGCTTGATGGGGTGTGGGACGCGGAGTCGGTGTACACCGCCCCGAGCGGCGCGGAGGCGCGGCTGGAGACCGTGCTGACTTTTGAGCGCAACGGTGACCGCCTGACATGGACCGAGACGTATGACGAGGAGGTCATGGATGTGCAACTCGATGGGTACGAGCTCGGCCTGACCGTGCTGCTGGTTCAGCCGAAGACGCTGCTGCTGGTTGCTGACTTTGACGAGGGCTTTATCTACGTCAACAAGCTGCACCTGGTATTCGATGAGCACGCGTCGTTTGACGCGGGGGCGGAGCATCGAGAGAAGCTCTACGACACGATCCGGGGTGGCGAATCTTCGGTGTTCGATCAGCTGAGCGCAGAGATGTACCAGCCCTATGTGGTGACGTCGGTGGAGGCGGACCGGATCGTGCTGCAGCGGCCCGCCCGCGTGTTCCCCGAGGCGGTCGAGCAGGCCTTGAACGCCAACGAAGACAACCCGGACCAGGTCGGCGGTCGGCTGGAGCTGATCCTGACCCGGCGTGTTGAGCGGTAACTTCGAGGACCATCGCACCGCATGTGACGTGTGATGCTCTTTGCAACCCTTGGGGCTCGATCGGCTTTTGCATCGTGCGGAGTGGAAGGCACGTCGTAGGTCGATGGACCGCTGTACCGGATCGGCGGCGGGTTTAGTAATCAATCACGAGGCAGAGCCGGCGTTGGCCGGGGAGCATCGCGGGTGAACGGTGGTAGACGTTGTAGCCGAAAGTCGGGTGAGCGGACCCTTTGAAAAGCAGTAGCGCCCAGGGGTCAGAATCTCGTGGGCGTTGGGTCTGGTCGCCGACGACGTATTGCGTGGCGGGTCCGGTATAGGTGGTGACCAGCCGGATCATGCGGTGGTCGTAGTGGAACTTGGGGCAGGTGGTCTGGTTACAGACGTCGATGCGCAGGTTGACGGGCTTGCGGGTGAAGCTCTGCTGGAATAGCCGGACCAGTGCCGCTGCGTCTGCGACGAGCCGGCCGTCGTCGATGCCAAGGTTTTGGTAGAGGGCGTGTGCGTGCTGCATGGCGTTGTGTTCGTTGACCGCGGCGCGGGCGCTGCCCAGGGTTGCGCCGGCGAGATGATCTCGGGTCTCGAATGCTACAGGCCGAGGGATCTCGAGAAAGTCGTACTGCTTGGTCTTCATCACGTCGGCCGGCGTCCAGTCGCCCATCTGCCAATTCGGTTCGTGGGTCGTGAAGACGGATGGGGTCGTTGCCTGGGCTTGGGGCATGGTCGCGATCCTCTATTCGGGGGGAGCGAGTTGGTATTGCACGGAGTTGGGCGGGGCGAGCGTGCACGGAACATTCATCGTCAGCAGGGCTTAGCGGGCGTGTTCGGCCTTGGCGAGGCCGGGGCCGGGGCCCCAGCTAGGGATCGGGTCGTCGAACTGTCGCCAGCGATCCGGGCCGGCCTTCATCTCTTCGTCAGTGAGTAGCGCGGCGTCGAGGTCCGCCTCAAGTTGTTCGCGGTCCATGGCCATGCCGATGAAGACGATCTCCTGCCGGCAGTCGCCGACCTCCGGGTCCCACCGCTGCTCGACCCACGCGCGGCCGTCGGGGTCTTGGGGCCAGTACTCTTTGCCCACCGACGCGTACCAATAGCCCGCGGGCTGGACTTGGACTGATGCGCCGGCCTGCGCCCAGACCCCACAGTAGTGCGGCTTCGAGGCGATCCAGAGGTAACCCTTGGAGCGGACGACGCCCTTGAGTCCGGCCTGGATCACATCGAGCATCCGCCTGGGGTGGAACGGCCTGCGTCGTCGGTAGACAAAACTGCTGATGCCGTACTCTTCCGTTTCAGGGGTGTGTTCGCCCTGAAGCTCTTTCATCCAGCCCGGCGACATTGCAGCATCGTCTTCGTTGTAGAGCCCGGTCCCGACGATGGCGGAGAGGTCGATCCTGCCGCGCTGGGTTCGGACCCGATGAGCATCGGGGTTCATGTGGTGGAGCACACCCTCGAGCCGATCGACTTCGCCCGGCTCGACCAGGTCGCACTTGTTGATGACGATGACGTTGGCGAACTCGACCTGGTCGGTGAGCAGGTCAACGATGGTGCGTTCATCCTCATCGCCCATGCCCATGTCACGGTCGTTAAGCCGCTGGTGGCTGTCGAAGTCGCGCAGGAAGTTGGCGGCATCGACGACCGTGACCATGGTGTCGACGGCTGCGACATCGCTGAGACTCTGGCCTGCCTCATCGCGGAAGGAGAACGTGGCCGCGACGGGCATGGGCTCACCGATCCCGGTGGACTCGATGAGCAGGTGGTCGAAGCGCCCCTCCGCTGCGAGCTTCTGGACCTCGACGATGAGGTCTTCGCGCAGCGTGCAGCAGATGCAGCCGTTGCTCATCTCGACCATCTTTTCTTCGGTCCGTGAGAGCGTCGCCCCGCCGTCGCGAACCAGCGAGGCGTCGATATTGACCTCGGACATATCGTTGACGATGACCGCGACACGCAGCCCCTCACGGTTGTTGAGTACGTGGTTGAGCAGTGTCGTCTTGCCCGCGCCTAGAAAGCCCGACAATACCGTGACGGGGAGCTTGGAGTTGTCTTTTCGGATCACGTGTGGGCCTTTCTGTTGTTGATCGGGCGTGGCTTAGAGGTTGGGGTCTAGCGTGGGGCGGAAGTCTCTTGGAGAAAAAGCCCCCGCCGGCGGTGCGCCGACGGAGGCGAATCCGGCTTAGTGTCGCCGCCTTCGGAGGAGGCACGCGCCCGCGATACCAAGCAACGCGAGCGAGGAAGGTTCAGGGACGGGCTGGCTGGCCATACCGAAGAAAATCACCTGCTCGTTGAGCCCGACCAGGTCCCAGGTGCCATCGCCGAGGTCGAAGCGGGCGACGCCGCCGAGGCGGACACTGCCCTCGGGCCCATCGGGGTTGACGAAGTTGACCGCCCCAAAGAGCGCGTCGAACTGGCCGTCGCTGTCTTCGTCGACACCGGTCAATGCGGAGTAGCCGCTGAATACACCCCCGCCGACGGTGTCGAGCGACCCGAGCCCACCGACGACCTGTGCGGTTCCCGTGGCCGGGTCGATCGAGACAAGTGAGTTGGTCGAGAGGTCGAGGCCGTAGAGGTCACCCCCGACACTGGCCAGGGAGATGATGAAGGCGTCGGCGTCGGTTACACCGGCATCTGCGAGGGCGTTGTTGACCAAGCCGGCCGCGCCAACCGCCGTGGCGTTGCCGCTGACCAGGTCAACGCTGAAGAGTTGGTCGTCGCTATTGGTGATGCCATACCCGACGCCGCTTGCCGAGACATCGAACCCGGTCGCGCTGTACGCGGTCGCCGTGCCGGCGGCAGTCGTAATGCCGGTGATAGGGTCAACGATCTGGAGCGTATTGCCCGACCAGCCGTAGAGCGTCCCCCCGAAGCCGCCCAGCCCCGCAGGCAGGCCCGAGGTCACAGGGCTGATCGGCGTGGCGACGCCGGTGACCGAGTCGATCTCGAACACGTAGTTCTCCCGGCTGTCGTCATGCCCGGGTTCGCCAAATGGGATGCCCGGGTCCCCGGGGATCAGTAGTTGCCCACTCGCATAGAGCGGCACGGCATCGGCCGACTGGGCCAGTGCCAATAGCCCGGCCGTAAGGCCGAGGTTGCATAGATGTGAGGGTCTGAAAGTCATCTTTTTCTCCAAGTTGGATTGGTTGGTTTGAATGAAACAGAGCGCTTCGCGCCGGGGGACACTGACGTTGGATGGCCTCAGCGGTGCGGTGCTGGGCCTTCATGACACGGGGTACTCCGGGTGGGTGGGGGCGGGCAACCTCGGCGCAACCAGTACTCGCGACCGGTGCAGACAAGGCGGAAGAATCGACCGGGGTCTCACACATCGAACTCCGGTTGGCCGTTGGGCCGGTTTGTGGGCGGCCGTCGCGAGCCCCACCCTGACCGTGGGCGGAGTCATAAGGCGGGGATGACGACGACCGCGTGCAAATGATAATGATTTATCAATATCGGTCAACCCGTGCGGTGATCCCCGTGTGGGCGATGAAAATCTGGCTAAACTCTGCCACTGACAGCCATGACAGACTTCTCAAAACAAGGCGGTGACGGGCCCGGCCCAGCGACTGGAGGCGGGTCTGGGGCCAGCGGCTCATCCGGGGGCAGCACGCTAAAAAAAGAACTCGGGCTGTTTGATGTCTACGTCATCAGCACCGGCGCCATGTTCAGCAGTGGGTTCTTCCTGCTGCCGGGCTTGGCGACGGCGTATGCGGGGCCTTCGACGGTGCTGGCGTACCTGCTGGCGGGTTTTTTGATGATTCCCGCGATGCTGAGCATGGCCGAGCTCTCGACCGCCCTGCCGCGTGCGGGGGGGACGTACTACTTCATTGACCGGTCGCTGGGCCCGATGTTTGGCACAGTGGGCGGGCTGGGGACATGGCTGGCGCTGGCGCTGAAATCGGGTTTTGCGCTGCTGGGGATGGGGGCGTACCTGGCGATCACGCCGTATGTGCAGGACCTGATGCCGGGCAACGAGACCGCGGCGCTGTGGACGATCAAGGGGCTGGCGGTGGTGCTGACGCTGGCGTTTATGGTCGTCAACCTGTTCGGCGCGAAGGAGACGACCCGGCTGCAGGGGATCCTGGTGGTGACGCTGCTGGCGGTGCTGGTGTTTTTCGTGGTGCAGGGGCTGTGGTACGTCGCGGTCAAGCAGCCCGAGGGCGAACTCGCCCGGCAGTACTCGCCCTTCCTGCATCAGAAGAACGGCTGGGGCGGGCTGGCGTCGACGATCGGCCTGGTGTTTGTGTCGTACGCCGGGCTCACGAAGGTCGCGAGCGTGAGCGAGGAGGTCAAGCAGCCCGACCGCAATCTGCCGCTGGGCATGTTCCTGTCGCTGATCACCGCGACGGTGGTGTACGTCGTGGGCGTGTTTATCATGGTCGCGGTGCTCAACCCGCAGGCGCTTCGCAGCGACCTGACGCCGGTCGCGACGGCGGCGGAGGCATTCTTCGACTGGCTGCCCTACCCGTTGGGGCTGGTGATGATTGTGGTCGCGGCGCTCGCGGCGTTTGCCTCGACGGGCAACGCGGGGATCCTGGCGGCTAGCCGGTACCCCTTCGCGATGGCGCGGGACAAGCTCGTGTCGCCCCGGTTCGGCGAGATCGGGAAGTTCGGCACGCCGACGTGGGGCATCCTTGCAACATCCGCGCTGATGATCTTCTTCATCATCGTCCTCTCGGCCGAGGGCGTCGCGAAGCTGGCGTCGGCGTTCAACCTCCTGGTCTTCGGCATCATCAACATCTCGGTCATCATCATGCGCGAAAGCCGGCTGGCGAGCTACGACCCCGGCTTCCGCTCGCCGCTGTACCCGTGGACACAGATCGCGGGGCTGCTGATCTCGCTGATCCTCATCATCGAGATGGGCGAGATGGCCATCCTCTTCACCCTCGCGGTGATCGCGGTGGGCCTGCTTTGGTATTTCTACCGCGCACGCAAACATGTAGTGCGCGACGGCGCGATCTACCACTGGTTCCGCGTGCTGGGCGAGAAGCAGCACGACCCGCTGGACGCCGAGTTCCGACAGATCCTCAAGGAGAAGGGCGCACGCGACTCGGACCCGCTCGACGACTTGGTCGCGCGGGCCGCGGTGATCGATGTCGAGGGCGACAAGTCGATGCTCTACGTGCTTGAACAGGTCGCGGACGCACTCGCCCCCCGGCTCGGGCTCTCGGCCGAGGAAATCAAAGAACGCTTTACCGAGTCGGCACTGCACGGCAACGCGCCCGTCGCCCGCGGCGCGATGCTCCCCCACTTCCGCTCCGACGATGTGCCCACCGCGTGCATGGCGATGGTCCGCGTGCCCCACGGCATCGCCGGCCGACTGGCCGAGCCCCCCAACGCCGAGCACGACCGGGGCCCGGACCAGGCGGGCGACCCGCCCAAGCTCAAGCCCCAGACCGTCTACGCTCTGTTCTTCCTGGTCAGCCCCGAGGGCGACCCGGGCATGCACCTGCGCATCCTCGCCCACATCGCCGGCCGCATCGAGCAGGACGACTTCCTCAACGCTTGGAAACGCGCGGGCGGCGAGCAAGAGCTCAAAGAAATCCTCCTACGCGACGAGCGTTTCCTCGGCCTGACCGCCCGGCCCGGCACATCCACCGAGCCGCTCATCGGCCAACGCGTTGCAGACCTCGACCTCCCGGGCAAGACACTCGCCGCGCTGCTCCACCGCCACGGCCAAACACTCCCCCCACACGGCGCAACGATCATCCAGCAGGACGACCGCCTCACCTTCATCGGCCTGCCTCAGGAAATCAAGCAGCTCCGCGAACGCTACCTCCCCGCCGCCATCCCCGGCAAAGATAAGCCCGAAGGCCCGAGCGAGGAAGACGGGACGAAGGCGGAGTAGCGCGGAGCCCGCGGGCTACGTGGGGGCAAGTGCCGCTCGCGAACCGCTGCATCGCACATAGAGCCCTGCGAAAGCATGGCTGCGTCTTTGCGTTGTGATAAAGAAGCCGGCCACCCCTGCATCCGCGGCCCCCCCTAGGGCCACGGATGCACTGGGATAGCGTGGGTGGCGGCGTTGGGCGAAGTATAGAAACTGCCCAACACGCTACAGCGCGTTTTGGGCATATTGCCGCAAAATTCAGGGTTTCCATTACAACAAGTTTGCCCGATCGGCCCGGCCTGTCGCGATCGGAGTCGATGCGCTCTATTCCGCAGGCAAAGTGCGTACGACACAACCGACGCCGTGCGGGTCGATCTGCACCGCCAGCGTCGCTGTCCCGCCTTCGACGACGGGCTGGATCTCCCGCCCGTTCCATGCATCGAAGTAGACCGCGCCTTCGACGTGCGCAACCCGAAGCGTTGGCTCATCGACTGGGACTGGAGCGGCGTTGTAGAGTGTCCATACGGTCTGCGCCGGCCCTGCAAATCGGTTGGCGTAAACCCGCTCGAGTAGCGTCGGTACCAACGGCGTCGCATCATCGGAAGTCAGCGCAGCCAGATAGGTTTCACGCAGCTGCCGGGTCTTGCGAATCGCCTCGAGCACCTCGGGGGAGTACCAGCGGGTGTTGTCGCTGGGCCCGACGAGCCACAGGCCATCCCCTTGGTAGAAAACTAGGTGAACGCCTTCCACATCATCACCGATCGGGCCGTCGCCGCGCAGGATCTGGATGGTTTTGAAGTCGGGGAAGGCGAAACGGGTCAGGTTGGTGCGAGACGGGCATCCGGGGTGGCGGGCATGAAGCATCGCATAGCTGAAGCTGGCGTCCTGGTACTGTGTTGCAACGTCGACGGGGGTCTGCTCGGTGTAGAGGATTCGATCGGGGTCGAGCGCCTCACGGACTTGCCGGATCAGCATCGCTTCGGCACGGGGCTGGTTGCTGGGCACGTCATGGCCATGGGTCGGATCGTGGCAGGCGTACTGATACCCGAAACCGAATTGATCGATGTAGAAGCCGTCGGCCGGGGTTTGCTCGGCAACGCGCGTCGTCGCGTGGGTGAGATAATCACGCCAGCCC
>JBITAC010000117.1:0-13648 GCA_044439905.1 Phycisphaerales bacterium JB063 | reverse complement strand
AGGTCATCATCCTGACCTACGGCATGCTCACCGAGCAGGAGTGCGAAACCCACGCCGCCAACGTCGTCCTCTGCGACGAGCACAACGGCATCGACCAGGTGCTCAAGTACCACAGCGATGTCGACCAGCCGGCGGTGCTTTAGGGACCAGTTGAAAAATCAGTTCAGTCACGCGAACCTGGGACATGCTTCCACGTGGCCGTTTGCTGCGCATCACTCGATGACACAGGCACGATAAACTACCGCCACAGATGCCAACTTCACGCGATCAAAAAATCACAAACTCGCCCGGCAACACCCTCGGTATGCTCGGCGGTGGCCAGCTCGGGCAGATGTTCTGCCACGCCGCGCAACGCGCGGGCTACCGCACGCACGTCTTCTGCCCCGGTGACGGCGAGCCGGCGACGCTGGCGTGTGACGAAAAAACCATCGCGCCCTACGACGACCTCGCCGCGGTCGAGCGTTTCGCGCAGTCCGTGTCGGTCGTGACCTACGAGTTCGAGAACGTCCCGGCCGAGACCGCCGCGGCGTGCGCGAAGCATGTGCCCGTCCGCCCGGGGCAGCACGTCCTGCATGTCGCGCAGGACCGTATCCGTGAGAAGACGTTTCTCTCTGAAAACGACATCCCTGTTGGGCCGTTTGCCCCGGTTCAGTCGCTCGACGAGCTTAGGGACGCGGCCCAACGCATCGGCGTCCCGGCCGTGCTCAAGACGGCGGGCGGCGGGTACGACGGCAAAGGCCAGCGTGTCCTGCACAACGGCGACGACGCCGAGCTCGTCTACGCGTGGGAGGACCTGGGCCGGCAGCCCTGCGTGCTCGAGGGGTTTATCGACTTTGAGCAGGAGGTCTCGATCGTCGCGGCCCGTGGTGTGAACGGCGAGGTCGTGTGCTACGGCCCGATCGCCAACTCGCACCGCAACCACATCCTCGACATCTCCGTCGTCCCCAGCGGCGCACCCTTAGACGTTGAGTCGCGTGCCGTCGAGATCGCCACGAAAGTGATGACGGCGCTGGACGTGGTCGGCGTGCTGTGCGTCGAGTTTTTCCAGACACGCCAGGGCACCATGCTGGTCAACGAGCTCGCCCCCCGCCCGCACAACTCGGGGCACCTGACGATCGACGCATTCACCGCGTCGCAGTTCGACCAGCAGGTCCGCTGTGTCACGGGCCGGCCGCCCGAAGCGATCGAGCTCAGGCAGCCCGCGGCGATGGTGAACCTGCTGGGTGATCTCTGGCCGACCCCCGGGCCCGACGGCACCCAGGCGGACCCCGAGTGGCCGATTGTTCAGGACAACCCGGCGCTGCACCTGCACCTCTATGGCAAGGCGCAGCCCCGGCCGGGCCGGAAGATGGGCCACCTCACCGCGCTGGCGCGCACGCCGCACGAGGCGATCCGCGACGCGGTCGAGGCGCGTGCCCGGCTTGCGCCCCGGGGCCGGCTGGACCGGGATTAGCCGGCGTTGGCCGGGGAACGCCCCCGCGTTTACGCTATGCCCATGGCGAAAGCTGGCCCCAACGAGAAGCCCGCGTCGTGGACGTTCCTGACCAACCACTCGCATGTCCTGATCCTCCTGGCGACCGAGCCCGACCTGCTGCTGCGCGAAGTCGCCCAGCGGGTGGGCATCACCGAGCGTGCGGTGCAGAAGATCGTCGCCGAGCTCGAGCAGGCCGGCGTGCTCACCCGCACCCGCGAAGGCCGACGCAACCGCTACCGCATCTCTGAGGGCCGCTCCCTCCGACACCCCGTCGAAGGCCACCGCCGCGTCCGCGACCTGCTCGACATGGTTCGCACCGCCCGCCGCGCTTCCACCTAGCCAGCCCGCACCCGACCGGTAGACGACACCCGCATTGACGCACCCAGACATGCGAAGTAAAGTTCGTATATCAAGCCCCCGATCCAGCCCCCCAAAGCCCGCCCCGGGACCGCCCACCATGCTCAACACCGAACCTTCCACCATTGACCAGGTCCTCGCGCACAACGCTCGCTTCGTCGAGACCTTCTCCGGCGAAACCCTCTCCGCCCCCCCGCGACGCAAACTCCTCGTCATCGCCTGCATGGACGCACGCATCAACATCGAACGCGCGCTCGGCCTGCACTACGGCGACGCACACATCCTCCGAAACGCAGGCGGCACCGTCACCGACGACGTCCTCCGCTCCGCCATCGTCTCCACCAACGTCCTGGGCACCCGCGAGATCATGGTCATCAACCACACCGGCTGCGGCATGATGGGGTGTACCGACCACGGCCTGCGCGAAGACCTCGCCTCGAAGTACGGCCACGCCGACGCCGCGCCACCCGACTTCCACGCCTTCACCGAGCTCAACGGCCACGTCCGCGACCAGGTCCAACGCCTCCGGGAACACCCGTGGATCCCGCACGATACGCTGCTCCGCGGCTTCACTTATGATGTGGAGACTGGCCAGCTGCACGAAGTGGACTGCGGCTGAGATCGCAAGACACTCCAAGCAGACGACCGCGCTTCATCCGCGGCTATCGACATGAGCGCGCACCCGCCCCCCGCATCCGACGCCCCGACCCAGCCCAAGCCCGCGGACTTCCTCCTGCGACGCGATGTCCGTATGCTCGGCGAAGAGCTGGGCAAAGTCCTCCAGCAGCACGGCAGCGAAGGGCTCTTCGACCTGGTTGAGGAGGTCCGCGCCCTGGCGAAAAAACGCCGGGAAGGGGACGCCTCTGCCGACCAGGCCCTGACCCAGCGCATCGCCTCGCTCAAAGACGAGCAGCTGGGCGAACTGATGCGTGCCTTGGCGTGCTTCTTCGACCTCGCGAACCTGGCCGAGGACCGCCACCGCGTGCGTGTCCTGCGGGCGCGCGAGCGTGCGAGCGCCCCCAAGGCCCTGGGCCAGTCGCTGGGTGATGCGATCCAGCAGCTCGCCGACCGCGGGCTCAGCGCCGCCGAGGTATTCGAGCAGCTCCAGCGGCTCGAGGTCGACCTCGTCTTTACCGCCCACCCGACCGAGGCCAAACGCCGGACGATCCGCAACACGCTGGGTCGTCTGCGTAAGGACCTGGTCGATGTGAACCTGCCCGACGCGCTGCCGCGTGAGCAGGACCAGACGCTCCGCCGGATCAAGGCCGACCTCGACTGCCTCTGGGAAACTGAGACGCTCCGGCCGAGTCGACCGACGGTGCTCGAGGAGGTCGACCGTTCACTCTTCGTCGCCGACTCGCTGTGGCAGGTCGTGCCCTGGCTGATGCGCGGGGTCCGCACCGCGCTCGAGCGGGCCTACCCCGGCGAGGCCGAGCGTTTCAACGACCTCCGCCGCGTCGTCCGCTTTGGCACATGGATCGGCGGGGACCGTGACGGCAACCCGTACGTCACGCCCGAGGTCACCCGCGCGACCCTCGTCAAACTCCGCGAAGCGATCATCGGCAAGCACATGGCCCAGTGCCTCGCACTCGAGCAGACGCTGAGCATGTCGGAGAAACACCACCCCGTCAGCCCCGCGCTGTCGCGGATGATCGACAACGCGCAGCGCTGGCCCGAGACCGCCCAGGCCGTCGGCGCCGCCCACCCGCGCGAGCGCTACCGCCAGGCGCTCCGCATCATCTACGCACGCCTCGCCATCAGCGCCACCTCCGACCCCGTCGAGGGCGGGCCCGAGGCCGGCTACGCGAACGCCGACGCCCTGCTCGCCGACCTCCGCACCATCGCCAGCAGTCTCCGCGACAACGGCCACCACGCCCTGGCCAACGGCGCGATCCGCGACTGGATCGACCGCGCCGAGGTCTTCGGCCTCCACTTCGCCCGGCTCGACATCCGCGAAGACTCACGCCAGCTCCACAACGCCATCGCCGAGACGCTCGACCACCTCACGCCGGGTACCGCCTACGCCGACATGGACGAGCAGGAACGCCAGGCCCTACTCACCGCGCCGATCGACGCCGACGCCGCCAAGACGCTCGACATCGACGCCCTCTCCGAGCCCACCCGCAACACCGTCAACCTCTTCGTCCTCCTCCAGCACACCGCGAAACACTACGGCCAGGACGCGATGGGTGAGCTCATCGTCTCGATGACCCACACGCCAAGCGACGTCCTCGCGATGCTCTACCTGGGCCGACTCGCCGCCGGCATCCTCGGGATCGAAAAGCCCCTGGCCGTGCTCCCTGCCGTGCCGCTGTTCGAGACCATCGACGACCTCCGCAACGCCGACGACACGCTCGACGACCTGCTCAAGTGCGCCCCCTACCGCGCCCACGTCGACGCCACCGGCGGCACACAGACCTGCATGGTCGGCTACTCGGACTCGTGCAAAGACGGCGGGTTCCTCGCCTCCAACTGGCGCCTCTACGACGCACAGAGCAAGCTCGCCATCACCGCCCAAAACCACGGCGTCGGGCTCGTCCTCTTCCACGGCCGGGGCGGCTCGCTGGGCCGAGGCGGCGGGCCCGCAGCACGCGGGGTCATGTCCCTCCCGCCCGAGTCGGTCAACCACCGCATCCGCATCACCGAGCAGGGCGAAGTCCTGGCCGAGCGCTACGACGACCCCGAGATCGCCTACCGCCACGTCGAGCAGGTCTGCTGGGCCACGCTGCTGGTCTCCACCGACCAGCGCGAGCGGGTGGCCGACGACTGGTCCGAGGCGCTCAACGGCGCGACCCAGGCCTCGATCGACAAGTACCGCGCGCTGCGCGACGACGACGCCTTCCTCGCCTACTTCGACCGTGCGACGCCGATCAATACCATCGAGACCCTCCCCATCGGCTCGCGCCCCAGCCGACGCCGCGGCGCACGCGAGCTCGCCAACCTCCGCGCGATCCCCTACACCTTCGCCTGGACACAAAACCGCCACCTGCTCACCGCCTGGTACGGGCTGGGCACGGGGCTCGCCACGATCGACCCCGGGCTGCAGCGCGCGATGTACCTCGGCTGGCCGATGTTCCGCGGGATGATCCACAACGCCGAGCTCGCGCTGGCCAAATGCGATATGGCGATCGGCCGGCACTACGCCGCGCTCGCTGCGCAGGGCGACCCCAACGCCGATGGCATGCGGCTCTACGACACCGTCCGCGCCGAGTTCGAAACCACGCGCAACGCGGTCCTCGCACTCACCGGCCACGACGAACTCCTCGACGGCATCGCCTGGCTCCAGCGCTCCATCCGCGTCCGCAACCCCTACATCGACCCGCTCAACCTCATCCAGGTCGAGCTCATGCGACGCGGCCGCGACCCCCAGGGCGACCTCCTCCGCCTCAGCGTCCAGGCCATCGCCGCCGGCCTCCGCACGACGGGGTGACCAAGAACGCACCTTGAGCAAACATTGCGGTCTGCCGTACTTGGTATGCCTGCCTGCTGAAGCAAGCAGGCCGGGCCCGGGGTGATGATCATTCGGCTTCGATGAGTTCCGCGATGCGGGTGATGCTTCGGGCCAGACCGCTTGAGAACGACAGGCGGTGTTCGATCGCGGCGCGTTGCTTGCGCACGATGTCGAGACGTTTCGCGGGTGCCTTCAGGAAGCGTTCGATGCGCTGCTTGAGCTGCTGCGCGTCGCCGAACTGCGCCTGGTCGAGTCGGGGCAGGGCGACATGGTGGCGGTCGAGCAGGCCGCCTCGGAGGCAGGCGCGGACGCAGGCGATGGGGTCCAGTCCGTCGCCGATGTCGGTGATCCACTGGGCGCGTTCGAGGAGGCGTTCGAGCTGGGGCAGGTACTTGGGGTTGCACAGCGATCGGGCCTGCCCGACGTTCTGCGCGGCGGGGTCGCAGTTGTTTTCGAGGAAGCCGACCATCTCGGGCAGCAGCGTGTCGGCGGGGTGTTCGCGGACCAGGAAAAACCCGCCGACGGCGAGGCCCTGCATCAGCTTCTCGTCGAGGCAGAAGGTCGGGGCGACGTGCAGATTGATCCTCGCGGAGGCGGTGAGCTGGTCGCGGTGCGGCTCGCTGGGCGGTCGGCCGTGCGCGTACGCCGCGAGGTCGGCGCAGCGTTTCCACCCCCGGCCATGCAGCGCCAGGGTGAGGCCGAGCTCGTCCGCAACCTGCGCGGCCCATCGCAGCGCCTGCTCGCGGTAGAGCGTTTCGTTGAACGGGGCGAACATGATGTTCGCGAGCTGGCGGTAGAGCTTGTCGGAGAGCTTGAGCCCTTTGACCTGCGCGGTGCATTGGCGGGCGATCTGGTCGATGTGCCAGCGTGTGGGGTAGTTCTTGCCCTCGCGGTAGTCGTCGAGCATCTGTTCGCCGACGATCTGGGCGAGCTGACGGATCCGGGGGTTGGCGAGGCGCTGGGCGATTTCTTCGAGCAGCACGCGTGGCTCGCCGGCGTGGTCACCAATGTAGAGCAGGTCGGTGGTCGCGTTGTCGGGGTCGGCGGCGGCGGTCTGGCGGAGGTTGCCCTGGATCGAGACGACGCCGGGCATGGGCAGCACCTGCCTGGCGGGGTAGCCCTTGAGCCCGCCGGCGAGCGGGCTGACCTGCGCGAGGACAAAGTCGCGCGGCGACAGGTCCGCTCGGTCCGCGGTGGGCTTCTTTGACGTGGTGCCGTCGGCGAGCCAGCGGACCACGGGGAGACTGCGGTCGATCACATCCCGCCGGTCGGCCCACTGCCCGCCGATATCGACGATGAGGTCCGGCCTGACCTGCCCGAGTGTGCGCCAGACCGCGAGCGGCGACATGCGGTGGTGCGGTGCCTCTTCCACCAGCCGATGCGTCTCCCAGCCCAGGTCATTAAAGCCGTCGTCAATCTGATCGATCGCGCCCGGCGCAGCCGGTGTGAAGCGCGAGTCGATGAGCAGCGCCTTGGGCGGGTTGCCGCTTTGCCCGCGGAGGTTGGCGGCGAGCTTGGCGGGCTGCGCGTAGGCGTCGTGCTGCACACTGGCATCGCGGGATGTTGCGGCGTTTTGTTTGCGGTGGGCTTTGATGCGTGCGAGGGCTTCTTTGACCGGGCCGTGCATCTGCTTGTTGCCCAGCACGAGGCCAGGGACGGGGAGCATCCAGTTGTGGTCGAGGCGGACGATGAACTGGTCGTGCCAGTTGGCGCCGACGATCCACTCGACCCAGGGGCTCGCGATCGGTCCGTTTTTCCCGCTGAAATCGTGGAGTGCGAGGTTGGCGAGCAGGAGGTCGGGCTCGGGCTCGGCGAGGTAGAGCGCGGTGACTCGGCCGTCGTCGTGGGCGCGCGGCTGCCGGGCGAGGGCCTCGAAGAAGTAGCCGTCAGCCAGCCCGCAGAGCATGAGGGGGATGTCGTGCTTGAAGGGGTCGGCCATCTTCGCGACGTCGCGCTGCGCCGCGGCGTGAGGGTCTTCGACATGGTTGAGCAGGTGGTCGCCTTCGATGGTGCGGACGACGATGGTCATCCACCCGCCCTTCGCACGGACCGGGCGGTAGTGACGGTTCTGGAGGTCGATGGGGAAGAGCTTGAAGAGCTGTTGGTAGACGGCCGGGCGGTGCTTGCGCATCGCGCGCATGTTCAGCGCGGTGCGCTGGGCCATGCGTCCCGCGGGGCCCAGGCGTTCCTGCTGGGCGAGGTCGTTGAGCGCCGTGTCCCAGTGCTGCTGCGCCATCTGCGACCACGCGTGGATCAGCAGGGCCCGGCGGTCATCGGACTCGCGCGGCGGGATCATCCCCGCGTACGATCGCTCGGACGGATTAGGCGTATTGCTGGCGGAAACAGGCATGTGCCACCCCTAACGAGAGAGGAACGAACTGAAATGTTCATCGGCAGAAGAAAGGCCTAACGCCTACTGTACGCAATCCGGGCCCGGAATCCAGCGCGGCGCCAAAATCTCCTTCCAAGACGCCAACCCTCCGCTTAGTACGCTGTACGGACGGGGACGCAAGCGTTACGCTGTACGGCTCCGATCTCCACGAGACGACCGATGAAACGGCCTTCGCCCAAACTGATCGCCTTGCTCTTCCGGGTTTTTCTCGGACTCCTGTTCCTGATGATCGGTAGCGCGGTCTACCAAGGCCTCGAGAGCTCCGCCAAGCAGCTCGAGACGACCGACCCCGCCGACCGCACGGTGTACATCCAGGTGATGCGTGCGACGCCCATTGATCTCGCCCGGCAGTGGTCGGGCTATGGCGAGACCATGCCGCGCGACAACGCCGACGTCCCCGCCCGGGTGGGCACGACGGTCCGCACCATCCCCGAAGACATCGACGTGGGCAATGTGGTCGGCACAGGCCAGCTCATCGCGCAGCTCGACGACTCGGACTTCCAGCACGAGCTCGAGGTCATCGCCGGCCAGCTCGCCGAGGCCGACGCCTCGCTCGCGCAGATCGAAGTGGATACCGCCCGGCTCAACGAGCAGCTCGCGATCGAACAGGAAGAAGTCCGCATCGCACAAGACGAGTACGACCGGCAGGTGGGCTACCTCGAAAATGATCGCGCGGTGCAGCAGGATGTCGACCGTGCGCAGCGTGCCCTGCTCGCCGCCAAACGCCAGGTCCTCGCGACGCAGCAGGCCATCGACGGGCTCACCCCCCGCCGGTCCGCGCTCACGGCGCAGCGGCAGGTCCTCACCGCGCGGCAGGCCACGGCCCAGAACAACATCGACCGATGCAGGATCACCAGCCCGATGGACGGGATCATCGAAGTGCTCGATGTCGAAGAAGGCGAGAACCTCGCGCCCGGCGCGCGGGTCGCGCGCATCGTCGACCCGCGTTTTGTCGAGATCGCGCTGCAGTTCCCCGCCAGCGCACGCTACGGCGTCGAGAAGGGCAACCGCGTCCGGGTGACAACCCGCCACCTCCCGCCGGACTGCCCGCCGTGGGAAGCGACGATCGAACGCCTGGGCAGCAGCAACGACGCCGGCACACGCACGTTCACCGCCTACGCCCTGCTCGAACAGCCCGACACCCCGCTCAGCCAGATCGCCTCGGGCGGCGGGGTCCAGCGCCTCGCGCTGGGCGCGTTTGTCATGGCCAGCGTCACCACCAACGACCGCCAGCCCCGCTGGGTCGTGCCCGCCCGCGCGATCCGTGACGGCCGGGTCCGACTGGTCGTCGACAACAAGCTCACCAGCCGGGAAGTCACCGTCCTCTACGAGCACGAAGGCCCGCTCCCCCAGCTCGGCCTGCCCGATACCCAGTGGCTCGTCCTCAGCACGCCGCTGGCCCAGGGTGAATTGGTCGTCGTCAACGCGTCGGTCTCGATCCTGGACGGCCAGCACGTCGAGCCCGTCGTCATGACACGTGACGCCGACGACACCGCGGCATCAGACGCGGCCGCCCCCGACGCAAACACCCCCGAGGCCCGGCCATGAACATGGGAATCGCGGCGTTCGGCGTCCGTAAACCCGTCGTGGTCAACCTGCTCATGGCCGCGATCCTGATTACCGGCATCGTGTCGGGGCTCAACCTGCGCAAGCAGTTTTTCCCCGAGGTCGAGGCCGACACCGCCGTGGTCAACCTGCCCTACCCCGGCGCAGCGCCCGAGGAGGTCGAGGAGTCGTTGGCGATCAAAGTCGAGGACGCGTTCGACAACATCGAGGCGATCGACGAGCTGATCACCACCGTGGCCGAGGGCGGCGGGGGTATCACCATCCGCTTCAAGGAAGGCGCGGACGTCGCGACGGCGATGGACGATGTCGAGCGTGCGATCGACGGCTTGCAGGACCTGCCCGACGAGGCGGACGAGATCACCAGCCAGCTCATCGAGCCGCGCATGCCCGTCATCCGCCTCGCCGTCCATGGCGACATGGAGCCGGCCGTGCTCAAGCAGGCCATCCGCACCGTCCGCGACGACCTGCGCGAGCTGCCCGGCATGGGCGAAGTGCTCATCGGCGGCGTCCGCGACTACGAGCTCCAGGTCGATGTCGACCAGCTCGCCATGCTCGAGTACGGCCTGTCGCTGCCCACCATCACCGACGCCATCCGAAGCTGGATGACCGACATCCCCGGCGGCACGATCAAGACCGACACCGGCAACGTCTCGCTCCGCACGATGGGCACAGACGAACGCGCCCAGGCCATCGGCGACATCCCGCTCGTCGTCGATAACCAGGGCCGGGCCATCCACGTCCGCGACGTCGCGCACATCCGCGAGTCCTTCATCGACGAAGACGTCCACCTCACCTACAGCGGCGACCCCTCGGCCGACATCACCATCTTCAAGACCGGCGACCAGGACATCGTCCACATCGCCCGCATGGTCCGCGCCTATGCCGACGGACGAAGCGGCAGGCCCTACACCGTCCCCGCGACCGAACGCCTCCGCAAGCAGATGGCCCGCGCCATGACACGCCCCGGCGAGCCCGTCGTCGAGTACCAATCCGACTACGAGACCGCCTGGGAAAAAGGCGCCAACCCCTCGCGACCACTCCCCGACAACGCCACCATCGGCACCGCCACCGACCTCGCACGCTTCGTCGAAGGCCGGCTCGACCTGCTCACACGAAACGCCATCTACGGCGCGTTCCTCGTCTTTGGCACACTGCTCATCTTCCTCAACTGGCGCGTCGCGCTCTGGGTCGGCGCAGGACTCGTCACCGCGATCTGCGGCACGCTCCTGCTCATGGGCTACCTCGGCATCACCCTCAACCTCCTCACGATGTTCGGCCTCATCGTCGTCATGGGCCTGCTCGTCGACGACGCCATCGTCGTCGCGGAAAACATCCAGACCCACCACGACAAGCAGGGCGAGACCCCCACCGACTCCTCCATCCACGGCACCAACGAGGTCTTCTGGCCCGTCGTCGCGACCGTCCTCACCTCCATCGTCGCCTTCCTCCCGCTCACTTTTATCAAGGGGCAGATCGGCACCCTGCTGGGCGCGCTCCCCCTGGTCGTCGCCTGCGCCCTCGCCATGTCGCTCATCGAGTCGCTGCTCATCCTCCCCAGCCACATGGGCCACTCACTGAGCAAACGCGACAAGGCCAAGCCCAACAAACTCAGCCAACTGCTACGCAAGTACGAGGACTGGCGCGACCGGCTCATCATGGACAAGATCGCCCCGGGGTTTGCACGCTTCCTCGGGGTCGCGCTCCGCTTCCGCTACCTCACCCTCTGCGTCGCCATCATGGCGTTGTTCATCTCCTTCGGCCTGGTTGCGGGCAAACGGGTCGCCTTCGTGTTTATGTCCTCCGACGATGCCGAGTCGGTCATGGTCAACATCCGCATGCCCATCGGCACGCCGATCGATCAGACCCAGGACGCCGTCGACCGCATCGAGCACGCCGTGCTCACCCAGGCCGAGGTCAAGTTTGTCGAGACCGTCGTCGGCGCCAGCAGCGATATCGAGACCGGGCAGTCCAACGGCGCGTCCTCCCACATCGCGCAGATGTTCATCGAGCTCAAGCCCGTCGAAGACCGCGAGACCCCCGCGCCCGTCGTGATCGACAACATCCGGCGTGAGCTGCAGGGCAAGACCGACGACATCGAGCGGATGAGCTTTGAGCAGATGGCCGGCGGACCGGGCGGGCCCGACATCACGATCCGCCTGTCCAGCACCGACCCCGACGTCCTGCGTCAGGCCACCGCCGACGTCCGCGAGGCGCTGGCGGGCTACCCGCAGCTCTTCGACATCGCCGACGACGCGAACCAGGGCCGACAGGAGATCCAGGTCCGCGTCAACGCCGACGCCCAGGCGATGGGGCTCAACAACCTCGAGGTCAACCGCCAACTCCGCGGCTTCCTCTTCGGGCTCGATGCCCACACCTTCGCCGACCGCGAGGAAGATATCGACGTCCGCGTCCGCATCGACCAGGACACCCGCGCGTCGCTCGTGCAGGTCCAGAACGCCTGGCTCATCAACGCACTGGGCGTGCCCGTCCCGATGCGTGAACTGGTCGACCTGCAAAACGGCACGTCCTACGCCTCCATCAACCGCGTCGACGGGCAGCGGGCCGTCACCGTCACCGCCAGCGTCGAGCAAGGCACCAGCCCCGAGGAAATCACGGCCGAGCTCACCAAGGCCCCGCACGATCGCGAAGGCAACCCGATCCTCGGCGACGACGGCAAGCCCCTGCCCAACCTCTTCGACAAGCTCGAAGCCCAGTACCCCGGCCTCACCGTCGGCTTCGCGGGCCGGCAGGAACAGATGGCCGACGCGTTCTCCACCCTCCCCCTGGGCTTCGGCCTCGCGCTGCTGATGATCTACGTCATCCTCGCCTGGCTCTTCCAATCCTACTTCCAGCCCATCCTCGTCATGTGCGTCATCCCCTTCGCCACCATCGGGCTCATCTGGGGGCACTACCTCCTGGGCTTCGAGCTCACCTTCCTCTCTCTCATCGGCTTCGTCGCGCTCTCGGGCATCGTCGTCAACGACTCGCTCATCCTGGTCCAGTTCTTCAACCAACGACGCGAAGCCGGCGACACCGTCTACGACGCGCTCGTCGCCGCGGGACGCGCACGCCTCCGCGCAATCTTCCTCACCACCGTCACCACCGTGCTCGGCCTGCTCCCGCTCATCACCGAACAGTCCTTCCAGGCACGCTTCCTCATCCCCATGGGCATCTCCATCGCCGGCGGCCTCCTCTCCGCCACCGTCATGATCCTCGTCGTCCTGCCCTGCATCATGCTCGCCTTCGACGACCTCAAACGCGTCCTCTACTTCTGCTGGACCGGCACACCACGCCCCGCCGACTTCAAGCCCGAAGGCGCCTCCGCCGGCACGGCATAACAACGCCCCCCTGCCCCCGTCGGGTGGGTGGAGCGAGCCCCCGAGCGATACCCACCGACCCCCCAGATTCCCTCCGTGGATATGGCTATCGCTGCGCATTCTGTCCGGACACGTCCTGTACGATATCCCCTACCCCCAACGTCACTCTCAAGCCGTACCTAAGCAGCGCCAAGGTGCGGATCGAACAAGCATGCCGTAGGGTAGGTGGACCGTAGGGTGGGTGGAGCGAGTCTGCGAGCGATACCCACCGATCCCACCACACCCGCCATACCCGCCAACAAACCAACCCCAAGAGAAACCCCATGACCACCCGCCTCCCCCTCATCGCCCTCGCCCCGCTCGCCCTCTCCGCCGCCTTCGTGGGCAGCGCCTGCCATGCGGTCGATGAAACCCCCGCCCCCAAAGCCGCCAACGACAACACCCAGGCCCTCAACGTCGGCGACACCGACGACGACGGCTGGATCGTCATGTTCAACGGCGAAGACCTCACCGGCTGGACCCCCAAGTTCTCCGGCTACGAGCTGGGCGACAACTACAACGACACCTTCCGCGTCGAGGACGGCAAGCTCATCGTCGACTACACCAACTGGGACGGCTTCGACGGCGAGTTCGGCCACCTCTTCTTCACCAACGTCGACGGCGGCGACAACGAGTTCTCCCACTACATCATGCGCCTCGAGTACCGATTCGTCGGCGAGCAGGTCCAGGGCGGCCCCGGCTGGGCCTGGCGCAACAACGGCATCATGTTCCACGGCCAACCCGCCGACACCATGGGCCTCGACCAGGACTTCCCCGCCTCCATCGAGGCCCAGTTCCTCGGCGGGCCCGACAACGGCAACCGCGCCACCGGCAACGTCTGCTCCCCGGGCACACACATCTACCGCGACGGCCAACTCGTCACCCAGCACGTCGTCGACTTCGGCGGACCCACCCTCCGCGGCGACCAGTGGGTCACCTTCGAGATCGAGGTCCACGGCAACCAACGCGCCATCCACCGCGTCAACGGCGAAGTCGTCGCCGACTACGGCCCGCTGGTCCTCGACGAAAACGACTCCGGCTCCGCCGGCGAC
>JBITAC010000116.1:0-4167 GCA_044439905.1 Phycisphaerales bacterium JB063 | reverse complement strand
CAATGTTATGATCTGCCATGCCTAGCACCGGCCCCATCCTGCGCGTCGTCACCCGAACCATCGAATCGCCAGTCGGCCCGCTCCTCGCAGGCGTCACAGAACCGGTCGACCCTAATGAAGGGCCAAGCCTCTGCCTCCTCGAGTTCACCTCCCGCCCGCGCCTGAGCCAGGCCCAAAGCGACCTCGCCCGCCTCCTCGCCTGCCCGCTCGAAGAACAGGGCGAGTTCGAAACCGCAACCCCCGCCACCCAACTGCTGGACGAAACCCAGCACCAGCTCGACGAGTACTTCGCAAATCAGCGCACCGCCTTCGACCTGCCCCTCCTCCTGCCCGGCACACCCTTCCAGCAGAAAGTCTGGCACGCCCTCACCGAGATCCCCTTCGGCACCACCATCAGCTACGACACACTCGCCAAACGCGTCGGCTCAGTCGCCAGAGCAGTAGGGGGAGCAAACGGCGCCAACCGCGTCCCCATCGTCGTCCCTTGCCACCGCGTCATCGGCGCCGACGGCTCACTCACCGGCTTCGGCGGCGGCATGCACAACAAACAACGCCTCCTCGAACTCGAACGCGCCATTACTCCAGAACTCTTCGCCTGATCCGCGCACAAAAAAGCCCCCCGCACAAGCGAGGGGGCTCATCACATCGCATTGACACGCTGCCGATTTAGAACAACGCCTGGAACTGCGAGCGGAGCACGAACTGCCCGTCCTCGCCCGCCGCGTCCACCAGGAATCCCCGCGAGCCGCTGTTGTACGTCGACGTGATCGGATCGAGCACGATGTTCGCGTCCACCGTCAGCTTCAGCACGTGCCCGTGGATGTAGTAGTTCGTGCCCACCGTCACGACGTTGAGCTGCCCCAACCCCGCATCGTCGTCGGCCCACGCGTACTGCGCAAACACATCCACGTCATCGGTCACGAACACACCGCCCTGCACCGTCGCGCCGAAGGCCGTGAACGACTCACCGTTGTCCACATCAAAGCTCTGACCGAAGAGCGCCGCGAACGCGTTCCACCCGTTGCCCTCGATGCCGAAGTCCACCGTGCCGCGCAGGTCGCTGTAGTCGTCGTCCGTCATCGTGTCGCCGTCGGCATCAACCTGCCCGCCCGAGATGTGCACCGCCGCGCCCGCCAGCCAGGCCAGGTCCTCGCCCCGCCAGCCCACGAAGTCGTCGTGCCGCTTCCAGCCCGCCTCCGACTTCCGCTCCACTCGGGCCGTCAGCCCGAAGTCCGCGTCCATCGTGTAAGGCGTGTTCTTGTCACGCGCGCCCTCGCCCAGCATCACCTGGTAACCCCAGTCACCCTCGCGGTGCCTGTAGTCGATGCCCTGGCTCCGCTCGAGCGTGAAGTAGTTGTGCGAGAGCGTGTAGTCGCTGGCAAGCCTGCGAGAGCTGCTCACCATCTCCTCGCGCGAGAACGGCGCCACATACTGGCCCACCCTCACACGCTGACCCTCGCCCGGCACATACCCAACCCACGCGTCCACAAGCGAGAACGACGCCGACCGGGCAAACTCACCGAAGAACGCGAACGGCACCTTCCCGTCCAGCACCGAGCCCGAAACCTTGGGACGGATCCGACGATGCTCAAACCCGAAGTCGTCGTTGTCCGCGACACTCCCCTCCCGGTGGTTGTACACGTGCCTGAACTGGAACTGACCCGTGAACTTCAGCACCGCGCTCCCGTCCGCGCTCGTGATCGACACACCCGACGCCTTCGGCGGCGAATACAAAGCCGACGCCGAACTGAGCAGGCTCACCCTGCTCTCTGCGTCCTCCAGCGCCGCCGACATCGGCTCCTCGCCCGAAGCCGTCACCGCAGCGACTGCGGCGAGTACGCCGAGAGCTCCGCGATAAGCACCTTCTCGAAGACCGCCGAAGCGGCACTGGGTACCCGGTCGCGCCTGCGCACGACCGCCAACTCGCGGAAGAGTCTTCCGTCTCTGCATATCAGCCCCCGTTTGTCCCCTAGCGCGAATCGGCTGATAAACCCGGGCCCGATCCCCGCCTCTACCATTCGCTCGATCGTCTCTGTCGATCGAACCTCCATGACCACGTTCAGGGAAACCCCTGAATCTCGCGAGGCATGGTCGATGATGTTCCGCACCGCCGAACCGTGTTCAAAGAGCACGAGCGGATCTTCACAAATGCTTGACCAGGTGTACGAACTCTGGTCGGCTAGCTCGTGATCGCTCGGCACCACCAGCATCAGCTCATCCTGGATCGCCGCCACCGCCATCAGATCATCCGACCCCGGCCCCGTAATCGGTGTGGTCACAATGCCTAAGTCCAGCTCGCCCGACAACACCGCATCCGCCACCGCCCGCGAACCCGCCTCCCGCACATAGAACCGCAACGCCGGATGTGCCCGCCGAACCGCCGACACCACGCTCGGCAACAGATGAGCCACTGCAGTCGCACCGCCACCGATCCGGATCGATCCGGACTCAAGACCAATCAATTCCCGAACAGAAGTCACTGCCTCATCCGCCCGACGCACCGAGGCCTGCGCATGCTCCAGGAAGACCCGCCCAGCAGCCGTCAGCAACACACCCCGGCCCGTCCGATCGAGCAGCGGCGCCCCGACCTCAGCCTCGAGTTTCTTCAGCATCGCCGACAACGCCGGCTGGGACACCCCAAGCCGCTGCGCCGCACGCGTGATGTGCTCCGACTCCGCGATGACCACGAACTGACGTAGGGCGGTGAGTTCCATCAGCCCGATCCTATTTCAGTTTGGGTAAGCATGACTCCAACGCGATAGGGAAAGTCCTGAACCCATCAGAAGATACAAGTCGTTTTTTACACTTTGGCTGGTCATCCCTCAAACTCGTTGTAGCTTCACCACTGAGAGGTAGGAGAAGCCGGCTGACGTGGTGATCGTGTGGAAAGCGGTCCGCGGCAGTCGCACACACAGCATTGATTGCAATCGGCTGGAGAAATCCGAGCGCGATCGGTGTGCCAGGAGAGATGCTCTATGCCACGCACGATGGCACATGTACGCGGTGCGCTTCTGATGAGCGCCGCCGGACTCGCGGTCTCCGCTTTCGCGGGAATCGCCGCCGCGGATCCGCAGGAACCAGTAATCGGAGCGGGGGACGATGCGTCATTCCTCATCTTCATGGCGACCGATGGTGGCGTTGAGCAGCAGCTCAACGGCGACATGGGCCCGGCCAGCATCGAACGGGGGTCACTCGACTTCCCGCACGTTGCCGGCGCGAGCCACAACTCGCCAAGCGCCAACATCCTCGTCGGATGGGATGAGATCTACGACAACCGCCCCGGCGACGCAGGCATCTTCAGCCGCGTCCGCTTCGATATCTCAACGTCCGACGGCTCGTCGTTCATCTCGGAGGATGCCGCAAACAACGGCTTCAACTTCCTCCGCTGGGAAATCGGCGCCCACACCGACCCCGCCGACCAGACCTTCGCCGACGCCATCGGGTTCCGCCCGTTCGTCGAAGACGTCGTCATGGTCGAAGCCAGGGCCGTCTTCTTCAACGACGACGTCCAGCTCAACTCGCTCGCATTCGGGTTCACGCTCGGGATCGGCTCGACCTGGGACGGCACCGACGCCATGCCCGGCAACCTCTTCAGCGTCGGATCCGATGTCAACCGCATCGAGATCACCTACGACTACGACGCCACCTTCGTCCCCGCACCAACCACAGCCAGCCTACTCCTCGGGGCAGGCCTATTGGGAGCCCGCCGTCGGCGCCAATAGCGCCCGCTGGCTCGACACTACCCACTAACCGCCAGCGCGCTCCGGCTTCGACCGGACGCGCTGGCGGCGTTTTTCCTACCCAGCTTCCCAATCGAGCTACCATGATCGCGTGACCAGACCACGCCTCACCCATCTCACTCTCGCCCTCGCAATCGCCGCTAGCACCCACGCGCAGGCCAAACGCGCCACGCTCGACCCGAACGCCGGCTGGGAAGCAGCCGCCAGCGAAACCGTCGACCCCGCCCGCGCCGAACTCGACGAGGCACGATCACTTATCGCGCGCGAAGAACCCGCCAAGGCCAAACGCATCCTCGAGGACTGGCTCGACAACGACGATTACGCCAACAGCCAGTACAGAGCCGAAGCACTCCGACTCCGGGGCGACGCCAAGTACGCCCTCGGCAACGAGTACAAGGCGCTCTTCGACTACGAGCAGGTCATCCGC